>JAYSTK010000171.1:0-55154 GCA_043719825.1 Candidatus Kaiserbacteria bacterium | reverse complement strand
CGTACAAAAAAGAAGTTGCGGATTATATGATTAATTCATATAAAGCAGGTATCACCCCTAATCCGGACGTTATGTGTAATGAACATGTAAAATTTGGTGCCTTTTTACAATGGGCTCTTCAAAATGGTGCAGACAAAATTGCCACAGGTCATTATGCTCAAATAATTACTTCAAATGATGGTACCTACCATCTCCACAGGGGCGTTGATACTACTAAGGACCAGAGCTACTTTCTATGGCGCATCAAACCAGAATTACTTCCCGTCATTCTTTTTCCAATCGGTGATTCAGAGAAATCAGTCATACGTAAAGAAGCAGAAGAAGCTCATATTCCGACCTTCGATAAAGCTGACAGCCAAGGTGTCTGCTTCTTGGGAGACATCAATATGAAAGAATTTCTTTCACACTATATTTCTCTTGAAAAAGGTGAGGTTCTTGACGAAGACGGCAATTGTATAGGGACTCACGAAGGAGCGCTGCTTTATACTCTTGGAGAACGTCATGGATATTCTATTAGTACTGAATCAACGCTGAACACTGCGCATTATGTAATAGGGAGAAATATTGAAAAAAACACTATTACCGTATCTAGCCAAACACCTTTTTATGAATTAGAAGAGACTGTAGCACTCACTTCCGTGAACAAATTTGTAGGCACCTTACGTGGGAGTAAGACAGCACAATTTAGGTATCGTCAAACACCGGTAGCTATAGAAATTACGAAAGAAGAAAATAGTGAAGCAAATATAATTCTTAAAGACAGAGTAACTGCACCCATGCGAGGCCAATCGTGTGTACTCTACAATGGAAATGAATGCTGCGGCGGCGGAATTATTTCTTAACAAAATGTTCAAAGTTATATTTAAACTAAAATGAAATCTGATATCATATAAATATGGCGCTTACGAATCAATAATCTCTACGTGATGCAAATTACAAAAGCTGATGGAACGATTGAGGAGTTTAATGTCCGTAAACTAGAAACTTCTCTTAAGCGTGCAGGTGCAGAAAAAAGTCAGATTAGTGACATTGTACGTGAGGTTGAAGCAACACTCATTAACGGTGCACGTACTCAAGAAATTTATAAAAAGGCTTTTGAACTACTCCGCACTAACCAAAATGATCCCGTCGCGGCAAAATACTCACTCCGACGTGCCGTTTTTAACTTAGGACCTACTGGATTTCCATTTGAGGATTATCTTGGGAAACTATTTGAAGCGCAAGGATATATCACAAAACGCAGATTATTTATTAAAGGTAAATGTGTTACACACGAAATAGATCTTGCTGCGTATTCACCAACGCACAGCTTTGTAGCAGAAGCTAAATTTCATGCGCAACCGGGAATAAAATCAGATCTCCAAGTAGCGATGTATTCATACGCTCGCTTCCTCGACTTAAAAGATGAGCGCATTTGCAAAGGAGATCAGTGCGGTATCATTTCTCTTTCTGTAATAACAAATACAAAATTCACAGATGCTGCGATAAAGTATGCTGCATGCACGGGAATTAATCTCCTCAGTTGGGATTATCCAAAACAAAACTCACTGCATGACATGATAGAAAAATTCGGTGTGTACCCAATCACTGTTCTCACTAAAATATCGACAGGACAGAAGCAAATGTTGCTTTTGGCAGGAATAATTACATGTTCTGATCTACTCAAAAATGTGCACGCTCTTCTTCCTCTCGGGCTTAACACACTTAAAACTGAGGCAATTCTTACAGAAGCAAGCCTGCTTTGTGGCTTAAAATAGGATTTTTTGACAGCCATATTATCAGAGTGACGTAATATAAAAAATACTAGAACGGCTCAAAATCATGCTATAATGGGTTATTCATTAATAAAGTAGTAGATACGCTATGTCAGAAGCAGAAAAACAGGAAGGACAGAAAACAGTGGTAGCTTTTATTACGGGACTTCTTATAGGCGGTCTCCTTGTGTGGGTATTTTCTTCATCACCGGAAGATATTCCTACAGATAATGACAACACCGTTCAAGTAGAAGAAGAGAATCGGAATAATGATACAGACAACGTCGATACAAATACTAATGCTGATGATGAAGAAGATATTTCAAAGCCCGTAGTAACTGCAGGTGATGGAGAAATAAATGTTGCTGATCAAAAAGCAGGTAATACAGTTATTCTCGGAGATGTTGAATTTCCAACAAATAGCGGGTGGGTAGTTGTTCGTGATTATATTGGAGGTGTGGGTGGTAATGCACTTGGAGCTTCACGATACAATCTTGATGAAGGACTTATTCCAACATCAGTAGAATTACTACGAAATACAAGCGTTGGTAGCACATATCAAGTAGTATTTTTTGAAGAAAAGACAAACACATCATTCTCAATGAAGGATGATGTACTCATTGATGGTCTCAGTGAGACATTCAAAGCAAACTAATATTTGCTGAATCAACAAAAAAGCCCCATTCGGGGCTTTTTTGTTGACGGTAATACTTTGCTATACTTGTACTCTACATGGCATACATAAAAAAATATAATCCAAACCGAAGTAGCGAGTGGAATTATGGAGGTGAAAAATGGAAACTTTCTCGATCAAAAATTGATCTTTTTATTGAATGTCCACGATGCTTCTATTTGGATAATAAATTAGGGACGAAGCGTCCAAGTATCCCAACGTTCACTCTCAATGTTGCCGTAGACACACTTTTTAAAAAGGAATTTGATGCGTATAGAAAAACACAAACTTCGCATCCATTGATGGAAAAATATAAAATTAATGCGATTCCTTTTCTCCACGCTTCTCTCGAAACATGGCGCGATCCTTTTCAAGGCATAACCCATGTGCATCAAGAGACTGGTTTACTCGTGTCGGGAGCCGTTGATGATCTTTGGGTTACTCCAGAAAATTCGCTCATTGTTGTAGATTATAAAGCAACGTCAAAACCCGAGAAAATTCTTTCTCTTGAAGATTCTAGTTGGGCTGAACAGTATGCAAGGCAGATTGGTGTATATCAATGGCTTCTAGAGCAAAATGGTTTTAACGTTGAAGAAGTAGGATACTTTGTGTATACCAATGGCGATGCATCTCGTGAATCATTTGAAAATGCTCTCCATTTTGACACAACAGTAATTCCTACAAGCGGAAATAAAAGCTGGATACCAAAAGTTCTAGGCGAAATTAAAACGTGTCTACAAAGTGACGTATTTCCTCAAATTGGCAATTCGTGCGAGTACTGCCCGTACAGAGAAGCGTGTGGGAAAAAGCTTCAAGCAATTCATCATGGAAAATAAAAGCATTTTAACATTCAATGAGAAAGTACGAGACACGGTGCGTAAAATTTCTAAAGGAAAAACACTTTCGTATAAAGAAGTGGCTATACAAGCCGGGAATCCAAATGCAGCACGTGCTGTTGCACGGATCATGGCAGGGAATTATGATGAAGCAATCCCATGTCACAGAGTTATCAGGAGTGATGGAACTCTCGGAGGATACAATAGGGGAGGAATACGGGTTAAAAGAAAACTTTTATTACGTGAAGGCGCTAATTTGAAATAAACATGGGAAATTTAGATTCTGAAATTAATAGAATCGAACGAGAAATTTTGAATGCTCAGAGAGAAATTACTTTATTTGAAAAAGATGAGCAACAGGAACGGCAGAATCTGGATCGTGCCAACAGAATAGTTGACGATGTTAAGCGAGATTTATCGGAATTACAACGAAAACTAAATTCAGCAGAAGAGGAGGTGCATAAAATTAATAGAAAACAAGAGGATATAGCGAGAAAAAAACTTGGCTTTACTTCGACACTTACTGCAAAAAATGCTGAAATAGCAAAGTTAAGAATTGATGCTCAAAAAGAGTCTGAACGAGCTGCAGCAAAGAAATAATTATGCACTACTCATTCCGTATCGAACAAGCAATACGTGCAGCTGCAATTTTGCATAAAGATCAAATTCGGAAAGGAGAAGTTCCTTATCCCTATGTCACTCATGTATTTGCAGTGGCGATGATTGTCGCCGATTACACTAACAATGAAGACGTCATCATTGCGGCGCTCCTTCATGACACAATTGAAGATACGGATTATACGAGTGAAGAGCTGAATGAAGACTTTGGGCATACGGTTTTAGAAATAGTGATGTCTATAACACGAAAGGACACTGATGCTTCTGATTCTTGGGTGGAGCAGAAGAAAAAATATGTAAAACAACTTAAAGAAGCGTCACAAGAATCTCTTCTCGTAGCTGCTGCTGATAAGATTCATAACATGCGTTCAATGGTTGAGGCATATTATGAGGATCATGGGCGACTCATCGCTGATTTTGGAGATTCTATGAATGATCGAATCTTTATGTACCAAGAAATAAGCAATATTTTCAATAGGAGCCTCGATAATGCTATACTCTCTGAATTCAATCATGTCTTCGAAGAATTCAAATCATTCATTGGTGAAGTTGAACGTTCCCGCGAAGCGCGGTACCAAGGCTAATACTAAAATTGGTTCTTTTTCTCTCATAACGAAGAAAAGTAATATTACTGAGTATCATTCTGATACAAATGGACTCACTGTACTTATTGTTCAACTACCACAGAGCCCTACTGTAACTTCTACAATTTTATATAAAGTTGGATCACAAGATGAGCGAACGGGAGAGACAGGTCTTGCACATATGCTTGAACATATGCTCTTTAAGCCCACGACAGGAACAGGTACGAAGTGGAAAGACCTAGAAAACAAGGGTGCACATTTAAATGCTACAACGTGGCTTGATCGTACATTATACTATTTCACTCTTCCTAAAGAATATCTTGACGGAATGCTCGAAGTTGAAGCAGATCGGATGCGAAATGTAGTGCTCACTCAAGAAGAATTTAATCCTGAGCGCGCGAATGTGCTCAGTGAATACGAAATCCAAAACAGTAAACCTGATTCCGTCCTCGAATGGGAAATGGTCCAAGCTGCATTTACGCTCCATGGGTATCATCACGATACAATTGGATTTAAAAGCGACATAGAGCAGTACTCACTTAAGTCGCTCACATCATTTTATAATAAGCATTATTGGCCCAATAATGCCACACTTATTCTTGTCGGAGACCTAAATGCAAAGGAAGTTCTCCCTCGTGTTGAAAAACATTTCTCTTCTATTTCGAATATACCAGTCATTCATACAAAGCCTTTACGAAAAGAACCCATTCAAGCTGGAGTAAGGCGTGTGTCACTTATTAGGGAAACCCCATTACGGTACACAGCTATCGCTTTTAAGGCGCCTCCATTACAGTCTCGATCATGGAATGCGCTTACGATAGCTCTTCTTTACCTTTCCCACGGGGAGACAAGCCCGCTTTATAAGGAGCTTGTAGAGGGAGGTCACGCTACAGAAATAGGTGCACATCTGTATCCTACAAAGGATCCGTTTTTGGCATTTTTCAGTATATATGCGACAAAAGAAGGTAACTATGCCGCTATTGAAGAAATTGTTATGCGAGAAATAACCATACTTATAAAAAAGGGTATTTCTGAAAAAAAACTTAAATTAATTAAAGAATATATTCTCATTGAAACAATTAAAGGAAGAGACGGGAGTCATAACATAGGAACGGAGCTTGCGGAATATGTTGCGACAGGGAATTGGAAACAATATCTCAATACACTCCCGGAAATTGAATCGATAACACGTGAGGAAGTAAAAAATGCTGCTGCAGAATATTTAACTCTCAGAAATGCAACAATTGGGACACTAGAAAAAGAATCAACAACTATATAATGAAGCACTATACTGCACATACTGATTACGAATCTATTCACATTACGAGTGTCACATCACTTGATCCTTCTCTCGTACAAATGAAACTGAGCATGGTCATTCCTCAGTATAGGAAGGTATATACAGATGTTTCACTACATATGTACGCAGCGCTCTTTTTAAGCGGTACACAAAAGTATTCAAAAGAGGCACTTGATTACTACCTCAAACAGCATGGAATCTCGCTTAAAATTTCAGTACATAATGACATAATTACTATCTCGATTGTCGTTCGCAAACAGAATCTACCCCGGGCACTTCTCATTCTTAAAGAACTGCTTCTAAATCCAAAACTTGATACAAAAGAATTTACGCGAAAGCAAATTCTATTTTTGGAAGAAAATCGTGAAGATCATGACAATGCAAAAAAAATTGCGCACATCAATTTTCTAAATTTACTTTTTCCACCGGGGAGTTCTCTTCGAAGTCGCACGCTCAAAGAGGATAAAAATGATATTCAACAATTAAATACCAATAAATATTCACTTCTTGCACAGAATGTTTTAAAAGGAGAATGGTATGTGACGGTGGTAGGAGACAAGGAATCGGCTTCACTTGTGACTGAGAAAATGGTAACTCTTGGTTCACTCACAACTCAAGTTGATAGATCAGAAGTACCCATTACTCCTCCACATCGTTCAAGCCATTTTGAAGTCGTCAAGGGAAAAACTAATGTCGAAGTGCGTATGGGTGCACTTCTTGCTCTTACACCTGAAGATTCGGATTTTCTCCCACTCTCTTTTGGGATTGATGTCCTCGGGCTTCTAGGAGGTTTTTCAGGAAGACTGATGAGTACGGTGCGAGAAAAACATGGCCTTACGTATGGTATTTATGCTACTCCCGTTATTCGTGATGAGCGTACGCAAGCACATTGGAATGTATATACTTTTTTTAGCGCAAAAGATTTTAATAAGGGAATTATTGAAACAAACAAAGAAATTGTCACAATAGTAAAGAATGGAATATCGATTGAAGAACTTTCTATTTTTAAAGAAATCAAAAAAAACAGATTTGCACTTGCCCATGATTCGAATGCACATCGCCTCGCGTTGTATCACAATGCGCGAATTATGGGCTATACCGAGTCAGATCTTCTTATCCTCGAATCAAAACGGGAGCTACTTTCGTGTGAAGAAGTAAATACCGCCGTCAAAAAACACATTGATCCACGAGACCTTACCCTTTCAGCAGCGGGGCCAATTTCCAAAGAAGGTATTCCGATTACCCCAGCTACACATTGAATTCAACGTTCAGTGTGACACAATATATATATGAATTTACTTTTATGGGGAATAACGCTTGGCACACTGGGTAAGTTAATTTTAGGTATTGCAGTACTTAGAGTGCACATACGTATATTTCACGAACATTCAATTGATGGATTAGTGCTCAAAGCAATCAAACGTGAACACTATGTCACGATAATTGGATTAGCACTTATTGTGATCGGTTATCTTCTTGAGGTACTCTTTTATAATGGTTCGACGCAACTTTTTGATTGTCTAGGAGCTGAATGTACCAGTGCCATCGACGCTGCATTCAACCAGAACTAACAAGCTGACGCACTTCTTTGTTAAAACTTCAATTTTTTCCTCCACCATACGATGTGTATGTTTAAGTAAAAAATTTTGTTTTGCCTCGAATTGCATTCACTTTGTTAGTTCTGGAATAGTTAGTCTTTTTTTAGTATAGTTTCGAACACAATCTTCATAATATATATGTCAGGTAACGAAATTCGTACTAAATATCTTGCGTATATGGCTAAAAACGGCCATATGGTAATTCCCTCCTCAGCACTCGTACCTGAAAACGATCCAACAACGCTTTTTACAGGAAGTGGAATGCAACCGCTTGTGCCATATCTTATGGGTGAAAAGCATCCGATGGGAAAGCGTCTCACAGATTCACAAAAATGCTTTCGTGCAGAAGATATTGAGGAAGTAGGGGATAATCGTCATACCACATTTTTCGAAATGCTGGGAAATTGGTCATTGGGAGATTACTTTAAAGAAGAACAATTGCCTTGGCTATACAAATTCCTGATTGAAGAGGTTAAACTTGACCCTAAACGCATATATGTTTCCGTGTTTTCAGGAAGCGAAGAAAATGGTGTACCTCGTGATGAAGAATCAATAGAAATCTGGAAATCGCTTTTTGATGAACAAAAAGTTTCAAACGGTGTCGCATTTATGGGAAGCGAGGCAGACGGCGGAGAAAAGGGGATGCCTGAGGGAGAGCGAATTTTTCTTTATGATGCTGGGAAGAATTGGTGGTCAAGAGCAGGGAAGCCGGAGAAAATGCCCATAGGAGAAATCGGGGGACCTGACAGTGAAGTTTTTTATGATTTTGGTACAACGCACGATACAAAATTCGGTGCACACTGCCACCCAAACTGCGATTGCGGTCGATTTCTTGAAATTGGAAACTCAGTATTTATTGAATATATTAAATCTGAAACTGGATTTGAAAAACTTCCGCAACAAAATGTTGATTTCGGTGGGGGATTAGAACGAATTGCAGCTGCAGCTAACAATGATGCTGATGTGTTTACTGTTGATCTGCTTAAAAACGTTGTACAGCATATTGAGATGCTCTCAGGGACAAGCTACGAATCCAACACAATTGCTTTCAGGGTAATAACAGATCATATTCGCGGAACAGTATTCATGATTGGTGACAATGTACTCCCGTCAAATACTGAACAAGGGTATTTTGTACGTCGTCTTATTCGACGCGCGGTACGGTATGCAGATATTTTAAAAATTTCTCCAGGCGAACTAGCACACTTAGCACATACCGTTATAGAAACATACAAAGACCACTACAAAAACTTGGAGGAAAAGCAGGAAATGATTGAAAATACTATTCGAGCGGAAGAAGCTCAATTTCGTAAGACGCTTGCACAGGGACTGAAAGAATTTAGTAAAATTTCACTCAGGGTCAATGTTGAATCACAAAATCATCCGGATGATCGCTTCACCGTTCCTCTTAAACTTAAGGACAGAATCGTCTACGTTGAGCAAAAATCTAAAGCAACCGGGGAAAAACACATAAGTGGAAGAAATGCATTTGAGCTTTTTACTACATACGGCTTCCCGATTGAACTAACTGAAGAAATTGCTCATGAGCAAAATCTCACTGTTGATAGAAAAACATTTGATACTTTGATGGATGAACATCGCGAACTTTCTCGAAAAGGTGCTGAACAGAAATTTAAGGGTGGCCTTGCCGATCATTCAGACAAAGTGCTCATGTATCACACCGCAACACATCTTCTTCTTGCAGGGCTCCGTAAGGAACTTGGAGAAGGTGTACATCAAGCAGGTTCGAATATCACTGGCGAACGTCTTAGATTTGATTTTACGCATCCTGAGCGTGTGTCTGACGAGTTACTAAGGCGCGTAGAAGCGTTTGTTAATGACGCAATTCGCGCGAAAGCACGCGTAAGCATTGAGACCATATCGAAAGAAGCGGCACAGGCTGACACCTCCATTGAAGGAAGCTTCTGGGAACGTTATCCTGATGAGGTTAAGGTATACACAATCACTGGCAACAATGATGTGGTGTATTCGCGTGAACTTTGCGGTGGCCCACATGTAGAGGACACGAGTATCATTGTAGGAACTTTTAAAATCATAAAAGAGGAATCCTCGTCACAAGGAATCAGACGTATAAAAGCAGTATTGGAATAAGCTTAATTAGAGCTATTTTATAGCTATTGACAATATAAATAATATACTGTATTATTAAATACAGTACAACCACATGCCTGGAGGCATTCAATGTTCAATTTCCAATTGAAAAGGCTACCTGCTTGGGCCCGTTACTCGGTCGATGCAATTGATTCCGCTCTCGAGCAACAGGTCCTCAACGACGTGAACACTGGTGGCGAAAACATTCCCGTGGAATGGAAGGGCCTTGGATGGGAGACCAAGGACGTGAGCAACCGAAATTCGCCGCTGATTGTTCTGGAGCACACGAGGCGACTCGTCTGTCCGTTGCCGTTCAGTACGATGCGAACTCATCAGACTGAATACATCATCGACATGTTCTATTGGGATAGATCCACTCAGAAGTGGAAAGTCTTCGCTGGAGAAGTGAGCAACGCATTCGATGGTTACGGCATCTCCACGAAGCGTGCCGTTTCTATCAGGCACTAGCTGCCAACCCCGCACAATGAAAGCTTCGCGCTTCGGTGCGGGGTTTTCTGTTTTTATATTTTGATCTAAGCAACATTTATGAATACGTTTGTAAAATCACACGTTAAAAAGCATCGCGGAGGCCGCTGCCGAGCGTAGCAAAAAATCCTGAGATTTTTATGCGTGGTTTTTAAAGTGTGATTTGATAAAAGGAACTTAATATTTTACATACTGTAGATTACGCACTATTTTATAGCTGCTCCAGGGTATACTAGTGTAATGTTTGGTCTCAAATCGCACACAGACGGTGTTGTCTATGGTGTCATTTTTGATATTAGCTCTGAGAGTATCGGTGTTTCTATAATTGAATCAATGCAGAGTGAGAAATTGCCACGAGTTATCTTTTCTCACAGAGTACACATACGAATAACAAAAAAGGCACAAAGCACCATTGAATACACGCGCCAGATGCGAGAAGCGCTATTTTCTGCAAGCTTAATTGTTTCGAGAGATGGACTTGAATCACTCGCACTTCATAACAAGCATGCTCGTGTTCAAAAGATTTTTGTTACGTGTTCTTCTCCTTGGTCATATACCGTCTCAAGAAATGTTCAATATGAAGGCGAAGATGATATGCGTGTTACTCGTGGACTCATTGAGGATTTAGTAAAAAGTGCGGAATCTGAAATAACGCATCAAATTCAAGCGGATGATGAAAAAAATGTTCAAGACTTTCAAATTGTTGAGCGCGCAACCATTGATGTGCGTATTAATGATTATCCGATACAGAATCCTATTGGTTTAAAAGGGAAAACAATTTCACTTGCGCATATAACAGGATTAGTACCGACTGACATTATTAAAGCGGTGTATGAAGTACAAGAAAAAATATTCCCCGATATTGAAGTGCGCGCGCATACTTTTCTACTTGTTTTATACTGTGTGCTTCGTGATCTTTTCCCAAAGACTGACTCTCTGTGCATTATCAATATCACCGGTGAAACAACTGAATTTGGCCTCGTAGAGGGTGGAACTCTAGTAGAAAGTCTAACGGTTCAAAGTGGTACGAATACATTAATGAGGAGTATGATGGAAACACAAGATCGTACAGCCGTAGAGATCGCATCACTTTTTGAAATGCTCGAATCCGGCAACCTCTCTAAAACAGCCGAGGAAGAAGTGCAAAAAAGTGTAAGTTCCTTTGCGCGAATTTTGGAAGAGAGTATGCGCGTTAATTTTACAACACGGAGATTCCCTCGAACTGCTTTTATTTTGGCTCCAAATGCGCTCACACGTTTATTATTGAAGGAAATGACTCCATTTATTCAAAAAGTGATACATCAAGATCAGGCGCTATTAACTCTTAATGCAGATCTTCTCAAAGAAATAAGTTATCATGATGTACCGGATCCGTACCTTTCCATTGTTGCCCGTTTTTTCCACAAACTTCATGGGTGCGGTGAAATAGAAAATAACTAACAGGTATACTATATCTATGCCACAAAAATGGAATCTTCAAGACATACGGCCAGCACGTCCTCAAGAAAGACGTGACGCATTGGTGCCGCCACGCAAACCTGCGCAAGACATTGCACCAAGGCATTCCGAGCCTCGCACTGAACCACGACAATATGATCCAGACTTAGGGAGTATTGATATAACAGACGGAAATGCATCACGAAGAAAACGAACAATACTTTCAGTTTCTATAGCATTACTTATCCTCGGAAGCGCATATGCGGTAAATGTTCTTATGGGCGGTGCTGAAATTACGGTGTACCCCAAGTATAAAGATGTATCTGTACAGGCTACGTTTATGGCGCAAAAGAGCCCTGCGACTGGAGAACTTGGATATGAACTTTTAACCCTCGAAGCGACAGGTGAGCGCCAAGTTAAAGCAGCGGGAACTGAAAAAGTTTCTGAACGCTCAGTGGGAAATGTTTTTGTGTACAACACACAACAAGGCACTTCACAGCGACTCATAAAGAATACTCGCTTTGAAAATCCCGACGGACTCGTGTTCCGTATGAAGGAATCTGTTGAAGTCCCTGCGGCAACAAAAGATTCAAAAGGAATTATTGTGCCTGGTGTCGTAACGACAGAAGTGTTTGCAGACGGCACAGGTGAGCAATACAACGTTTCCCCTGGACGATTTACAGTACCTGGGCTCAAAGGAAGCCCACAATATGAAGCTATATATGGAGAATCGAATGTTTCCTTTAATGGAGGATTCGATGGCGAACGATACATGATTGATGAGGCTGAGCTCGAAACAAAAAAGCAAGAATTACACCTTGAGCTTCGAAACAGCCTTTTAGAACGACTCAAAACTGAACGTCCGGCTGGATTTGTTTTGTATGATAACGCAGTTACTTTTAATTTTGAGTCACTCCCTTCTACTGCGTATGGAGAGCAGCTTGCAACAATTAAAGAAAAGGCAGTACTCAATGTACCTCTCTTCAAGGAAGCAGAGTTTTCTAAATACATAGCAGAAAGCACAATCGCTGGTTATGACGATGAACCAGTACTCACTACCAACCCGTATGCGTTAGAATTTTCGTATGCCAATTCTACGACGACAACGAGTGACATAAGCAATCTTACGGCACTTGAATTTATGCTTAAGGGTGGAACGCGCATCGTGTGGCAGTTCGATGTAGATAAACTAAAAACTGATTTACTCGGACTTTCTAAGACTGCGCTTCCCACAGTACTTGGAAGCTATCCCTCAATTGATAGAGCTGAAGCAACAGTGCGTCCGTTCTGGAGCCAGAGCTTCCCTAATAATATTGAAGAAATGACAATAACACCTCTTATAGAAAGTGATTCTCGTGCTGAAAAAGATGCTCAATAGTGAATTTTAATGCAAATTTCATCTTTACAGTGGATAAAATGCTTGACGTTTTTATCAGACTTTGTTAAACTCTCCCCGTTTGATGCAAGATAAGGAAGTTAAAGATAAAGATAATCTCGTCTATGGAACAGTCGAGGAGGCGCTCCCAAATGCGCTTTTTCGAGTTTTGCTGGACGGTGATGAAAAACCTGTCATAACATACCTTGCTGGCAAAATGCGAAAATTTAAAATTCGAGTGCTTGTAGGGGATCGAGTGGGAGTAGTCCCTGAACCCTATGGCGGAAAAGCTCGAATTGCTAAACGTCTTTGATCATGAAGGTAAAATCATCAGTAAAGAAAAGAAGTCCTGACGACATAATCGTACGCCGACGAGGCCGAGTGTATATTATTAACAAGAAGAAACCGCGCAATAAGCAACGACAAGGTTAACTACTACTATGAGAATCTCCGGTATCACTATCCCTGACGAAAAACATCTCCAGTTTGGACTTACTGCAATCCATGGGATTGGTCGTTCACGTGCAGAGTCTATTCTTGCAGAACTAAAAATTGACCCTCTTCGAAAAGCTAACGAGCTAAATACAGAAGAGGAGAATGCAATTCGAGTGAAAATTGAATCATTTACAATCGAAGGTGAGCTTAGACGACTTGTCACAAGTAATATTAAGCGTCTAAAAGATATTCAATCGTATCGCGGATCACGCCATCAGAAGCGTCTCCCTGCGAGAGGTCAGCGCACTAAAACTAACTCTCGTACACTTAAGGGAGCTAAAAAGACTATGGGTTCTGGTCGTCGTAAGCTTGAGAAGACGTAATTCTTAGCTGTTAGTATTTTCATTTTCCTATGGGTAAGAAACGAATCATTAAGAAGGGAGGAGGCGGTGACGCAGGTGGCACTTCGCGTGCTTTACAGCGCATTCCAAAGAAGAAAGTTGCACTCGGTACACTTAATGTACTCGCAACGTTCAACAATACTATTCTCACATTGTGCGATAGTAAGGGGAATTCACTTATTTCTGCCTCAAGCGGAACACTTGGTTTTAAAGGTTCTCGAAAAAGTACTCCTTTTGCAGCAGCAAAAGTTGGTGAAATCATTGGGGACAAAGCACTCCAAATGGGTATGAAGGATGCAAACGTGGTTATTAGAGGAATTGGTGCAGGTCGAGAATCTGCTCTCCGTGCATTTGCAGGGAAGGGTATCAACATTACTAAAATTGCTGATCAAACGCCTGTGCCACATAACGGCCCGCGTCCACCTAAAGAGCGACGAGTATAGTCAATTTATAATATGATCATTGGTCCAAAATATAAAATAGCAAAACGCCTTGGGGCACCAGTATTTGAGAAAACTCAAACGCAAAAATTTGCTGTGTCAGAAGCTCGAACTGCACGAAAGAAAACTGGTCGTCCTGGCATGATGAGTGACTACAAGCGTCAACACATCGAGAAACAGAAGATGCGTTTTGTATATGGAGTGACTGAAAAGCAACTTCGCCGGTACATTGATGAGGCACTTGAACGCAACACGCAGCCAATTCAAGATCTTGTTGGACGACTTGAGTCTCGCCTCGATAACGTGGTTCACCGTCTAGGGTTCGCAAAAACACGTCGTCTTGCGCGACAAATAGTCGCCCATGGCCACATTATTGTGAATGGACGTCGTATTAATATTCCATCTTACAAAGTAAAAATTGGTGATGTTATTTCAGTGCGAGAGGGAAGTAAACAATCTCCACTTTTCACCAATATTACAGAAACGCTCGCTACACACACTCCAAAGAATTGGCTTGTACTCGACTCAAAGAAACTTGAAGGTTCCATGAAATCCACTCCGACCTTTGAGCCTGCAGAAGTACTGTTTGACCCGCAGCAAGTTCTAGAGTTTTACAGTCGATAGTTATTAATGTTCATAAATAGAATCCTATGCTTGAAACTAATGTAGCCCTTCCATCAAAGCCACGCGTTGTTCGCGAAGAGGAATTCTCTGGAGTTTTTGAGATCGATGGTCTTTACCCTGGCTACGGTCATACGCTTGGTAATTCACTACGTAGGATTATTCTCTCTTCACTTCCAGGAGCGGCGATTACGCAGGTTAAAATCGATGGTGTTGAACATGAGTTTTCAACCATTGCTGGAATAAAGGAAGATGTGGTAACTATTCTTCTCAATCTTAAGCGCATTCGACTTGGAATGCATGGTGAAGGGCCACTTACTATTTCGCTAAAAGCTAACGGCGCAAAAGTAATAACTGCTGCAGATCTTACTGCACCTTCACAAATCACCATCCTCAACCCAGACCAGAAAATTTGTGAAATCACTGATAAGGCTTCTAAGCTCAACATGGACATTACGGTAGAGCATGGACTTGGGTACGTCGCACGAGAAGTTCACCAAAAAGATAAAGTTGATATCGGGACAATAGCGCTTGATGCAGTCTTTACACCTATACGACGCGTAAATTATGAAGTAGAGAATATGCGTGTCGGAGACCGAACTGATTACAATCGACTCCGTATTTTTCTTGAAACAGACGGTACACTCACGCCTCGTGAAGCACTCGAAAGTTCAATTGAAATCATGATTCATCAGCTTAAAGCAGTGATTGGATTTCAAGAAAGCACCTCAGAATCTCGAGAGGCTCCAGTAGAGGAAGTCTCAGAAGCGAAGGGAGCGCCTGTTGCTGATATCGATGCAGACATCCTTAAAACACGTATTGAAACTCTCGATCTTTCTGCTCGAACACTCGCAGCACTTGAAAGCGCCAACATCCGGACTGTAGGAGGGCTTGTGAGAAAGAAAAAAGATGATATTCTAGCGCTCGATGGCATTGGTCCAAAAGGCCTCGATGAAATCGAAACAATGCTTACTTCTATGGGAACAACTCTTAAGGAGTAAATAAGTACGAACTGAATTATGCAAAAACGCAACAAAAACAGAACATTTGGAAGAAGCCGCAGTCAGCGTACCGCTTTGATGCGTGGTCTTGCTATTTCACTTTTAGAGCATGGGAAAATAAAAACGACTGAAGCAAAGGCTAAGGAGCTTCGTCCATTTGTGGAGAAACTGATTACTCGAGGGAAAAATGACACGGTGTTTTCTCGTCGTCTTGCTTCATCAACTCTTGGAGAGCCGGAAATTGGAGTAGTACAAAAACTCTTCAACGAAATAGCAAAGAAATATACTGATCGAGTCGGTGGGTACACACGCATTATTAAAATTGGTGAAGTAACGCATGGTCGCAGAGATGCTTTCATTGAACTTGTATAACTAAATTGTATGGAAAAGAAACAATACATCATTGATGCAACAGGAAAGCGACTAGGGCGTGTAGCTACTGAAGCTGCTTCTGTTCTTCTAGGAAAGAACTCACCAACGTTTGTTAAAAATACTCCCGCTGAAATTTCAGTCACTATAGAGAATGCAAGCAAACTCGACATCAGTGATCGACGTGGTAAAGATGAATTCCAGACATACTCTGGTCATCCCGGCGGTCGCAAAGTAGAAACAATGATTCATCTCGCCACTCGAAGAGGGTACGGTGAAGTAGTTCGTCGAGTGGTAAGCGGGATGATACCAAAAAACAAATTGCATACCCCACGCATGAAAAATCTTGTAGTAACTGAGTAGTGAATTTTATATATGGCAACTAAACAATACATTGAAGGCATAGGACGACGTAAGACAGCTTCAGCGCGTGTTCGTCTGACTCCCGCTAAAGAGCAAAAAATAATTGTAAATGAGCGTGCATTTGAAGAATACTTCAAGGGAGCGATGCAACGAAAAAGTGTTCTCATGGTACTTGAGACTAAAGATGCAGGAATTGAAACATACGAAGTATCGGTAAAGGTATTCGGAGGTGGTCTTTCTTCACAAGCAGACGCAATCAAACTTGGTATTGCGCGCGCACTCGTAAAGGAAAAAGCAGATCGTCGAACAGTTCTCAAAAAGGCAGGGTTTCTCAAACGAGATGCACGTGCAGTTGAGCGTAAGAAATTCGGTCTACTCAAAGCACGACGTGCTCCACAGTGGTCAAAACGATAATCAAAATCCCGGCCTGCGCCGGGATTTATCGTTTTGACGACCGGAGCGATATTTCTCAGTCTTCAGAGACAGAGAAATTGCGAGGTGGGGTCGCAGGTACTTAGTAAATTTTAGCGTAGTGAAAATTTACTGAGTAACCTGGACCAAAACTATAAGACCGAGAAAATCTACCACCTTCGGGTGGTATTTTCTTAGGTCTTATCGTTCCGAAGCCTGAGCGGTGTGAGCCTCTTTCCTAATGAGGCGAAAAAGCGAGGCGGGGTCGAGAGTGCTTGTCTAGAATGTGAGCATGGCGAAACATTATAGCTAACAACTCGTGACAAAGCGTTAAAAAAAATTCAGACAGAGAAAAACCCGCTGAAGTGCGGGTTTTAATATTCTGCTCGCGATCATGCGAGAACCTCCTGTTTCTTCCGAATTTTTGTTCTGGAATATTTTCGCTCAAGAACTTGCGTTTGCTGCCACGAGTTTCTGTCGTACTCAAACATGAGCGACAATAGATTCGTATCTCTTCTCACTTTAAGAATAGTGACCGCAAGCTCTGCTTGAGCAAAAACTCTGAACATGCGTTTCACTTCACGCTCGCGTAGGATCACAATCCATTTGCCTTCTTCGATGAGCATGGCGTGAGGATTTTTGAGCTTACCTTCTTGAAGTCGTTTAAGTGATCCGTAGAGAGTCCAAAAGTGAGCTCTTTCTACGAGTCCAAAGAGCGAAAGCAGCCATATGAGTGGGTTACGCGTACTGCGAGGAGTTAATTCAACGAATCGACTGCCTGACGCACTGACAAGTAACGCACTCATGAAGGTAGACTTACCTCGTGATATTTGCTTACCAATCTTTAAGTCGAGATGACTGAAGTCTGCGTTTTGGCGCGATACCTCATCTACCCAATGCTCACAGTGTTGAAGTACTTGCTTTAGCCACGGGATTTCCCGGTAATACGACCGAAGTCGTTTAATGGTGCTGCTGTTCATCACTGAACCTTTCATGTAAAACAACCATAACGTACACCCAACCGGATGTTCGTTGGGCGCTTACACATCTAACAGCAATCATACCACTGATTTCTAGCTTGTCAAAATATTAATTTTGACAGAGATAAAAACCATCTGTATAATGCCCCCGCTATGGTAGATAAAAAAGCATCATCTGAAGACGATATTATGCTCGAAGATGAGCTCGAGGAAGCCTCTCCCCAGGATATCGAGCTTGAGGAAGACGAAATACTTAAGGAAGAGAAATTAAGTACGCTTCGTGAAAAATTGAGAAAATGTGAAGCAGAAAAAATGCTTGCACTTGAAGAAAAAGAAAGGGTGCGCGCAGACTTTCTTAACAGTAAACGACGAATTGAAGAGCAATCTTCGCTTGATAAGGAGCGAGTATTAGAGAAAACACTTTTAAATTTTCTCCCACTCCTTGATACATTCGATTCAGCGCTCTCACAAAAGGAAGAAGAACATGATAGTGAATGGAGGAAAGGTGTTATAGCAATGCAATCACTATTTCACGGAATATTAAAATCGTATGATATTGAGGAAATAGAAACTGAAGGAAAGCATTTTAATCCTCACGAACATGAAGCAGTAGGAAATCTGAAGGCGAATTCATCAGACGAAATAGACATCATCCAACAAGTACTCCAGAAAGGATATAAACGAAGAAATACTGTATTACGCCCCGCAAAAGTACTTATAGGAGCATAGTCATTAACACCATTAATTAAATAATTACATACACTATGGCAAAAATTCTTGGTATTGATCTCGGAACAACTAACTCAGCAATCGCTATTATAGAAGGTGGCGAACCCGTAATTATTGAAAATAGTGAGGGTAATCGCACAACCCCTTCTGTTGTTGCTATTTCAAAGACGGGTGAGCGGCTCGTAGGGCAAATTGCCAAGCGACAAGGTGTAACGAACCCCAGGAACACGGTATACGGTATCAAACGCTTTATGGGCCATAGTTTTGAAGAAGAAGCCGTACAAAGCGACAAATCAATTGTGCCGTACGAGGTAAAGAAAGGCGTTGATGGAGGTGTCCTTGTGCATATGGGGGGAAAGGATCATCGTCCCGAAGAAGTCTCAGCAATGATTCTCGCGAAGCTCAAGGCTGACGCAGAGGCAAAACTCGGTGAGAAAATTACAGAAGCGGTCATCACGGTACCTGCATATTTTAATGATGCTCAGCGAAAAGCAACCCAGGACGCAGGAAAGATTGCCGGACTTGATGTTAAGCGCATCATCAACGAACCAACAGCAGCTGCGCTCGCATATGGATTTAATAAAAAGAAAGAAGAAACAATCGTTGTATTCGACTTCGGAGGAGGGACGTTTGACGTAACCGTTCTTGAAGTTGGAGATGATGTTGTTGAAGTACAGTCTACAGATGGAGATGCACACATGGGGGGCCGCGACATTGATCAAAAAATTGTTCGCTTTCTAATTGACGAATTTAAGAAATCTGAAGGTATTGATATTGGAAAGGATCCGCTCGCACTTCAAAGACTCGATGAATCCGCAGAGAAAGCTAAGCATGAACTTTCTTCAACTGGAGAAAGTGAGATAAATATTCCATTTATAACTTCGGATGCGAATGGTCCTAAACATCTTCTCATTAAACTTTCTCGATCAAAACTCGAGGAGCTTGCAATGGAACACGTTGACCGTTCGATAGAAATCACAAAACGGGCACTCGAGGCTGCATCACTGAAAACATCAGATATCGATGAAATTATTCTCGTAGGTGGTCAAACGCGAATGCCGATTATTGTAGAGCGCGTAAAACAACTGTTTGGTAAAGAACCAAATAAATCTATAAACCCTGACGAAGTGGTGGCGCTCGGAGCTGCAATTCAAGCAGGTATTCTTCAAGGAGATGTTCGCGATATTACGCTCGTTGACGTTATTCCTCTTTCTCTTGGCATTGAAACAATGGGTGGAGTGGCAACAAAAATTATCGAGAAAAACACGCACATTCCTACAAAACGCGAGCAGATTTTCTCCACTGCAGCGGACAATCAGACATCAGTTGAAATTCATATAACACAGGGAGAACGACCGATGGCTGGTGACAATAAATCACTGGGGCGCTTTATCCTCGATGGTATCCCTCCAGCTCCGCGTGGCATGCCACAAGTAGAAGTAGCATTCGACATTGACTCAAATGGTATTCTCAAAGTAACCGCAAAAGATAAATCAACAAATAAGGAACAATCAATTCGCATTGAGGCAAATTCGGGACTTACTCCAGAAGATATTGAAAGAATGAAACGCGACGCTGAGATGCATGCGTCTGAAGATGCTAGAAAAAAAGAATTGATTGAAGTACGTAACCTTTCAGATCAAATGGTATACACAGCAGAAAAAGCACTGACAGATCATAAAGATTCTATAGCGAGTGAACTCAAAACTTCTGTTGAAGAAAAAATTAGCGCACTCAAATCAGTTAAAGAAGGTGACGATATCGCTGCTATCAAATCTGCAACTGACGCACTCAGTACGGAGATGCAAAAAATTGGTGAGGCGATGCAAAAGTCAGAAAAGGCACCTGAGCAAGCTGAGAATACTACTGAAAAACCCGAAGAAAACGTCCGAGACGCGGAAATTGACGACGAGGGCAAGAACGTATAAGCTCAGTCTACTAGGTCACTCACGGCCATTATTAGCCCACACTTTTCGCAATTATGAAAGACTACTACGAAACACTCGGGATCCAAAAAGGAGCCTCGAAAGATGAAATAAAGAAGGCTTTTCGTACGCTTGCGGGAAAGTACCACCCTGACAAAAAAACAGGCGATGAGGCCAAATTTAAGGAAATTAGTGAGGCATATTCGACTCTCAGTGACGACAAAAAGCGGGCTGAATATGACACGTACGGTCATTCCTATGCAAGCGGACAGGGAGGTCCACAGTACGGAGGAGGGTTTGGGGGATTCCAGGGGGCAAACGGCCAGGGCTTCGAATTTGATATAAATGATATATTTGAGAGTTTTGGTGATATGTTCGGGGGACAGGGTAAAGGTGCTCGCCGATCATCACGAGGAAATGATATTTCTGTAGATATTGAACTATCATTTAAGGAAGCGGTGTTTGGGACCCAGCGATCTTTAAAGCTCATGAAAAATGGGTCATGTTCATCGTGTAAAGGAAGTGGTGCACGAACCGGTACCGATCTGACTACTTGTAGCACCTGTAACGGAAATGGACGAATTCGAGAAACTCGACAGAGTGTTCTTGGTCAATTTGCTACTGTACGAGAGTGTACGGAATGTCGTGGCACTGGAAAAATTCCAAAAGAGAAATGTCCTGATTGTGCAGGGTTCGGTGTCCGTCGAACAGAAGATATTGTTGATATTAAGATTCCCGCTGGAATTGAACATGGTGAAATGATTCGTATGACCGGCAGAGGGGAAGCGGTACAAGGTGGCATCTCAGGCGACCTCTACGTAAAGATTCACGTGCAAAGTCATCCCAATATTAAACGTGACGGTGACACACTCACTATGAACGTGCGCATAAAATTGAGTGATGCACTTCTCGGTTCGGATTACACCGTACCAACACTCGATGGAGATGTAAAAATAAAAATTCCTGAAGGTGTAAAGCATGGTGAAATGCTTCGTATAAAGAACAAAGGTGTTCCGAGCGATGGTGCAGGAACTCCTCGAGGTGATTTCATTGTAAAAATACACATTGACCTTCCACAGAAGCTATCAAAGAATGCAAAGAAGCTTATCGAAGAATTAAAGAAGGAAGGTATTTAGTCGAATCAAGAGGGCATCACTGCTGATGTCCTCTTGACTAAATAAACCGGAGCGATGTTCCGGCTACACATAATGTCGGAACCGCGAGGTCGGGGAGAGAGTTCTTAGGAGCGCAGCGACTTAGAAACTTGACCCTATAAAAGATTAGCAAAACCCCGCGGCCAAAGGCCGCGGGGTTTTGCGTTCAACACACTTTAATAGTATGGGACACACATATCAGGATATAATATTCATTAATGGATACAGCATCACTTGTTTCAATACTTCAAGAATCTCTATACCTCATTTTGGTATTTTCAATTTTTCTATCGATTGCACTCATGAAAGGGAGGTACGCAATTATCAATATTATTTTTTCACTATATCTCGCACTCGTTATTTCACTTAAATTTCCTTACTACGATTATTTTCTTAATGCGGGTAGCCCTTCAAGTAAAGCCGTTGTGATGATTGTTATATTTAGTATCTTTACATTATTTGGTATTTTTTTATTTAGAAAGCATATACCAGGAGATGATTATGAAAGTGCGTTTCAACACTTTGGAAAAAAGCTTCTTCTCGCCACTATGGCAACAGTTCTTGTTATGGCGTATAGCTACCAAGCGCTTCCGGTAACGGAACTCATCACTCCTGGCTCACCTATACAATCTCTTTTCGGGCCATCTGAAAACTTCTTCTGGTGGCTTATCCTCCCCCTCATTGCATTACTTTTTATAGTTTGATTAATAGGTATAATATGAGGATTACATCATAGCAGTGCACATAAATGCGCTTTTTCTTTATAATAAATCTTTATGCAAAAATACAGTAATATTCAATTTGAGGACCCAATGTTTTTGGCCGAATTCGAAGAAATACTTGAAACAGGGAATAATGAAATACTTTTTGAGGTTGTTGAAAAAATCTCGAACGGCACGCCACTGCATGAAATTATAGAGAATTTAATACAGCAAGCAAAACTCGATGGGTACCAAGTTGATAAAAGACTATCTGATGTTTTCTTTGTACTATCTGAACTTTTAAATCTAAGTAAGGAATATCGCGATCTTACTCTTGATACATCAATTCTTCTTAGTGAGGATGCGGAGTCTAGGACGGATATAAATTTTGATCCAGAAATCCTATTTTATAAAATTAAATCGACCACAGCAGAGTAAGCATGCTGTGGTCGTAGTGAGGAGAATTTGCAATTACTTTCGATTTTTTTTGTGCGGAACGCAATGAGCGGTCTTTCGAACACCTTTTTCGCGCACAATGACATGACTGTGGTTGCTTTTCGAGCCCTTACCAGCAGTTGAAAGGTGGTGGGTGCGAGTAGTTCCGCCACTCTTTTCAACTTTGGTATTTGACCTCGATCCATCGATTCCTGTAATCCATCCGAGCCATCCCATCATCGACTCCTTCAGCTTATTAAAGCTAGTAGCAAAAGCGCTACATTTTTAGAATACATGATGCCCACTGTTACTGCAATGCTTATTAATAACTATACTTACTTGGTATTTAAGAATCTTTTGGTAAGTTCGGCCGGTCCTAATTTTTTGTCTGAATCATAATTTGACTGCACTTAGCTATTGACAGTTGCTATAGCAAGACTATAGTAAAAATGGCAGTATCGCCATTTTCCGTTGAAGGAACTGATCATGGGATTGTTTGGTTCAAACAAGGGTGGTGGGGGATCCAAAAGCAGCTCCCCGAGCCCAGGAGTACAGCGTATGGCAAACGTTGCTCGAAGTCTCACGCCAAAATCCACTTCCAGCAAGGGGAGTCCCTGGTCTGCAAGACCGGGGAAGGGACCAGGATCCAAATCTGGAAAGTGACCCGTCTCCATTGACGGAGACGGATGAACGGACACATCCTTTGTCCGTTCATTATTTTTTGCATTATACTATTTTATATTATGGATGATCGACTTGCTTTCAATAAAACCATTCTCAAGAATAAAATACCGGTATGGTCACAAAAAGTACAAATGCCTTTTGCGCAGATACGGGTTATTGTACCGATCGGAACAAGTCATTCCCACGAAGGAAACTATGGTGGCGCATATGGAATCGCTCATTTTTTGGAACATGTATGCCTTGATCGTTCCGAAGGTGAACTTGTACGAAATAGTTTTGAGAAACAGGTTGCAGATGCAGGGGGAAACTCAAACGCATGGACTACACCGTTTGAAACTACATTTTTCATGCAAGCGCCCAGCAGTGACTTCAATGACCTTGCCTCAAAATTGATTAAGCACATTGTGCATCCTTCTCTTTATCATGATGATATAGAACTCCATAAAGGCATCATTATGAGCGAACGGTCATTAAGTAAATATTTTCCTGCGAACGATCATTTTGGGCACTATAAATTTACTGAATGGGCAAAAGCTCATTTTGTATTGAAAGATCAAGTGTTTGGAACTGATGAAACAATTGGATCCATGTCCCATGATCTACTACTTCGATTCCATAGTAATTATCTTTCACGACCGTTTACCGTCATCATCGCAGGTAATTTCGATCACGAAAAACTTAGCAGTGAACTTGAATCAATCACCTTCAAGGAAGAACATTTGCCTTCTTCTCGGTTCATTCCATATGAATGGAATCGTCAGGCATTCCACACCATGCAATCGCTCGATATAGATGCCCCGGTATACATGTGGGGAAATTTTATTCCATATGCAAACCTTAATGAAGCTAGAACAATTGCTTTCCTATGTGATTACCTTACAGATAGTGAGTACGGGGTCCTTAATGATGTATACCGAAAAGAAATGGGCATTTCATATGGAGTAGGAGGTGCGAGTTGGTCAGAACGAGAGCGTATGGGTTGGAACATTGATGTCCCCGTGAATGACGAGGCGAACGCGATGAAAGTGAAGGAATCGATCCACGACATCGTAGTGAAAGCGATTAACGACGAAACGGCAATCAGTGTAGCTAAAGATAGACTCATCAAATCAAAGTGTTTTGCATTCCAAACAATTGGGGAAAGAATCGATGCAGCGCAAGATAGCATCATTACATATGAGGCCAACTTTACAGAAACGATGCTTGTTGATTGGATTCTAAAAGAAGTAAACACGCACTCACTCAATGCAATCTATCATAAGCATTTTAGTCCTGAGGCAAGTGGTGAATTCATTGGGCTTCCCAAAACCTAAAATACATCTCCGTTCATGGTCTTTTTTGGAATGTAATTTACATTCAAACCAGTTTGACAATCCATTTTATCTGTTACAATTATATTAGTTATTTCAAAGGAAGAAAATGGAAAATTCATTAATCACCATGCGGCAAGAGATTTGGAAGTGTAGTACTATTTTTAACAAATTTATCTAGCCAATTCCTAGTTTCATGCATTACCTCATCATGAACCTCGATAAGTCCATGGTCTGCACCTTCATACATTATTAGTCTGTGAGGTTTCTTGTGACGTAAAAGCTCACTTGATATTTCTAAAGCATCTTCCGGAGATACACGCCAATCAGCTGTACCATGCATAATGAGGAGGGGAGTGGTATCTGGTAGCTCATTAGCTGAATAAACAATTGACCGTTTTCTACATTCCTCTTCAACATTCTCCCCAAAAAGTTCTTGGTACATAGTCCACATTTTTGAGCGGAATTCTTTAGAACGAATTAAGTTAGTTGCACCAGAGCGTATTACTGCAGCTTTTATTCCAGACAGTTTTTTAAGAGCAAGGTATGTCATCATGCCACCGCGACTTACTCCCATCATTCCAATTCGTTCTGAATCCACGTATGGATGACTCTTAGCTATTTCATGAAGAACAATTACGTCATCGAGATCAGCCCCACCCCATTCATCTTCACCCTCACTACCTGGTCCACCTGAGTATTGTGACGCAAAGATAATGTACCCCCACGAAGCAATCTCAGCTAAGAAATAGAAAAGAGTTCCCATCTTTATAGCACCAAAGTCTCGTGTTCCACCACGATTATAAATGATGCCCGGTGTCTTACTATTTAATTCTCGCGGCTCTACAATATAGCCCACTACTGCATGTCCATTAGACTCATATGTAATAGCGAAAACGCGGACCTTATTCGAATTGCAGAGCGCATTTTCAAATTTATCCTCTGTAAATTTTTCCTTAAGTGCAGCTGCTATATCAACAAAGACAATTTCCCGAATTGATAAAATACGTGTGTCTTTTTCAATAGGATGCATTTGTATAGATTATGCTTGCTCGAAAGATACAGTATGAATCATATTTCCTTAAAATAAAAGGATTTTAAAAAAAATTATTCCTGAAAGCACGCTAAGGAACTACAATATAAGTGCGAGTTAGCAATCACAAGTATAATTGACAATAGTCCACAGAATGTTACGCTCTAACTAGTTGTAACTTGACATAAGGGGTTTCAAATGTCACTGATAAAAATTCTTGCAGTTAGTGAGTCAGACGACCGCCATGTAAATATCATTGAAGATGCGTGCAAAAGACGCTCTATTTTATTTAATAGACTCAATACAGATACTGTTACCCAAATACCTAATGCCACATGGCGACTTTGCCCCAACGACAAACAGCGAACTAAGAATAACTCATGGCATACGGATGATGTTTCAGTTATTTGGTATCGGAGACGATTACACATTCCTGAGAAGTTCGACCACATCCGGTCCTTTTGTTTTCAAGAAACTGAAGGCTTGATCGAATCATTACTGCATCAATATACCTCCTGTCGCTGGGTAAGTAGACCTGAAAGCATTGTTTCAGCACGCTCAAAACCTAATCAGCTGATCACAGCAGCCAGGTACGGCCTAGATATACCCAGGACTCTCATCACAAAGGATTTAGATGTGCTTAAATCTTTTGCAAGTGAATGTGCAAATGGAATTGTAGCTAAACCAATCCAAACTCAGGTCCTGAATTCTGAAAAAAGTTCACGTGTTCTCGGGACTCGCACCCTCAAATCATTAAATTTTGGTCAAGCAACCAAATTTACCCCTTGTTTTGCACAGGAAAAACTTGAAATTAAATACGAAGTGCGAGTTGTAATGTTCGGTTCAAAGGCTTACGCATTCAGGCTGATTCCTCAATCTCAAGTCGACGATCTTAAACAGCTTACGTTGGATAAGATTAAGCATGAAGTCTGCTCAATTGATAAAAAAACAACAGCTGCATTAATTGCTTTGATGAAACATTTTAGATTGGAGTTCTCAGCAGTCGACTTTGCAGTAACAAAAAATGATACTCTCGTGTTCCTGGAACTTAATCCAAACGGCCAATGGTTGTGGCTTCAATACATGACAAATTTTGATCTCACCAACCCTTTCATTGACTTCCTTTGTTTGTGAAATATCCTGAACCGACCCATTGCCTTGTGGCAATGGGTCTTTTTATACTATACTCAAAATATGGATGTCATTAATTCAACTGATTTGGCGAAAATTGCATGCAGCTATGATTTTATGCTCATTGGCGAGTTGCATGGTTCATCCCAGAATGCTCAGTTGATAGGACAAATTGCAAAACCTCTAGTTGAGAACAACAAATCATTTAGCATTGCTTTTGAATGGCCTTTATCAAGTAAAGAGTTGATTGACCTACAAACCTACACATACGGAGGAGAGTTGCCAGAAACTCTCAGTGATAGTTTCATTGATTCTGACGGAAGATTTACATATGAGCATATTACATTGTTAAAGTGGATTAGAAAGTCTAATATAAAAAAGAAGCACAGTATTTTTATAACAACGTTTGATTCTATAGACACGGAGAAAATTGATCGCGAGAGACATATGACAGAAAAACTCATTTCATATAAGAAGCATTTTTCTCACCCAATTATTGTAGAAACAGGAACACTTCATGCTCGCAAAAAAGAGTATCTATTTGATTCAAACGTGGTAAACCCAATGGGAGCACAACTAAGTTCTAAATTTAAAACATGCGCAGTATTTTTGCATTATATTCGTGGAAAAATTTGTGTTGAAGGTCATGAATACAATGTTAAAGAAGCCTATACCCAGCACGAAGGGCCCTCAATTTTTTTTGACTATACTTTGGAAATCCAAAAGTCAGATATGGCTTTATCGCCAAAAAACTTGACAGAAATTGTTGATCTGCTTAAATAAGTTGTCCTTAACTCTCTCGGAGTTGCAAATGAAACTTCATAATGAAGTACCGAATGACGATGTTCCTTTTCTAGTACAACAAGCAGATCAGCACCAAAAAGCAGTGGTAGGAGACACAACCGAGGAATCTACTGCTCAGTTCCAAGTCAATCCAGAATGGTTTCACACGCGTTCTGGCCATCCCCGAAGTCGTGACGATTAATACTTTCGAGTATTCTCTCAAAAAGTCCCTGCTACAACAGGGTCTTTTTTATTGTTTGATAAAAAGTGTTTGCAGTCGGTGCTCAATAATACACCCAGTAATTGCTCATGTGTCATTTTTTAGAACTCAATAGATAGGGATTTTTAAATAAAACACATTGTCTATTGAAGAGTATTGACATATTCTATTATTATTGTTATAATATAGGCTGTTAAACACAGGAGGCTCTATGAGCAGCACCAAAACTTGGGCTGCTCATTGGGCAGCCATCTTTGTGCTTGGCACAAAGGCGTTCTTTAGCATCAACGAAGAAGATACAAGTGCTACAGCTGGCACTAAGATTGCTAAGACCGCAGCAATGCGGACAATCTACGCAGTCGCTGACTACTGGCTCATGGCTCTTTCAGCGGTGTTCATCATCGCCGTGGATAAGCTTGTGGGACGTGACTGGTTCCTTCTTTTCATTTCCATGTGGGTGTTCGACCTCGCAGTCGCATATCTATTTGTGCTGACATGGAAACGCACTGGGGAAGACGTTACGCTCGGAGAAAGCTTCCGACACGCTGTCGATGCTGTGCGTACAAAATCGATTGCGGCGGCTCGCGTTGCAATTGGACTCGTATGTTTAAAAGCAACGTTCTGGGACGGCCCGGAACACATTGTTATCTTCTTCAGCAAGGAGCTTGGGCGAGACACTCTCATACTCCTGACGCTACTCGCGCTTACAGCAGTTCAGGCAGCGATCTGGACACCTCTCTACATACTTGGATTCGACTCAATAGTCGACTTCTCCAAGTACATTACGGGATAAAGCGTGTAACCAAAATGGCGCATTGTTCAGCAGTGCGCCATTTTTATATACTTGTTAAACTTTTTATAATAATAAAATAAGGTATCATTTCGTTATGGAAACACCGACAGAACAATTTGGAGTACACCTTATGGTGGATGGATATGGCTCACCGAAGGAGATTCTCGCAAATAAGGAAGTACTTACTAACTTACTTGTAGAACTTCCCGCTAAGATGAATATGAATACGATCAGTGAGCCACTAGTAATTGAAGTAGGCCCACTTAACCGTAAAGACCCAGGTGGACTGAGTGGTTTTATTCTGATTGCTGAAAGCCATATAAGTTTTCATACATTTCCAGATCGTGGTTTTATTACCATCGACGTTTATACCTGCCAAAATGATCTTGACACTGAAAAATTTGTCACACTTTTAAAAGACAAATTTAAGCTTCAAAGCTCTGAAGTATATATTCAACCGAGAGGGCTTCATTATCCGAGTATCAGCATTCATTAATTCTTGTTATGAGGGTATTGTTTATTTCTAATGAACTTATTGGTTCAGGTCTATGCCACAGATTAGTTAAGGAGGGTCACGATGTAAAATTGTATATTCATGATCCTGCTCGTAAAGAGTGCCTTGCTGGTTTTATTAATAAAACACCTGATTGGAAAAAGGAGTTAAAGTGGGTTGGTAAAGAAGGACTTATCATTTTTGATGATGTAGGTTTTGGTGAAATTCAAGAAAGTCTTCGGAAAAGGGGGTATATAGTCTTCGGAGGCAATATGGAAGCAGATCGTTTAGAACTTGATCGTGCATATGGTCAGCGTATTCTTCATACTTATGGAATAAAGATTTTGCCTTCATTTAATTTTAAAGATATCAATGCTGCCATAGACTTTGTTCGTGAAAATAAGGGAAAATGGGCAGTAAAACAAACAAGTCATATTAGCAGTCTAAATTTTGTTGGGGAAAAAACTGATGGAAGCGATGTTATTGAACGGCTACAACTCTATAAAAAATTGAAAATTCCTCATGCGCATCTCCAAAAGAAAGTGGATGGCATTGAAGTAGGTATTGCCCGCTACTTCAACGGTCGCGAATGGGTTGGACCTATCGAAATTAATCATGAGCATAAAAGACTGCTAAATGATGACAAAGGTCCACTAACTGCTGAAATGGGGACTGTGATGTGGCATTCAACAGACGAAACATTGCCACTATATGAAAAAACCCTTAAGCGAATCACACCATTTCTGCAAAAAATCCAATTTCAAGGAGATATAGATGTGAATTGCATTGTTACACAAAATGATATTTGGCCACTTGAGCTTACACCAAGGTTAGGTACCCCGGCCATTCAATTACAGTGTGAACTATATGAATCATCATTTGGAGATTTTCTATACAAGGTTGCAACTGGAAAAAATGCGCAAATGAAATTTAAAAATGCATATGGCATTGTAGCTTCAGTTGCTGTTCCACCCTTTCCATATCCACCCCTTCGAAAAAGAAGTTCAAAAAAAACAATAGTGTCCTTCACACATTCTCTAACGGAGGAAGAAAGTAACTCGATCTATTTAGAAGAAGTCTCAAAAGAAATAGGGAAAAAAGGTGAGCAACTTTATTGGGCGGGTGAATTTGGCTATCTTGGATATGTAGTCACTACAGCAAAAACCATCCCTGTGGCACAAAGAAAAATTCATAAACTTCTTTCGTTATTAAAAGTCCCAAAAATGATCTACCGCACTGATATCGGAACTCGAGTTCATAAGCATGATATCCCTCTTCTAAAAAAATGGGGATGGATAGTTTAATTTAAATAACTGTTCACAATACAAAAAGTAACGACCTTGGATGATATAATTGTTTACATGGATAAAAGAACTCAAATTCTTTTCATACTTTCATTTGTAATGATCCTACTTTCTGTATGTTCGTTATATTATAAGACAATGGTATTAGAAGATTTGGAAATTATTGAACCCGAGCCAATTTTTGAAGAATAGATATGTCTGATTTACTCATGTGTACTGACACCTACCCAACACTCTTGGGGATATTTGATATCGGTGTAGCTCCGCCACTTCTATTCTACTCGTATATCCCTATTGCAATTACAGCATTAATCATTGGTATTTTTATTCTATTTCAAGATAAATATTCATCACGCTCACGGGCACTTTTTTTAATAACTGTTTTATTTGCAGTCTCAATTATTAATGAAATTATACTTTGGATTGCAATACCAGCTGCGGTTGTTACATTTGGTTGGGCACTCGTTCCACTTCTACGATTATTAATCATAATAGCTATTGTTTACTTTGCTTATTTATATATTGAAAAAAAATCAGTTCCTTTTAAATATAATTTTTTTACGTTTCTTTTGTCTTTACCGGTGATTTTACTTTTACCCACATCTTTAAATATTCAATCTTTCGATCTAGATTATTGCGAAGCTATCAGTGGACCTCTTATAACGTACGTTTATTTTCTTGCTGGTCTTTCCATACTTTGGTGTGTATACAAAGCTGTTCGGGTTACATTAAAACCTAATGTAAGAGCGGAGAAACTAGCACATCTATTTTTACTAGCGGCATGTTCTTGTTTTCTTATTTTCCTTTCTTTTTCAGAATATCTTGCTCTACATTCAGGCGAATACGAAATTAACCTAGTAGGTCCTGTCGGAATGCTTCTATTTTTAGCACTTTTGTCATACTCAATTGTGAAATTTAAAGCATTCAATATAAAACTACTTGCTGCTCAAGCACTTGTTGCTTCACTAATTCTTCTCATTGGTTCAGAGTTTTTCTTTGTCGAGTCAACGACTAACCAAATATTGGTTGGAATAACATTTTTCCTTGCATGTATCGGTGGTTATTTCCTTGTACGAAGTGTAAACAAGGAAGTAAAACAACGAGAGCAAATTGAACATCTCGTAGAGAGTCTGCAGAAGGCAAACGAAAAACTTAAAGTGCTTGATAAAATGAAGTCTGAGTTTGTATCTATCGCGTCACACCAGCTTCGAAGTCCACTTACCTCAATCCGCGGATATGCATCAATGCTTGCTGAGGGTTCATATGGGAAATTGACTGCAAAGGCACAGGAAGTGGCTGAACGCATTGCAGAATCATCAAAATACATGGCGCTCTCAGTTGAAGATTATCTCAATGTGTCACGAATCGAAGCAGGGAACATGAAATATGAGATGAGTGATTTTAGTTTAAAGGAGGTTGCAGAAAAAATTACAGACGAACTTCGTTCTGTTGCTTTAAAAAAGGGTCTCGTTATGGTATTCCGCTCAGATTGTGACGCTGGATGCCTTGTGCATGCTGATATCGGGAAAGTACGTCAAGTTATTATGAATCTCATTGATAACTCAATGAAATACACTCCGAAGGGAACTATTACGGTAGTCGCGCATGACGATATAAAAAAGAAGAAAATGTATATTACGATCCAAGATACGGGCGTGGGCATGAGCAAGGACACGCAAGGTGAAGTATTTGAAAAATTTGTTCGTGCAAAGAACGCGAACAACGTGAATGTCACGGGTACTGGTCTTGGTCTTTTCGTCGCGAAGAAAATGGTCACCGATATGGGTGGTCGAGTGTGGGCAGAGTCAGAAGGAGAAGGTCAGGGCTCTACATTCAATATTGAATTTCCACTTATTTAAAAATGAGGCAAAGGTGTTCGCAAGGTATTGAATTATTACTGATATCTAGTTTTTTTGTTCATGTAAATTAGTAGTTTTCTTGAATAGTAAACATAAGAGTTAAACATTGTAATTGCATTTTTCAATGTATTCTGCATAATGAAGTTGATTGGTATGAAAAAACAAAGTTTTGTCATCCTCGTTTTACTCTTTTTGGTTGCTATTTTTATTACCCTTGGTTATCAAGTCTTGGTCAAGCAAGTAAGTGATGTGCAGAATGAAAATTCTGTTAATGTTACACCTATACACGTCGGCATACCCGAGAAAAATACGGCATCTTTTACTTGTACCTTGCCAGTCTCGGTCTCACAGATAGATGATTCAACATTCAATTTAGATGGAACAGTAACCTTTTTTTGGTCTGACACAAGTGGTGAAAATGCCTCTGCCACTTTACCCTTTGAACCCAAGTCAGGTTTTTCTGGGTGTTCACCGGAAATACAGGAAAAAATGCTAGAAATTAATGAGATAGCAAAAGAAGTATACGGTGAAGAATATGATTTGTTATTTAATAGATAGGAATATTAAAAATAAACATGACAAATAATTTTATTGGACAGTATATAGTGTTTACAGGGACGTTTACTATTCTTTTGGTAACTTCGACATATTTCGCAAACGCATCACACACAAAGGGAACTTTCCCATCGGTTGGTCATTTATGGATGAGTGTCAAATCCGGGTATTCAGGGTTGCTTTATGTGTCTTCTACAAATTGTAACTCAGCAGAAACGAGTGCGTTTTCAAAAATTAAAACTTCAACTACAGGTACGACCGAAATGTCTGACTGGAAAAATGGCATAAAAATGTCACAGTACAATTGTTCTGGCACATGGAGTTACAACACTGATATTAAATTAAGCTATGTAAGCACACACCCAACACCAGGAGAAAACTTTGATATTAAAAATACTTCTTCGTACTGCACTTTTTGGCAGCAGACATACCCATGCGGAGTTCGGTCACAGATTAAGATTAGCTTGGCATGGTGGAACAATGCTTCTTCTTTAAGTCGACAGAGACTTATTATGCATGAAACTGGGCACTCACTTGGACTTGCTCATCACTGCTCTGCTGATTCAATAATGAATGATGGGACTCTTGGGTGCAATAGTGGGAGATGGACACAAATTACTGGCTATCAGTCAACTGACAGAAATGGTATCAATGCCGTTTACTAATTCTTTGATTAATATTTACATGAGAAAATTTATTTCACACGTTACTCTCCAAAAGCTGATAGCCTGTTTCCTTGGTCTTGCGACAGCTATTTTGCTAGCATTCGCAATGGGTCCATGGGTATTAGGCTTCCAGATTGACCAAGAATTAAAAAGTAATTGCAAAAACTATAGCAATCCTAAAGCTGAGGAAAAGCGCATAGTCATTGATATAGATGAAAATACTGTATCAGTAAGTGACATTAATGATGATTATTTAAGCGTACTTATACCATTTAAAAGTGAAAAAAGTGATATTGCAAATTCTGGCTGTTCAAACGATGCAATTACTCTTATGCATAGTGCCTATGAAGTATACCGAGAATACATTGACGAGTCCTGTATGGATTTTCAAAATATTTTAAATGGTAAAAGTTCTCTTCCTGTTCGGAATGGTACAACTGCTAATATTAAAGGAGCACAGGACTTTGTTACTAAATATTGCAAAAATTAAAGTTATAAAATGATAAATGGTGGATTAAATTAAAGGAAAAGTCATTCCAAAATCAGAAGGTCTAGGCTCTACCTTCAATATTGAATTTTCACTCCTAAGTTGAAAAGCCAAATAATTCGATCATATGGCTCAAAGTAAAAATGTTGAAATAGTTCTAGGTATTCTAAAAATGAGGTTGACGGTGATGTCGCATCTGCACTTGAAAAGATGTCTGAGGATTACACTATGACCTGGATGTACCAGAAAGGTGACGAATTCTTTCCAAAGACAACACCACATCTTGAATCTGAACTTGAAGAGGTGTACGTAATCCGTGGTCGTCGGTACGACATTCGAAATATAATTGAAAGTGAAGACGTGGTAATGGTAGAAATGATTGAAAGTTATCCAGATCCTGATACGGGAAAAGTGTACCGAACTCCACAAGTCATAGTACTTGAACTCCAAAATGGAAAAATTCGAACTGGAAGACACTACTGCGATCCAAAACTATCGTTTGCAGATCTTACGAATGAACAGATAAATAGTGTTCTTGACCGTACTCAATCAAAACTTGTTATTGAGTGAGCTTCTCTTTTAATATCCCGTATTTGCTATTACAACAATCGCTATGAGCTACGAACTCATTGAATGGGTATACATTGCAAGTGCTGCACCAGAAGCTGGAGCATCGTATCTTGGAAGCCAGGGTGACATATAGGATGCTCAGAAAGACATGCTCGCCGACACTCTGGGTGCAATTGCTGCAACCACACTCTTTCTAATACGAAATCGATAACGTTATTTCCTGAAATACAGATTTGCAGATTTTCAGTATTATGATATTATATAGCACATGAACACTATACGCATTCAACAACGAGGCACACTGACACTTCCGAAGAAAATACGTGAATCTCTCGACCTTAAAGAAGGCGAGGTTCTTTTTGTCTCACAAAAAGATAATCAAATTATTCTTGAACGTGGAGTAGAAAGAGACGCTCCTCTTATGCGCGACATAAAGAAGTCACTTGAGGATATTAAAGCGGGAAGATACATAGAATTTGGCTCTACCAATGAATTCAAGAAAAAGATAAAAGAATACGATGCGAGTTAAGTTGACAGAAGTAGCAATACGACAATACCAAAAACTTACCTCAACACTTCAAAAACAAGCTGACAAGCAATTTGAGTACCTTATGAATGATGTTCGTCATCCATCACTTCACGCAAAAAAGTACAAAGGTGACGACGATCTATGGCAGGCACGCATTGATAGAAATTGGCGTTTCTACTTCTATATTGTTGAACCTCATTACATTATTATTTCTATCATCAAACATCCAAAATAACTTTCTTGATTCACTGATGTTTGCTAGTATTCATAGTATGAGTAATAAAAAACGCCTCCTTACCGGCCTACAACCTTCAGGAACGCTCCATATTGGCAATTATTTTGGAGCATTAAAACCCTTTGTCGATTCATATAAAGAGTATGCGAGTCATCTTTAAAAAAGATCCCTTAGGGACGTTAAGAATACCTGTATGTCAAAAACTATTGAAATCGAGATGAGAGGATTACTGGATAAGTTATATATTCCTGCTCTAATAGAAAAAATACTTAAAAATGGGGAGTTTATTCAAAGAAAAGAGCGAATATTGATTGATTACAGTACATGTTTACCAGAGCAGGGGATTGAAGGTCGTAAACTAGATATTCGTTTACGAAATACGAATAAACTTTCTGAAATTATTTTAAAGACTGGTGCGTGGGGCGGTAGTGATGTTCGTCGTGAATACAGCCTCAAGACAAACGATCCGTTTGATACGTTAGTGCAGGTATATAAATTACTTGGTCTTAGTAAGGGAGTGTTATGTGTACGCAATATAAATGTGTACACATATCATGGTGTAGAAATTGCGATGGTAGAAGTGCCGGGGCATTCATATTTTTTTGAAGCGGAAATCGAATTATCTGAAACAGAAGGAACTGAAAAAGCACAGTCTTCACTCAAAGAGGTTCTAGACGAATTAAATCTGACTACATATTCCGACGCAGAATACTTTGCGTATATAGAGTTGTTGAATAAAGAAGCGAACATCATTTTTGATGCCAATGTGGAGTCAGAGACATATTTTAAAAATGCGTTTGGTATATAAAAACCACCCCTGTTGCAAGGGATGGCTAATTCCAATGTTGCTATTTCTTTCCGGTGTTACCCTTCACGTTTACACGACCTTGGATTATCTTGAGGATGGGACGATTGCCAATCTTCCCGTCACGAGCAAACTGCGTAACACATGAGGCACAAACCCCGTCGCCTTTTGTGGCATCCTCGCTGATATTGCTCGTGAAGCATTTTACCAATGAGCCAGGGCCCTCCTTTTCGTACTTGAACAAAAAAGCGAGACACTGAGCACAATGGATTTTAATGCCAAAGAGGCGTTTGGTTTTTTTCATAGTTACCTCATTTGGATCTTAAATGCATCGAATTCTGGGGGACAGACGCCGACGCACGCGTTGCAACCGATGCAGTTGTCTTTGATGACTACGAGCTTCGGCTGGTCTGCTCCTCGACTGACAAACTTGAGGGCTTCAAATGCGCATGATGATGCACACTCGAGACATCCTGTGCATTTGTCAGCAATCACCAGTGGGGGAGGCGCATCGAACACATGCTGTTCGGTCAGGGTATGTGAATACCCGACCAGCTCGGCGCAGTTCGAGAACACTTCATGGTCCGCAAGGTAACTTTCGAGGCCATTGGTGATGTCCTCAAAGACACGGGGACCGTGCAGTGCAGGAGCGGTGTATAGTTGAACCGCACTTGCACCAGCGAGCATCATCTGAACCACATGTTCGGCAGTGCTTATTCCGCCGACACCCACGATGGGAATGCTCAGGTGTATATAGCTTGTACACACACTGGAGGGCAATCGGAAAGATCGCACTACCTGTGAGTCCACCAGCTCCACCCATGATTCCGAGTAGCGGGCGACCAGTCTTTGGATCGAGATATAGTCCCGGTCCGATCGAGTTGGTGCACACGATTGCGTCAGCTCCATTTTGCTCAGCCGCCACCGCCATGTCCAGAAGGATTGACGAGTAGGACAGCTTTACCCAGATCGGCCTCTTTGTCAGGGGTCGAATGGTGCGAAGGACGTACCTGAGATGTTCGATGTCCAGATTCAGGTTGCCGTGAAGCTCACCTGAGTGTGCATACGAGATGTTCACCTCGTATGCATCTGGTTCGAACGGGTCGAGTTCGTGGATTAGCTGTTTGCAACTTTCCACATCACGCCCACTGATGGAGATGATGATGGCACCCCGAATCTCTTTGGCCAGACGAAACTCTTTTTCTCGCCAATCCGTCCACGGTTTTTCATTGCCCCACTCACAGTTGAGCATCGATCCGTCATTGGTGACGACGTAGCGAGGTGCAGGTACGCGCTGACGTTCTTTGGGAACGTTCAGCTTGAGCGACCTCGAAACCATGCCAGCACAGCCACGAGTGACCGAGCGAGCATAGAACGAAGTATCCTCCGTGATGTAGCCTGAACCGATAAGGAGCGGGCTGTTCAGTTCAACCAAGCCGACTTTTGTCCGAATATTCATGAGCCTACTCCTTTTCTGATGGCTTCAATCGCGATGGACGCGACTGCTGATGCGTGGCAGATATCGACGTTGATTTGTAGATGGAACAATGATGCGTTGGTGCGAACAAGTCCCACCTCCTTGACCGCTGTTTCCAGACGGTCTCTCAGTTCCACATTCCCAACATTGGGTTCGCGTTTCTGAATACGCTCTTTCAACAGTTGAAAATCATCGGTGACGAGAGCAACGCTGAAACGTCGATAAATAACAGGGAAGAGGGTCAGGACATTAGCGCTGTTGATTTCGCAAATGTATGTTCCTTCTCTGTCGGTCATCCCGAGAAGCGTTTGCTCCAGACCGTATTTGTGTCCATGCAGGTTTTGGACGCCGATAAGCAATCCCTCAGACTGCATCAGATCAAACTCCTCCCGGGTGACAAAACGACGGTTGTTGGTCGTAACATCATCAGAGCGAGCTGGCCGTGTCGTAGTCCAGGGGACAATCTTTGCTCCGAGCTCAGATTGCAGCTGTGCGGTGAGGTGACCCTTACCAACACCAGAAGGTCCAGTGAGAGTAATGATCATTATGTGCTCCATTTCAAGGTTCAGTTCCGATATATACTATGCATTTATAATTCATTTTGTCAATTAAGTCAGGTGATTTATGTTGTCTGACCCATTTATAAAATGTGCTTTCTAAACACTACTGATTTTGTTAGTATTCATAGTATGAGTAATAAAAAACGACTTCTCACTGGTCTACAATCCTCCGGTGTGCTCCATATCGGAAACTATTTTGGTGTGCTAAAACCTTTTACTGATGTCTATCGTGATTACGAAAGCCACCTTATGGTTGCAGACCTTCACTCACTCACCACGGTTCGTGATGCAAGTGCTCTTCGTCAAAACATTCTAGATGTCGTGAAAGACTACATTGCCGTTGGTGTTGATCCAAAAGAAGCAATCATTTTCAAGCAATCAGATGTGCCTGAACATACTGAACTTGCCTGGATATTTGAATGTCTCGTTACTGTTCCATTTCTTATGCAAGCACACGCGTACAAAGATAAAACGGCAAAGGGTGTCGAAGCGAGTGCAGGACTTTTTAATTACCCAATGCTCATGGCAGCAGATATTTTACTCTATGATACGGAGGTCGTCCCGGTGGGGGAGGACCAACGTCAGCACATCGAATATGCACGCGAAGCTGCCACAAAATTTAATAATGCCTTTGGTGAAACATTTGTACCCCCTCAAGAAAAAATTCTTACAGCGGTAGGTATAGTTCCGGGCACCGATGGACAGAAAATGTCGAAGAGCTACAAGAACACCATTCCACTTTTTGGAACACATGAGGAGATACAAAAGGCGGTTATGGGTATTGTGACCAATTCAGGAAGTGACGTACCTGAAAATGTGTACGCCATTCACAAACTCCTCAAATCTGAGTCAGAACTTTCACTTCTTTATGAATCCAATAAAGGGAAATATAAGAATCTAAAAGAAGCTCTTATTGAGGACATTAATGTATACGTGAGTCCAATGCGTGAAGCACGCGCGGCGATCACAGACAACGACGTGAAAGCTATTCTTCAGGATGGCGCCGCCCGCGCCCGCGAACGCGCTTCAAAGAAGATGCAGGAAGTTAGACAAAAAGTTGGTATTTCACTCTAAAGTAAAAGAAAGGTCCCAATGCTCATGCATGGGACCTTGGTCTATGTCAGCTTTCGGACGACCACTTCCTAAGCCTACCCATTTCGCACCAAACTTTGGGTACAGTGCCTGATGCTAACCTGTGGCTTTGCAGTGATGTTGAGAACATCAAAGCTATCCAGTCAAGTGATGATACTATATACAAATAATATTGGTCTGTCAAGTATTTCAATTTGACCAAACCTCACAATCCTTATAGAATCTTTGTATATCGCTCCTGTGGCTGACAACCACCGAAACCATTTTGTGATCGGTTCTCGTAGCTGAGCGAACTAAAGCGCCCGCGCCGAATACGGCAGGGAAGTAGGGTGGCACCGCGACACAGTCGCCCCTACAGATACTTTTATTCACTTACTGTATCTGTAGGGGCGACTTTCGTTTCTACATTTACTTGCATATACAATATATACATATGGAAAGAATCCTTATAAACAAACTTTCAGAACACATCGAAGAAACCGTCCTCATTAAAGGTTGGGTTGATATACGTCGAGATCAAGGGAAACTTATATTCTTAGATTTTCGAGATATGTCAGGAAAAATTCAAGGAGTGATATTACCAAATGCATTAAAGGCGCACGAAATCGGTTCAACACTTCGACCTGAGTGGGTGGTGGCGGTAACAGGTAAGGTGAATAAACGGCCCGATCGAGCCATACAAATGGATAAACAAAATGGCGATATCGAATTGGAGATTTTAATAATAGACGTTCTTAACAAAGCTGATACACCACCCTTTGATATTACTGGTGATGGAAAAGAGATAAATGAAGAGGTTCGTCTTCGTTATCGATACATAGATCTTCGTCGTGAACGAATGCAGAAAAATATTTATAGTCGACACATGTTATTACAAAAAGTCCGCGAATTCTATTCACATGAAGGTTTTACTGAAATCGAAACACCAAATATGACTAAGTCTACTCCTGAAGGTTCCCGCGACTACATCATTCCTTCACGTGTATTCACGGGGAAATTTTATGCACTTCCACAGTCACCACAGCAGTATAAACAGCTTCTTATGGCTGCAGGTTTTGAAAAGTATTTTCAAATTGCTAGATGCTTCAGAGATGAAGATACGCGGGGAGATCGTCAACCTGAATTTACACAAATCGACATGGAAATGAGCTTTGTTGAACAGGAAGATGTCATGTCCATCAATGAGAAACTTATTCTTAATTTAGTTGAAACGTTATATCCTGAAAAAGAAATCCAGGAGGTGCCTTTTCCCCGACTCTCATACGAAGATGCTATGGAAACGTACGGTAGCGACAAGCCTGATCTACGTAAAGATAAGGAGAATAAAAATCTTCTAGCATTCTGTTGGGTTATCGACTTTCCTTTCTTTGAAAGAACTGATGAGGATGGCTGGACATTTACTCACAATCCATTCTCTTCACCGAAGCCTGAGTACATCAAAGACTTGATGGCAAAAGAGAATATTGATGAAATTATCGCATCCCAATACGACATAGTTCTAAACGGCTATGAAATTGGTGGGGGTGGGATTCGTAATCATGATCCCGAGGCACTTAAAAAAGTGTTTGAGGTTATGGGATATTCTGCAGAAAGAATTGAGAATAATTTTGGTCACATGCTCAAGGCACTTGCATCAGGTACACCGCCACATGGGGGACTTGCCTTTGGGTTTGATCGTCTTGTCATGCTTCTTCAAAATGAACCAAATATTCGCGAAATAATTGCATTTGCTAAGACAGGTGAAGGAAGAGACGTAATGATGGATTCGCCATCTGAGGTGACTATTCAACAACTTAATGAACTCAAAATTAGTATAAAATAACATATGAAGACGATACTTATAACAGGAGCTAGTAGCGGAATTGGACTTGCGTGTGCTCATAAATTATATGATGAACACAAATTAGTACTTTGTTCGAGAAATCTAACTGACTTGAGAGACATTAAAAATAAACTTGATAAAGTTGATAGTATACAAATATTTGAGGTTGATGTGACAAAGGTGTCGCAAGTTGAACAAATGTTTGATTCACTTGCATCACAAGGAATTTACCCTAATGTACTAATAAACTCAGCAGGTCTTGCGCTCGGACTTGATTATTTTGAAAATAGCCATATATCAGACTGGGAAAGAATGCTTGATACAAACATTAAAGGATTGCTATGCGTTACTCAGTTTGCCCTCAAGCAAATGAAAGAAAATAATGATGGCCATATTATCAATATTGGCTCAATTGCAGGGATTACAACATACGCAAAAGGAATTGTATACTCAGCAACAAAAGCGGCGGTAAAGTCTATTTCAGATGGGCTTCGAAAGGAGGTCATACAAAATAAAATTAAAATAACAAATATTCAACCAGGATTAGTCGAGACAAACTTTAGCAACATTCGCTTTGCTGGAAATAAAGAAAAAGCAAATTCTGTATACTCTGATATTAAGCCCTTATCTGCAAATGATATTGCTAATATCATAAAGTTTACAATAGAACTACCTGAACATGTGCAAATAAATGAAGTTACTGTTACACCATTGCATCAAGCAACAGTTGAACATATTTATAGAAACAAATAAATATAGTGTATGCAACTAAACCACAAAATAGTCTGTGCTGTATTAAACTATCAGAGACTCGATGATCGAGCTTTGACCAATTTAAAAAATGCAGACTTAAAAAACGACGTTGTAACTTTAACCAGATTTAGAAGTAATCTTGGAATAGAAATCGATTCACTCGCAATTGTAAAAAAATGCAATGCAATCATGGTGCTTATTTCGTATCAGGATGATATTTCTTTAGACCATTTACGTGGTAGATTACTTTCAACATGGGATCAATGCGTTGAAGTAAGCATATTGAATACAATCAGAGACATAAGAATTTTTCATGGAGTTGATGCAATAAACTTTTTAGCCGAATGTGCAGTTGGGCTACATAGTGTGACAATTGGAGATTCTCAGGTTGCTGGTCAGATAAATGATGCTTTATTATCTGGAATTCATACCACAGATGCAAATGAACTCTTTAGACTTTTAGCAGAATGGATTAAAGGTGTGGTGAGTGAATGTAAGTTGAGGACTCATATTTTTGAAGGTAATATTTCACTTGAAAGAATTGCATGTGGACTTGTTTCACAAAATATTATACAAAACAAGAACATTCTTTTGATTGGCTATGGGAAGTCTGGCAAACTTATTGCAAAGATATTAAATCAAGAACTATCACTTCCTTTATATATTGTAAACCGTACTCCGATCATTATTAAAAATGAAAAACTTGATGTCGAAACCGCTCACTATCTTCCTTTTGATAGTAGTATGATTCCAGCTAATGTTGGCTGTATTATTGTTGCAGTAGATAGCAATGACGATACTAACAAACTAATTAATGATTTAGTTAGCTCAATACCTAGCACTGAAAATATCTACAAGATTGATCTTGCTTCACAGCCATTATTGGATAGAAAATTTGGTACCTTCGTAGATATTAAAGAACTATCAAAAATTGCAGAAAGTAATACGGGAATTCGTAGAGTTGAAATTAATAAAGTTCGTACAGTAATACAGAAAAAGCTTAATGTAATCATTGACAACATTAATACTAGTGTTGGGAAATTATACATTCATCGACAAAAAACTCATGGATTAAAACTCGATAAACAAAAGCTGGACCTTGTAAGACAACGAGCACTTCTGATAAGTAATGTAAGAAATTATTTATCAGAAAAAGAGTTTATTGAGGTCACCACACCCTATATTGTTGGCATATCTACTGATCCTCCCAAGATTGATAAGGGTGGGACAATTAATGTTGATTGGATAAATGGAACGACCGCATTCTTGCGTCAATCAAATCAAATGTATAAACAAATACTTGTAGCTTCAGGATTGCACAAAATATACGAAATTGGTCCATTTTGGAGGAAGGAAGAGAATGAATCATACAGACATTTACAAGAGTCTCTCGGATTAGACATAGAACTAAGTAATCCAAAGAATCTAGAAGAGCTCTATCGTTTAGCGTGCACTATAATAATGATGTCTAATACTGAAATTGTTCAGACATTCAAACTTTCAAATAGTTTATCATTTCCGAACATCGATAGTCTTCCAGTATTAACGTATCATGAAGCGATCGAGCTTCTTCGAAAAAATGGAAACCCAGTTACATTAGGTGATGATCTCGGCTTGGTGAGTGAAGCAAAACTCGGACAACTTATTAAAAATGAATACGATAGTGATATTTTTGTCATTAAGGATTACCCAGACACTATTAAGAAGTTTTACACTAAGGATAAACCTGGGGGATTAACTGAAACATTTGATGTTATTGTCGGTGGATGGGAATTGGTAAGTGGTGCGATACGACAAACTGATGGGCAAAAGATTCAGAAATCAATGTCACTATCAGGAATTAATATTAGTGACTATGAATTTTATATTTCCATAGTTGATAAGGCTGTGCAACATGGAGGTTTTTGTATTGGCATTGATCGGCTTATTGCAAAAATTCTAAATAAAGAAATGGTTCAGGATGCAGTCCCATTTCCAAGAACATATAGGAGATTAATTCCTTAAATATGGATTATAAAGACATTACCGAAAAATACCTGGAGTATGCTCTTACGTTTAACAATGAAGAGAAAACCAATATTAAAACTCTCGCTGATTGGTTTCCAGAAAAAATCATAGATTGTCATGCACATTGTAATTTATTATGTCACGTGGGTAAGGTTTCGCAAAAATCACTTAATAGTATGATTTCGACATTTTTTTATCATTCCGTGGATGACTCGCGAAAAATAAATCAACTTCTCTATCCAAAAAGTGAAGTGTCCGCGCTTAGATTTCCTAATGTTTTTAATGGTATTGATCACAAATCTGCAAATGCATACTTACTTGAAACAAGTCGTGGTAAGGACGGTGTTGCCATTTTTGGATTACCAGAAGACGTTGAATATACAATTTCAATTTTAAAATATTACAAACCAAATGCTCTAAAAATGTATTATTTTTACCCTGAGCAAACTGCAAGAACAATATATGAAACTTTTCCTGAGGAAATATTAAAAGTAGCTGAAGATCTGGGGATACCTTCAATTGTTCACCTTCCGAAAGTTATAACAGAATGCAAGAATGACTTGCTAAATGTATTGAAAAAATATCCAAAACTGAAAATTTGTGTACCACATTTGGGTTCAACTAAATTTTTGATCCCAGAACTTGAAGAGGTTTACAGAGAACTTGCTCAAAGTACAAATATTTTTCTTGATACGTCACTAAACCCTTCAAGAGAAGTACTGAAATTAGCATTCAAATATTTTGGACCAGAGAGAATTATGTTTGGGAGTGACCAGCCACTTAATCTTGTACGCGCAAGGTCATATGTTAACCCAATTAAAGGTCAACGACTTATAACGGAATATAAATATCATTGGGTGGATAATAATGAACATACGCACTTTAGACATTTAGCAAAGAATTTAGTACATACACACTGGTCATCTATTTTTGCTTTAAAATCAGTAATTGATGAATTCCCAAATAGCATGCAAGAGAAAATCAAAGAAATGATTTTCTATAAAAACGCGCACCAATTTTATAATTTCACATAGAAAAAATGCTGATTAAATTCACTCCAAAACCAATCACACTTCTTCCAAAGGAATATGTGCGTATTGTACTCATTGAAAAGGGCAACGAGCGTTTTGTAGAACATATTGATAAGTCTGAGCTCCATATAGTTTCGGGAAAGCAAAAAAATATTACTCCAAGAATGTTTCGTATTCTCGTGCGTGAAATTGTGCAATCCGCAAAGCGACACAAAATTTCAAAAGTTGCACTCTCATTTACTTTTGATAGCTTTCCTAAACTTCAGAAATTTGGGGAAATGTGGATGTGGCAAACCTTCGCTGAGAATGTTCATCTCGCACACTATGAATTTACACGATATAAAAGCACTCCTCCTAAAGCTACTCTACTAGAAATTATTTTAACTGAAGCAACTGATAAAAATGTTCCAAAGTGTCTTCTCTATGGAGAAACGATCGCGCATTTTGCAAATCAATGTCGGGACATAGCAAACACTCCTGGTGGCGATATGACACCAGCGCTCCTCGGGGAAACGGCTAAACAGGTTCTTAAAGGTACAAAGGCGACAGTGAAAATTCTCAATGAAGTTGCAATAAAAAAGCTTAAAATGGGAGGTCTTTTGGGCGTTGGACAGGGAGCACACCACTCACCTCGTTTCATTATTATTGAATATAAGGGTGCAAAAAATACAAAGGATAAAAAAGGACCTTTAGTGTTTGTGGGGAAGGGAATTACGTTTGATACCGGGGGACTCCAAGTTAAGCCCGGGATGTCGATGTATGAAATGCACATGGATATGTCGGGGGGAGCAGCCGTTATCGGAGCCATTGGCGCAATCGCAAAGTTGAGGCTTCCCCAACATGTTATTGGACTTATTCCGGCTGCTGAAAATGCAATCTCTGACCGTTCAATGCGTCCCGGAGATGTACTCACCATGATGTCTGGAACCACTGTAGATATTCTCCATACCGACGCTGAAGGACGACTTGTACTCGCAGACGCGCTCCACTTTGCAAAGCAATACAAACCACGACTCGTCATAGATGTAGCAACACTCACCGGGGCTGCTCTCGTTGCTGTCGGGCAACATGCACATATAATCATGACAAAGGATCGTGAACTCGAAGACACGCTCCGTGACCTAGGAGAAGAAAGTGGAGATTACACATTTCCCCTTCCTCTTTGGGATGAATATAAGCAATATACGAAAGGAGTAAATGCCGATATTTCGAATATTCCCTCCGGTGATTCACGTTCAGGAGGAAGTATTAATGGAGGAATGTTCCTCTCGCACTTTACGAAAGGCCTCAAGTGGGCTCACATAGATATGGCAGCAAGAATGACCTCAGTAAATTCAGATAAGCTCGCAAAGGGAGCTGCAGGTGAACCCGTTAGACTGCTTGTTAAAATAGCCGAAAAGCTCTAAGCTCACACTGAGTACTCATCTATTTTGTATCAAATGATACAACCAACGTTCACTCGGGAGTGTAAAAAAGTCTTTTCATTCCACTCATTCACTCGGTTGTCAGGACTTCAGTAATTTGAAATTCGCCGTACAATAAGTACGCCTCATTCCAAATTCTTCGTCTTTCGCATATCTAAGTACTTAGAGTGGACTTAGTTGTATAGGGGATAGTTAAAAATTAATGCTTTTTAAGTGTTAAAATGCATGTGTGAATGAAGACAATCTTCAAGGAAATGTAATAGGCAGTCAATTTCATATTAATACCGAGGTCTATGCAGGACCATTGGATCTTTTAATTGATCTCATTGAAAAGCGTAAACTTCTCATTAATGATATCTCTCTCGCTTCGGTGACTGATGATTATATGAAGTATGTGAGCACACTTGATGAACGCTCGCTTCGAGACTTTGCTGACTTCATAGTACTCGCCGCTACGCTGCTTCTCCTCAAATCTAAATCTCTTTTACCAATTCTTGAACTAACTGATGAAGAAGAGGGGAGTGTGGAGGAACTTGAAACGCGACTCAAGTTTTATCAAATATTTCGAAATGCTGGAAGAATTGTTGAATCAATATTCGGAAAAAATATTTTGTTTGAGCGTCCTTATATTCCTGATCGAACACCAATTTTTCTACCTGATAGATTTACTGCACTCGAGCCTCTACAACTGGCAATATCAGCAGTCATTCAAAATCTCCCCAAGAAAGTAGAGAAACCAAAAGTGCAGGTACGAAAAATTGTGTCGCTTGAAGATATGATGCTGAGTCTTCAAACGCGAATTGAAGAGCAATTCGCGTTCAAATTTAAAGACTTTGCAGGAAGTGCAGCAGAGCGTTCTACCGTTATCGTGAGTTTCCTTGCAGTTCTTGAGATGGTCAAGCAGGGAATGATATTGGTAACACAATCGTCACGCTTTACGGATATTGAAATAGAACGAAAGGGATCATCGGTACCCAAGTATCAATAAAAAACGCCCAGAAACCAAGTCCTGGGCGGTGTTCCTTTGGTCAAAACTTTTGCTGGATCAACACAATCCAACTGACCGTCTGAGCCCACTCTCTAAGCCGCTGTCGAACTTCAATCTTTGCACCGCGGAACGTGCTCCGATTGCCACTGTACAGTTGCCACACCGTGGGACGTGTCTTGGCTTATAAACTATAGCATAATTTATTGTTGTGTCAAATTATTCTTGTCCCAAATCAACACATGAATAATGGCTCAATATAGTGCTATAATGCCGATATGAGCCTTGACTCTCAAATAGAGGCAGTATTGTTTTACAAGACTGAGCCGTGTGAAAAAAGTGAGCTTTCATCATTTTTAAAAGTATCTATTGAAGATTTCGATGGTGCACTTCAAACGCTTCAAGCGAGACTTTTAAGTAGTGGTACAAGACTAATAATCACGGATACAAAGGTTCAATTGGTTACCGCTCCAGAATTGAGTGAGTTAATTGATGCCATAAAAAAAGAAGAACTTAGTGCTGATATTGGAAAAGCCGGGGCAGAAACACTTGCTATTATTCTCTATCGAGGTCCACTTTCTCGAGCAGAGGTAGATCGAATTCGAGGGGTAAATTCAACGTTTATCATACGTAATCTTCTAGTCCGTGGACTTATAGAACGGAGAGACCATCCAACTGACTCACGTTCATTTTTTTATGCTGTCACACCAGCGTTACTCGCGCAACTCGGTGTAAGTTCGCGTGAAGAACTTCCTGAATTTGGCAGTATTATGAATTCAATTGATGCCTTTATGGAAGAAGATCAACCTTTGTCTCTTACGACTTCCACACTATGAAAAACGATACTGACCTAGATGCTGAATTTTCTGCGAATGAAGAATTGCTCAATTCAGACTCTGAAAGTTCATTTCATGAATCTGCACACATTCCCGTATTAAGACAACTTGGAGTGGCCCTTGGACTCCTTATCGTTGTTTTTAGCACAACATACATTGGCACAATTATTGCCATGATGGATCAAAAGGAACTACCCGATGATTTTGTCGTGAGTGCACGACTTGCGGAAAGTGATGAAAATATACACGGAGATAATCCCTTTACCGATATAGAAATAGCAGGGAAGTCGGCTTTTGTCTGGGATGTCCGAGGAGGAAAAGTGCTATTTAATAAGAATGCTGACGAAGTGCTCCCACTAGCGTCAGTCACCAAACTTATGACAGCACTCGTTGCATACGAGCTTCTTGATGATACCTCAAAAGTAAACATTTCAATTGATGCGATCCGTACTGATGGAGATAGTGGCTTGCTGAATGGTGAGACATTTAGTCTTAAAGATTTAACCGACATAGTTCTTGTAGCATCATCTAATGATGGGGCTGAAGCACTCGGTATTGCCGCAGCAGAATCGGTCAAAGCTGATGCACCGCCAAAGGAACTATTTGTACACGCAATGAATGTACGAGCGGAAGAACTCGGGCTCACGAATACACGTTTTCATAATGCAACAGGTTTGGATATTTCTCAAAATAAAGCCGGAGCATATAGCACTGCACGAGATGTTGCGTTTCTAATGGAATATATTATTTCAAATTACCCTGAAGTTACGGCACTCACAAAAGTGGACAACACGTATGTGTACAATGAATCGGGCGCATATCATGAAGTGGAAAATACAAACGAGATTGTGACCAAAATTGATGGTCTTCTTGCCTCGAAAACTGGCTATACAGAACTTGCAGGAGGTAATCTTGTCGTGGCTTTTAACGTTGGTCTTAATCGTCCAATCATCGTTTCGGTACTCGGATCTACTTTTGATGAACGATTCAAAGATGTCCTTCTTCTCTCCAATACGGCGCGTAAATTTATAGCAACGCAACCTGAATAATCGTTAGTGTATGGAAACTGTCATTCTTAAAGTACTCATACCAACAGCCATAGCTTTCTTCGTGGGAATGCTTATTACGCCCCTCGTCACTCATTATCTGTATGCATACAAAGTATGGAAGAAAAAATCGGGTAAGGGTTTGGGGTACGGGGGAGGAGAAACACCGTATTTTGACACTCTCCATAAGGAAAAAGATACTAACACTCCTCGAATGGGTGGAATAGTGATTTGGGCAAGTGTTTTTATTACGGTCTTCTGTATATGGATGTTACAAATATTTTCACCCAATACTTTCTTCGGAGATTTAAATTTCTTGAGTCGCTCTCAGACATGGCTACCACTTGCTGCGCTCGCTATTGGTGCTTTTGTTGGTTTTATTGATGATTATTTAGTCGTGCGTGGGACGGGTACCCATTTTGCTGGTGGACTTCCGCTTTCAGAGAGACTCCTCGTCGTTGGCGCAACAGCATTATTTAGTGGCTGGTGGTTTTATGAAAAACTATCCGTGCATGAAGTAACGCTTATTGGATACGGGCCTATTGATCTTGGAATTTTCTTTATTCCGTTTTTTGTTCTTGTCGCACTTTCTATCTATGCAAGTAGTGTTATAGATGGCATTGATGGACTCTCCGGTGGAACTTTTATGTTTATTTTTTCTGCATATGCAGGAATAGCCTTATACCAAAATCAAATTGATCTCGCCGCATTCTGCACAACAATCGTTGGCGGAATCTTGGCATTTCTTTGGTTTAATGTTCCACCCGCACGTTTTTATATGACGGAGACGGGTATTATGGCCCTCACTATGGCTCTCACCATCGTCGCATTTATGACTGATACACTTGGTGGTGGGGAAGGAGTTTCAGTCCTTCCTATTATTGGTTTTCTTCTCGTAGCAACTGTTTTTTCGGATATTGTGCAAGTACTTTCAAAACGTATTCGTAAGAAAAAAGTTTTTCTTATAGCGCCAATTCATCATCATTTTGAAGCACTTGGATGGCCTTCACACAAAGTAACCATGCGTTATTGGATACTAGGATTCGTGACAGCGGTCATTGGCGTACTCCTTGCAATTGCTTTTTAGTATGAATACTTCCTTTGATCGTACGCTCCTCATACTCGCGAGCATACTGGTTATTATTGGTTTTTTTATTTTTTCCTCCGCGTCAATCGGTCTCTTAGCTCGTGATGGAGCTCGCTTCTCTGGAGTGGCTATGAATCAATTAATTTTTGGAGTTCTTGGGGGAAGCGTGGCGCTTTTTATTACAAGTACGATTCATTATCGCGTATGGCGTCAATATGCGTTCTATATATTTATCGCAGCAATACTTTTGACCTTACTCGTATTTATACCCGCTTTTAGTTTAGAGCACGGGGGCGCACGGAGATGGGTTCAGTTTGGATCTTTTTCATTTCAGCCATCCGAATTTTTAAAGGTTGCGTTCATTATTTATATGGCCACATGGCTCTCAGGTATGAAGAGTGCCGTGCAAAGTTTTGTTCATGGTACCCTACCGTTTATTGGTTTTTTAAGTGGAGTAGGGGCGCTGTTACTCTTTCAACCCGACACTGATACATTTCTTATTATTGCCGCAGCATCAATTGCAGTATTTATTACTGCCGGAGGAAAATTGCGCGATGTAGCATTAATGGTAATTGCAGGTGTAGTTCTTATCACTATTCTCGCGTTGACGAGACCCTACGTTAAAGACCGAATCATGACGTTCATTGACCCCTCACGAGATCCGCAAGGTGCCGGCTATCAGATTAAACAGTCACTCATTGCGGTTGGGTCAGGGAGTGTATTTGGAAGAGGGTATGGGCAAAGCATACAAAAGTTTGAATATTTACCCGAACCAATTGGTGACTCTATATTTGCTGTATATAGTGAAGAATTTGGCTTTTTTGGATCAACACTTCTTGTAATCATTTTTACTTTTTTTACATTTCGTTCTTTTAGAATAGCGACAAGAGCTCCCGATCTTTTTGGTATGCTACTCGTGATGGGACTTGCTACACTCATTATTTCTCAAACTTTTTTAAATATGGGTGCAATGATTGGACTCGCACCTCTTTCAGGACTTCCGCTTCCTTTTATAAGTCACGGAGGAACAGCACTGCTTGTCACACTTGCGTCAGTCGGAATTATGCTCAATGTTTCTAAATATCAAAAACCAATTCCAAAGTAACTCATGATAAAATATTAGAATGGACACAGTAAAGCGAATAGTACTCGTAGGGGGTGGGTCAGGGGGACATTTTTATCCTCTCATGAGCATCGCTCAAAAATTATATACCCAGGCAAATGCGCCTGGGTTGTACTATATGGGTCCAGAAAAATACGACGAGGATGCTCTCAATTCTGTTGGAGCGACATTTGTGTACTGCCCTGCAGGGAAACGTCGAAAATATTCTTCTATTTTAAATCTTCTCGATACATTTAAAACTTTGTGGGGGATCATTGTGGCAATATATACACTGTATTGTCTCTATCCTGATGTTGTCGTAAGTAAAGGGGGATTCACGAGTGTTCCCGTAGTGCTCGGAGCGGCATTTTTAAATATTCCAATTGTAGTGCACGAATCTGATACGAGATTAGGAGCTGCAAATAAACTTGCCGCTCGTTTTGCTCGTCACATCGCTGTTTCGTTTGAAGAAATTCTTCCATTTTTAGAGGGGAAGCAAGTCACTATGACAGGAATCCCTGTGCGAGACGAACTCCTACAGCCCCCACGACCAAGCACTCGTGAATCACTGGGAATTAATAATGATTTACCCATAGTGCTTGTGCTCGGTGGCTCACTAGGCGCTGAACGAATAAACCAGCTTATTATTGATTCACTCGATGAACTTTTGCCTCAATATAATATAATTCATCAAACAGGAAAAAATAATTTTGACGTCACGGTGCTTTCTGCGCGAGAATTGGTTCGAAGCAATGAGCTTCTTGAACGATATCGGCCTGTTCCATTTTTTTCAGATGTGCTCTTACTTAATGATGTCTATCACGTTGCATCGCTTGTTATTTCTCGAGCGGGAACCGGCACGATCTATGAAATCGCTATCCATGAAAAACCTTCAATTATTATTCCCATACCTGAGTCAGTGAGTCACGACCAAAGAACAAATGCATATGCATACGCTAGAACAGGAGCTGCAATCGTGCTTGAAGAATCGAATTTACAGGATAGCTTGCTTACCGCTGAAATTGACCGTATTATGAAAAATGAAGCAAAATATAGTGCTATGAAAGAAGCTTCTTCTCATTTTGCCAATAAAAATGCAGCCGAAAAAGTTGCCCAAGTAGTTTTAGAAGTTTCAAATACTCACTGATTGTAATGTCGCATTTTCCCTTAAAAAAAATTGTAACGCGCATGGCCCCCAGTCCTACAGGGCATCTTCATGTAGGCACTGCACGCACTGCGTTGTACAACTTCCTCTATGCAAAAAGATACGGAGGTACTTTTATTATGCGTATTGAAGATACCGACAAAGAGCGCAGCGAGAAAATTTATGAAGATGAAATAATTGAAGGACTCACATGGCTTGGAATTACCTGGGATGATTTTTACCGTCAATCTGAACGTACGGATTTGTATAGAAAATACCTTGAGCGAGCTATCGAAAAGGGGAGCGCGTATGTAAGCCAAGAGGCAAGCAAAAAGGAGGAAGGGAAAAATGTGCAAGTTGTTCGACTCAGAAATCCCAACATCCAAATAACCTTTGATGACGAAATTCGAGGAGAAATCACTTTTGATACTACTGAATTGGGTGACTTTGTTATTGCACGTTCACTTGATGATGCACTGTATCATTTTACGGTTGTCGTAGACGATCACGAAATGGGAGTAACTCATGTTATTAGAGGTGAAGATCATATTTCAAATACGCCTCGCCAAATCCTGATTCAGGAAGCAATTGGTGCCGAGCGTCCTATATACGCGCATCTTCCACTACTTTTGGGTGCTGATCGTTCAAAACTCTCCAAGCGACATGGCCCAACACAACTCGCAAGTTATAGAGCAGAAGGATATCTTAAAGAAGCGCTCATTAATTATTTAGCATTTTTGGGTTGGAATCCTGGAACCGACAAAGAACTATTTACTTTACCTGAATTGGAGAAGATTTTTGATCTTGGGGGAGTACAGAAAGGCGGAGCAATTTTCGATGTTGAAAAATTAAAGTGGTTTAACAAAGAACATTTAAAGCAACTCGACACTGAGAAATATATTGAAATGGTAACAGAAAGAATTCCAGAACGAGTACGTGCATTAGAGCAATTCAGTGATGAACGATTAATAAAACTTATTCCTATAATTTACGAGCGTATATCCGTAGGTTATGAAATAACTGATTTTGGAGAAGCAGGTGAGTACGATTTTGCATTTGCGCAACCTACGCATGATCCAGAGCTCATCAAATGGAAAAACGATGCTGAACCTAAAGTTACTCTTCCACGGCTGCAGAAACTTGCTGAAATTCTCTCTACAATTCCCGAAAACGTAGATAGTGATACGGTCAAATTCTACTTATGGGATTATGCAGTAGAAGTAGGGAAAGGGGAGGTATTGTGGCCACTTCGTGTCGCCCTTACAGGAAAGGAGCGATCTCCTGATCCATTTACTGTAGTGAGCATTATTGGCTCAGCTGAAGCCTATCGGAGGGTGCGGACCGCATGTGATACAATTTTAAATACACGGAGTTAAACCCGTGTATTCCATGAAAAAATTTTTTAAACCAGCAACTGCTGTATTCATTTTTATTATTACACTTATTTTTATAAATGGGCCTGCATTTGTGACTGCGCAGCAGACTGAAATTGAAAAATTGAAAAATGAAATTACTGAACGTAGCTCTCGACTAATTGATATTGAGAAGGAAATAGCTGCCTATAAACAGGATCTTCAAAAAGTAGGAGCAGAAAAAAATACCCTTCAAAAAGCAATTAATCAACTCGAACTTGAACGCAAAAAAGTAAATGCTGATATTGCTTATACTCAAAATAAAATAGGTGCGACAGATTTAGTGATTGATAAACTTTCAATTGAAATAGAGGGGGCAGAAACAAGCATTGATGAAAACGAAAGCGCCATTGGAGAAACTCTTCGAGTACTTAATGTGATTGATAACGATTCTCTTATTGAGGCACTTTTGCGACATCCCAATCTTTCAGAATTTTGGAAGCAAATTGATGAACTTGAAGAAATTCGCGCAGTAATGAACGACCACGTGAGTAGTCTTGTATCACAAAAAAAATTACTTGAAGAAAAGCATGGCGAAACATTAGATCGGAGAAGTGAACTTGTGGATCTAAGAAAGCAATACTCAGATCAAAATACTGTACTTACAAGTAACAAAAGTGAAAAGGACAAATTATTGAAAACTACTAAAAACCAAGAGACTGAGTATCAAAGACAATTACGTGAAAGAGTGACTGCTCGCGAATTAATACTCAAAGAACTTCGGGATTTTGAATCTAAACTTCAATTCATTCTTGATCCAAATACCATACCTCCGAAGGGCACACCAGTTTTCAACTGGCCGCTTGAAAGTGTCATAATTACACAATTATTTGGTGGTACAGAGTTTGCAAAACAAAATGCAAGCGTGTATGGAGGAAGAGCGTACCATCCTGGCATCGATTTTGGTGCTCCACGTGGGACTTCGATTTTTGCTCCGCTTGGAGGAACTGTACGAGCAACTGGTGATACCGACGTTGTTCCTGGATGCTATTCATGGGGTAAATGGACACTTGTAGATCACGCGAACGGTCTATCTACGCTCTACGCACATCAAAGCGTTGTAAGTGTAACTCCAGGTCAAGCTGTACAAACAGGTGACATAATTGGGTACACAGGTAATACAGGATATTCAACAGGTCCGCATCTTCATTTTACCGTCTACGCAAAAGCTGGAGTTTCTGT
>JAYSTK010000018.1:0-2122 GCA_043719825.1 Candidatus Kaiserbacteria bacterium | reverse complement strand
ACACGTTGACACTATAAAAGCGGCATGGTCTAGTTTGACTTTTAGTCACATTGTGCTATAATGTAAATACATGACGGCTTCGGCCGTTATTTAGTTAGCTAAGACCAGTGGATATTTTATCGAGCGTCATAACTGCGATCCTTGCGGTTTCGAACGTTATGACAGTGCCCGTTACGGATACTGCATACGGTCAAATCGCCCTGGATCCAGAAAGTGTTACTGCAGTAAGTATGGTAGGTAAGAACACAGAAGAAATCGTTCGCTCCTACTTCAGTGACATTCCTGTAATGATACAGATAGCGCGTTGTGAATCAGCTTTTCGTCAGAATCTTCCAGATGGAACGGTTTTGAAAGGCAGGGTAGATCCACGAGATACAGGTGTAATGCAAATTAACTTGCGTTACCATGAGGCAACGGCAACGGGTATGGGGATTAATCTCCATACTCTAGACGGAAACCTCTCATATGCTCGTGATCTCTATAATCGCCAAGGAACTCAACCATGGAATGCATCAGCACCATGTTGGGCACCAACAATTGCGATGCGCTAAACCATAGAATACAAAAATACCCGCGAATGCGGGTATTTTTGTATTCGAAATAATAAATTATTTCTGAAGTCGCCAACCATTGCCTGGTCCATATGCAAGTATATATAGTAAACCACCTATGATCGCAAGATTTTTGAAGAGCATAGGATCTTCCATACTGTTGTGAACAAGTACGAGAGTAAAGAATGTGAACACAAGAAGCGCAGCTGCCGCATGTCCTACACGATAGCCAAGTATAAGTGCTGCACCACCAACAATTTCGATAAGCACTACTACCCAAGCAAGAAGTATTGGAAGGGGAAGTCCCATTCCCTCAAGTCCTCCGGCAAAACCGCCCACACCACCTTCTCCGGTGAGCTTATAGTATCCGGCAAGTAAAAATAAAAGTCCAAGAAGTATTCGTCCTACTAATGTTCCATACACACGCACCATTTCTCGTTGTGCTTCTGTCATCATCATATGATTTTATTACGAATTACGTTGAATAATAGTGTACAAGCTTCCTGTACTAAGTATAGCAAATGAGTAATTATAGTATGGTGACTTATGCAGAAGTAACTACTTGATTCTTTATGAACTATTGGCTAATGAAGAGTGAACCCTCGTGCTACGGAATCGATGACCTTAAAATCGATGGGGTAGGGATGTGGGATGATGTACGCAATTACCAGGCGCGTAATTTCATGCGATCAATGAAAAAAGGCGATGGAGTGCTTTTCTATCATTCGAGCACTGATCCAATAGGGATAGTGGGAATCGCAGAAGTAGCTTGCGAAGCGTACCCTGATCCCACACAGTTTGATACAAAATCCTATAAATGTGACCCAAAATCAACACAGGAAAATCCACGGTGGGTTTCAGTTAATCTTAAATTTAAAAAAAAGTTTTCAGAGACTCTTACACTTTCTGAACTCAAACTCGATCCATTTTTTAAAGATATGCTCGTGGTCAAGAAGGGGATGCGGCTTTCGGTGCAACCAGTGCATGAAAAACATTTTAATGCTGTTTTGAAACTTCGCTTAAAGAAAACATGATATGAAAATAGGTGTATTTGATTCTGGTATTGGTGGACTCTCGATTCTTCATACGATACGTGAATTAATGCCACAGTATGACTATCTTTACTTTGGTGACACAAAGAATGTTCCTTATGGAGATAAGACAGAAGAAGAGATACATGTACTCACAAAAAATGCGGTAACACACTTGTTTGATGAGGGAGCTGCGCTTGTAATCATCGCATGTAACACTGCTTCAGCAGAAACATTACGACAACTTCAGGACACGATGCTTGTAGGTCCATATGAAGCGAAAAAGATTCTAGGAGTGATTATTCCCACTATTGAAGCACTCGTTGAATGTAATGCACATAAAGTTCTGCTCGTAGGTACTACTAGAACAATTGCATCACGAAAGTATGAACGGGAGCTTGAAAAAATTTCTTCAAAAATTCTTCTCACAAGCATTCCAACTCCAAAACTTGTTCCCTATATTGAATCGGGAAATGTACAAGGTGCATGCACGACTCTCGAAATTGTACTGCAAGAGAAAGTGGGGGAGATAGACACACT
>JAYSTK010000170.1:0-2703 GCA_043719825.1 Candidatus Kaiserbacteria bacterium | reverse complement strand
GCTTTACGTATTGTTTAAAATTATCGGGTACGACAGTGTTTGCTTTTGCTTCCGCAGAATATACTGCATTGTATTTTTTAAGGATGAAATTGGTGAGTGCACGGTCATCGCCAAAGGTACAGGGAGCACCAAGAAAACTTTGGTTGAGCCACTCATGAATGAATTCATTAAGGTATTCTTTTCGGTACGCACTGCAACACCCAGGGCAACAGGTCACACTTCCAAATACGGACTCAGCTGATTTATATATGCGGAACGCTATGTAATATCTAAGAGCTTGCATCTGAGTAAGTAAGTTTGCATTTCTGTTATACACATCAGTATGTCCAGATACCGCACCCATCATTGGGTCACTAAAATATTTTACGAGATGGTTTACGCAATCGGGTTCGATAAAACTATCCGAATCGATAAAAATAATAATTTCGTGTGTAGCACGAAACACCCCCTCTGCCATACCATGTCGTTTTCCTTTGTTTTCAATCCAATTAACAACCTCAACGCGCTTTACCTTTTTGGAAATTTTTTCAGCGACTGCACACATGGCCTTATAAGTGTTGTCGGTAGACCCATCATTAATAGCAATCACTTCAATTTTATCCATGGGATAATCTACTTCAGCAAAACGTTCGATAGTCTTTCCTATATTGTCACCCTCATTTTTTGCGGGAACTACAAAAGTAACGGTTGGTTGATAGTTCAAATCAACTACGACTTGCTTATGAAAATGGGCAAGTAGAAATCGAGAAAAAATATAAATGGTAATGATTACACTGTAGGCGCTAAAGAATATATGATCGGCAATTGAACCAGATGTATTTACTTTAAGAATGAGAATGACATATATAATAAAGAAAAACATAAACCACAGCAGTGGGTCAATGTTAATTGCTTGATGCGCAATTTTGCGAGATGAAGTATCAAGTCTCGCAAGCACAGCTCTCCTCAGATTATCTAAGGTAGTAATGAAATGTGTAAAATTTTTCATGGTGTGAATGTCTCTAATTTATCTCCCAATACCAATGTAATCGATTCCGGCATCAAGAAATAATTCTTTGTTAAGAAAATTTCGACCGTCGACGAGAATTGAAATTTTATGGTGGTGCAAGACATCGGGCGTAATGTGTTCAAAAATGCTGTGATTTGTTGCAACAATAATCCCACATGAATCCTTCAATGCTTCAGCCATCGTCATCGAAGAGGACTGATGGGGAAGTAGGGGATCAAATGAGGCGACGTAAGCACCTCGATGTTCGAGAATTGATTTAATCTCAAGTGCAGGACTCTCGCGAAGATCAGGTACATCCTTTTTGTACGAAAGTCCTAATAATGATATTTTGCTGCCTTCTAAGGTTTTCCCATGCTTTTTCAATTTTTCTTCAAGGAGAGAAACTGTATATTCTGGCATATTATTATTTATCTCACGTGCTATTTCTAGAAAGCGGTGGTGGAATCCATTTTGTTGCCCATAGGCAATGAGGTAGTAAGGATCAACAGGAATACAATGCCCTCCAACTCCGCAGCCAGGATTGTGAAGCATAAATCCAAATGGTTTTGTGGAAGCACCACGAAGTACATTCTGTGTATCAATTCCTGCTTTTGTAAATGACATCGCAAGTTCATTTACAAACGCAATATTGATATCGCGGAAAGTATTTTCTACCATTTTAACTGCCTCCGCCTCCTTGATATTTTTCATTAATGTAATGGGTGCTTCAATAATGTTGCTATAGACTTTAAGTGCTATCGCATCACTCTTTGGTCCTGATGACCCCAATACTCTCGGAATAGTTGCTACATTCCAATTTGAATCACCGGGGTTAATACGTTCGGGGCAATGAGCAAAATAAAAATCTTTTTCCGCTATTAGATTACTTTTTTCTTCCAGTATAGGAAGTACACATTCCTCACACACACCAGGGTTAACTGTAGATTCAATAACGACGAGCATTCCTTTTTTAATATGTGGAGCGATGAGATGTGCAGCACTGGTAAGAGGAGATAAATCTGGAGTTTTGTCGTCGTTTACAGGTGTAGGGACACACACAATAAACGCGTCTGTATTTTCTATAATTTCCTCTTTAAACGAAATCTTTTTGTAAGCCTGTTCAAAAAAATCAGCGTCATCACTCTCTAAGAAACTAGGTGTTTGACCACTTCTCATTGTCTCTATGAGCCTTGTGTTAATATCGATCCCTTTTATTGCGTAACCTTTTCTGAGTGCCTGGAGAGCGAGTGGCAATCCTACATACCCTAAACCAATTATAGAAATTGTATATGGCTTTAATTGAGTTTTATTTCCATCACGATATTGTATCGATCTGGTTTCGTTCCGATTATCAATCTCCTCTACACTCGAAACATTTTTCATACATACCTTGGCATTAATACTAATTACATCATTCACTACAGTGAGTATGCATTTCAACCCATGAAAGATTTGTGAAGACTTTATGGGGAATTAAAATAAATTTATAAGACTTAACAAGTTTGCTTCACCTATCCTTTAAAACGGTACCCCACACCGCTTATTGTTTGGATATATTCTTCTTCAAATGCTGTTTTGCCCAATTTTCTTCTTAAATTTTTTATATGCACATCAACGACATTACTAAAGGGATTGTAATTAAAGTCCCAAATTTGGCTCAGTATCCTTTCACGATTAAGCACTTGGTTTACGTTTCTCATAAAAAGTTCAAGAAG
>JAYSTK010000169.1:0-7176 GCA_043719825.1 Candidatus Kaiserbacteria bacterium | reverse complement strand
CACAAAGAGACCGTTACCGTAGGTGACGGAGTACCAGGCGTTTGCTTCAGCAGCTGTACGAAGAGTCCACGTGATGCCGTCAGGTGAGGTCATCACTTGGTTGGTGGCGGTGCCATATGCAACCGCCACAAAGAGACCGTTGCCGTAAGTGACTGATACCCACACATTTGCCTCTGGGGCAAGGCGAAGGGTCCACGTAACACCATCAGCACTCGTCATAATTTGATTCGTTCCTACTGTTGATACCGCAACAAAAAGTCCGTTACCATACGTTATTGCGCGCCAGTTTCCTACTTCCGCAGCAGGATACGGTGTCCACGTAATACCTTTTGAAATAAGATTATAGGGGACTTCCACATCTCCGGAAGCAAGTACCGCAAGCGTTGTGGAGCCCGTTGAGGAAGCGGTATGGAGGAGAGCTGACGTATTCCCTGCAGTACCGGTAATTGAAAGTCGAGCTGAAGGCGTGGTCGTACCAATACCAATGCTTGATGCAAAGTACGCATTCCCCGTTGTCGTTGCTCCACCGTTATTAGTAAGCCCGGTTGCTCCCGTACCGCCACCAATCGTTGATGATGCAAACACTCCAATACCGATGGTACCAACGGTAGTAGATGGGGAAAGGCGTAAACCGTCATACACCCAGTTACTCCCTCCACTTGCTGTGGCGCTGAGTACTCCATTCGTCACTGAAAGGTTTGTCCCCGTGATATCAGTAATCACATCACTACCTATTTTGAATGACGTTGCGGCAAGGTTGGTGGTCGTTGCGTTTGTAATCGTCGCGTTCGTGCCGAGGAATGCAGAGAGTGTTGCGTTCGTACCAAAGAGATTAGTGAAGGTACCAGTGGTACTAAAGAAGTTTGTTGATGATGCTGCAGTGGTTGTTCCAGAGTTTGCGGTGAAGGTGTTGAGGTATGCGTTGCCGGAGACGGTGAGTGCGGTACTTGATGCAAAGCCGAGGGTTGAGGAAGCAGTGACGGTGAGTCCAACGGTAGAAAGAGTCCCTGTTGCAGTCACATTCCCACCGAAGTAGCTATTCCCTGCTACCGAGAAACGTGCAATTGGTGAGGACGTCCCCACTCCCACGTTGCCGTTACTGAGAACCGAAAAGACTTTTGTCGTACTCGCAAAAAGATTAAAGATATCTCCCTCTCCATTTTGAGTTATGGTGAGTAGCGTCTCAGGACTTGAACTCGCGATAGTTGACGTTGCATCGGTGCGAACAAACTGACTTGAGGTCAAACCATCAAGCTTATCTGCTTCAAAGGCAGCAGGCACCGTACCGAGGACTTTTCGTGGACTCATTTCTCCATCCCATCCTGGTGTTGTCGTACCCCCAATTTCTACACCAAGATACAAGGTCTGATTAAAGTTGACACTCGTGAGCGCTGAGGTGCTCCCGAGCATAATAGAGAAAAGTCCGTTCGAAACGGTTACTTTATTTGTTCCCGTAAGCGACTCTGTCCAAAGTGCAGAAGAGGTGGCCGCAGTGGATGAAGCCAAAAGCCAAAAGCGCATGTTGTACGTTCCATCAGACACAGCAACGTTAGCGGCAGTGGTGAGCTTACCCTGGTAGTTAATCTGAAAGTTAGGCGCCGCTTGTGTAATTGAAATTGTTTGAAACACCAATCCAATAATGCTCATCATGACGATGAGTGCGATTCCAGTATTGAGTTGTGTTTTAGAAACTACCATAGGAGATTACGATCCGTTCGCTTCAGTTACCGGAACAAGAAGATATCGATATGCTTCACCATCACTGTCCTTGAAATGCGGAATTATAATGCCCGTATCAGGGTGCTCGGGATCTATAGATACGGAAACATCATCAGAAAATGAATCGCGGATTGATTCAACGGTGGTAGTTGTAAGTATTTGATTGGGCGCAATCACGATCGAAGTACTCGTAGTAGTTCCAGAGTAAATAACCGCGGGTTTATTTTCATGTTCAATCACCGGTTCATTTGTAGAAATTTTTTCAGAAGTATGGATTACTTCTGAATCATTTTGCGATATAAAATCAAAAAAAGAAGCAGCTAGCTTTTTAAAAAAAGATGTTTCTCCCTCAATTGCGAGAGCTCTATTATCCTCAGGTGGGAGTACCCCTAAATATCCAGTTGTACCAATCAAAAGGCCAATTCCTAAAATCGCAATGGTTTCAAGAACTCCGGCACGAGAAGTATTTTTAGCTCGGACGTGCGTAGGTGCATGCGCGTTAGATCTGAGTTCAGCTTTGCGCTCGTTACTTATTTTATGCTTTCGTTCCTCATGAATAATTTTTGCTTCATTGAAATATTGTTCAGCTGAAGCGACATGTATATACCAACGATGACCAATTTTTTGACCATCAATTTTCCCATCCCGAGCGAGTGTAAGCATGTAGTCGCGAGTGTACCCAAAGTGTTTTCCAGCAGTTGCTGCTGGGACGTATTCGATTCCATTTACTGTGAGAAATTGGGACATGCAAAAAACAAGAATATACGCATATTATATAGCTATTTCTTGTTTCGTTTTGTAATCACTGTGTATAAGTTCACTACAGAAAAACATAATTTCATCTTTAAATTTATTTTAAAACTTATACGAAAAATCTATTTGAATAATCAAGAAAAAAGTAACGTTAACTCTTTTAGTCCTCACTTTAATTTCATTCGTTAAATATTTTAAATACGCGTTAATTTCTTAGAAAATTATAAAAGTAACATACCATGACCATACATTAATCATTTATTCGACTTCATATTTTTACAATTAAAATGCAAAATGTTTTAGAGTAATATGAGATTTTTAATCTATGCTTGTAAATATAGTTATCTTGTATAAACGAGATACCTATATTTTAATTCATTTTAGTATTTCAAAATTCAAGCTATAGTCGCTAACTACAGATACAGTGTTTGCAGTAAATTTTTGTTCAGCAAAGACACTGAGTCCGCAAAGAATAAGGATTAGTAAGACTATAAAGTAATGAAGCATAAATGATCTCTTGGGTTCTGCCGGTGAAAATGCTGTGTTCGATGTTTCAACTGTGTCATATAAAGCTAGCTTTCTAGTTTCTTCTTCTCTGAGCTGATCAAGTCGCTGAACAAATGTTGGTTGTGTACTAGGTTGACTATCAAGTGTTTTTTCTTCTACAAGATTGATTGGGCTTTCTGCAGCTAGTAAATCATGGTTCTTTTTCTTTACTGCCTTCCTAAAATTTGGTGTTAATAAAACTGTATCGGATTGTATTGTTTCTACATCAGCGTCTTCAATATTAAGAACGCCTGACATAATGATCTTATTGTTTTCGTTTTCTATTTTATAAAGAGAAGTATCATTTTCTACTTCTTCAAAATTTTGTGACGTTACTATATTAGTTTCTACTGGCAATTTTCTTACTGACGGAATGAGATCTTTCTGATCATCTTCATAATGAATAGCTATATTTTTATAGTTATTCTTTGTCGTACTTAGCTTAAGTGAGCGAGTCTCTTCAATTGCTTTTTTTGCGTATTCACGTGCTTTAACTCTTGCATTTCTTTTTTTTTCAACCTTATGAGTTGTGAGTGTGTCTGGGTTTACATACCACGTTCTTCCAACGAGATGTGCATCAACGCTTCCTCCGCGGCATAGCTGACCTACATAGTCACTCGCGTATCCGAGGTCTTTTGCAGCCTTACTAGCTTTTACATATTCTTTACCATTCAGTACAAGAGTTTCCATTTGTTACAGTATATATGGAAGTATCCTAATTTGTGTAGCTAAAAAAGTAGATAACTCATAAGATATCGGTGGACCGAGAAAACTACAAAGAAAGAATTTTTTCAGAAAACATTTTCTTAAGAAGTAGAGGATTAGCTGTACCTTTTGTAGCTTTCATCGCTTGCCCAACCAAATATTGGATAGCGCTCTCCTTTCCATTTTTATATTCATTTACTACAGACTGATTTTCAGAAATAATAAGTGAGACAACTTCACTGAGTAACTCTTTGGAATTGCTTTGTTCTAAGCCTCTTTCCTTAATCAGAACCAAAGGATCCATTCCTTCGAAGACTACTTCCTGTAGCAAATCCTTAGCAATGCGCGAATTAATAGAGCCATTATTCAAAAGCGCAATAAGAGAATGAAATCGATCAATAGAGGCCTCTTCTATACTAGAACCTCTACTGATGAGAGAAAGCACATCAGAAGTTAGATAGTTGGCACCAGAAATTACTAAATTTCTGTCTGAATTCACTAGTAAAATATAATTTTCAAAGAATTCAGTTACATTAAGATCAGCTATTATTGTCTCAATCTGTTCTCTCGATATTCCGAGATGCGTATATTTTATGCGCCTATCCTTAGGCAAAATAGGTAGATTCTCGGTTAAGCGAGTTAACGAAAGTTCTTGGTCTCGGCTAATATCAATCTTTGGCAAGTCAGGGTCTGGAAAATATCTATAATCTTTTGCTGACTCTTTTTTACGCTGCGAGAAAGTTCTTCCTTTATTTTCATCCCAACCGCGGGTTTCCTGAATTATTGACTCCCCAGCATCGAGCAGTTCGGCCTGTCGTCTCATCTCATACTCAATAGCCGACTCAACAGCTTTGAAAGAATTAATATTTTTTACTTCTACCTTGGTTCCCAAAACTTCTGTTTTACTTATTGAAATATTTACTTCAACGCGCATCTCCCCTTTATCCATATTTGCATCAGACACTCCCAAGGTCCTCAGCAAAAGCTGCAACTCACGTGCAAAATTTCCTGCAGTTTTTGAATCATGAATAACTGGTTCTGTAACCAATTCCATAAGAGGTACACCTGCTCGATTGTAATCCACAATACTTCCCTCTCCCTGGTCATGAAGTGACCTCGCGGTATCTTCCTCAAGATGCACCCGAGTGATTGCGACATCATTGAGTGTCCCTCCTTTTACAAGTGGAAAGAGGTACTGACTAATTTGATAGCCTTTTGGTATATCAGGATAAAAATAATTCTTTCTATCAAATTCTGAATATGTTGCGAGTTCACTCCCTAACGCAACACCAACTCTAAGAACGTGTTTGACCGCTTCTTTATTTATCACGGGTAATGTACCTGGATGTCCCATGCAAATCGGACACACATGCGTGTTTGGTTCCCCGACATGAGGGTCATTCGCTGAATCACAAAACATTTTTGTATTTGTCCGAAGTTCCGCATGCACTTCTATACCTATAGTAGGTGTGTAGCCTTTATAATGTGATGACATTTTTGTATTTTTTTGGAGTTCAGAATGAACTTCAATACCCATAGTGGGTTTGCTGCCTTTATAATGTGGTGTTGGTTCGTCTTTCATGACCGCAATAGTACCGTTTTGTTACCTCTTGGACAAGTTATAAACACACGATTCATGATTATGTCAATATGCATGTGTACTAGTAAAATAATATGGCCTAAAACAACACTAAAAGTAGTATTGTGGAAATGCGTATACCGACTACAAAATTGCTTTATCTGAAACACTCCCCTTAAAGTTCCTCCGATTCATTCTTTTTTAAGTGCGTAGTGAGTGTATCTTGTAATGCTTTCACACCATCTCCTGTACTCCCTGATACAAGATACACTGTAAGATCATGCTTTTTAAATTCTAAAATTTTTGACATTGCAATATCTTCACTCACAAGGTCTGTTTTTGTAAGTACGATCCACTCTTCTTTCAGAAGAAGTTCTTTATCAAACGATCCTAATTCTTTACGAATTGTTTGGTATGCGTCATAAACGTTTTCTTCTTCAAGAGAAATACAATGGAGAAGCATTTTTGTTCGCTTTGTGTGTCTGAGAAATTTATGCCCCAATCCTTTTCCTTCCGAAGCACCTTCAATGAGTCCGGGTATATCCGCAAGTGTATATCCATAGAGGTCTCCGAGATGAGGTTCTACGGTAGTAAAAGGGTATGCACCGACTCGTGATTTTGCTTTCGTTAATGCATTTAAAAGTGTGGATTTACCTGCATTAGGAAAACCGATAATGCCCACATCAACTATGAGTGACAGCTCTATTAAAAAATCTCCACTTTCGCCTGCTCGCCCAAGTGTGCTTTTATCAGGTGACCGGTTAATTGACGTTTTAAAGTGCTCATTTCCTAAGCCCCCATTTCCACCCTTTAAAATTTTATGCACTTCTCCTTCCCTATCAAAAGTGAAAACACGTTGTCTTGAAATATCGGTGACACGAGCTCCAACGGGTATGTCAATGTAGCAATCTGAGCCCGCACTTCCATGGCGGCTCGATTTGTCGCCAGAATGGCCTTCTTCAGCCTTAAAGTCCTTTGAACCTGTGTATCGAGCAAGAAGATTCATGTCACGCACAGCGCGCATAAATACATCCCCCCCTCTTCCTCCGTTCCCTCCTGCAGGACCGCCATGATCAACAAATTTCTCATGGCGCCAACGCACCACACCGTTTCCTCCACGGCCAGCTTTTGCGTAAATCGTAATTTCGTCAACAAACATATGCAATAGATTTATTAAGTATTTTTCGGGGTTCGTTTGACTGTGCGGTACGCGTACCAAAACGACACAAGGAAGATAATCGCTGATGCTACACTGTAAGCAAGAAAAAGTACAGTGTTTCCTGTTTTGAGTGCATAACCTATGTACGCAAATGCAAATGAAAACCATAGGATGCCCAGAGCTGAAGCTGCTGCATAAACCTTAAGGGATACAGTCGAAAAAAATCCGAGGGCGTAGCTTAAAACATCTACCGGCACTACGATTCGTAATGCAAAAATAAGTACAAAATGTGCATCAAGTGGTACTCTTTTTTCGTATGTATCAAGTTTCTCTAGAGATGTAAATCGAGCAATAAGGGGTCGACCACCATACCGTGCAATACAAAATGCAACAACTGATCCAAAAGTCCAACCCAACCAACATGCAACTGCTGTCGTAAAGGGGCCAAGCATTGGAGCAATAATAGGAATGATAGGGAAAAGTGCAATTGGGGCAATGACGGTGGCGATTGCCATAGCGAAGGTCAGACCCACTATGCTTTCTACTCGGTTTGAAGCAAAGAAAACGGTGAGTGTCTCAGTAATCGGGAGAAAAAAACTTGCGATGCTCGCAAAAAATATTATGAGAAAAAGAAGAGGAATCAATAATTGTGTAATTGGCACAAATTTTAAACGCATATGACGATTTTATTATCTGCTCAGTATAAATAAATTAC
>JAYSTK010000168.1:0-2708 GCA_043719825.1 Candidatus Kaiserbacteria bacterium | reverse complement strand
GAATCTTGTCGATGGTACACCAGCGCAACTCATCACACTTATCAGGTTCTGTTACTTGTACCTGAGCAGGATCAATCTGTGCTCGAAAATCAAATGCTATCCAGTGAGATTTTTTTCCGCTTAAAACACGGAAGACTTCTCTGAACCCCATATATTGTATATTTGTTGCATCAGCTCCGCACTCTTCTTTAACCTCTCGACACACAGCATCGGTGAGTGACTCATGTATTTTGACTCCCCCACTCCCCGCAGGTTCCCAAGCGCCATGCTCGTCACGACAACCCATACCACGCTTTGAAATAAGGTACTTTCCGTTTCCATCGTGGCAAATAGCAACGGCAGTGACTCCGATGTAATCGAATCCTTTTAGCATAACAGAGAGCATAACACAAAACCCCGCGAGCAAAGCTCGCGGGGTTTTGTGTTCTAAATCTTAAACCGTATTCCCCTAAGGTTTAAAACTGAGAGAAGTTCGCGAAGGAACAAAGATTTTTTCTGAGCCGTACACATGTACGGTGAAGAATAAATCTGCAGTTTCGACAAAGAAATTCTCCAGTTTTAAATTCTTAGGCCGTCGATTGCCTCGTCTAGGGACTTAGGAGTATTCGGAACCTCATCAGTATTCGAAGCTGCTCCCATGTCTTCTGTTGCCGCTCCCATTCCTCGGGTACCTCCTTCTGGTTCATTAATTTTCAAATTCACTCGTGCATTGTGTTTCATACCAACAACACGAAGCAATGTTCGAATTGCCTTTGCAGTATTCCCTGATCGTCCAATTACTTTACCCATATCATCTGCATGGACGTCGAGCGTAAGGAGTACACCCATTTCGTCTACGGTGCGATTAATTTTTACACTGTCTGGATTATCGACAAGTGCGGTAACGAGGTCTTGAAGAAATTTCTGATCTGATTCCATAATGTATGAGAACTAAGCCTGATAACCATCCGCTTCATCGCTTTCCGAAACGTACTACCCAAAATAGTAACAGGCTGAGACAAAACGTCAACACGCGCCGATGGAAATCCATCGGCGCGTGTTGCTTTGAGTATTTAATTACGCGACTTTCACTTCCTCAGTTTCTGAAGCAGTTTCTACGGTCACTTCAGCTACGGGAGTTTCAGCTGCGACACTCTCTTCTACTACAGGAACTTCTGCTGCTGCCTTCTGAGCTTCTTGCTCTGCAAGCTTAGCTGCTTCAGCATCAGCGAGTTCTTTTGCCTTCTTTGCTTCTGCTGCGGCCTCTTCTTTTGCCTTGGCTTCAGCTTCTGCCTTTATCTTCGCTTCGTCTATGATTGGTGACTTTCGTGAAAGTGCATTGCGCTTCTTTCCTTCGATAATCTTCTTCGTGATAAGGAGATTGTGGACAGTGTCTGATGCTTGCACACCATGCCCGAGCCACTTCTTCACTTTTTCTGCATCAATCTCAACACGGTCGAGACGTGGTTCATACGTTCCAACTTGGTCTACAGGAAGACCACGAGAAGGAGCGTTGCGTGAGTCAGTCACAATAACCCGGTATGAGGGGTTGTTTTTGCGGCCGATTCGCTGTAATCGCATCTTTAACATATAAGTAATTTATACAAGTTTCCCTCGCTCGGACAAGTCCAAAGTTGAAAATGCCATAAGTATGTCATGCTCAGCTTTGTCCGCGTCACTCGCTCACTCACTTGTAGTGCGGGAACAATACCAGAAGTGTGTATTAGAGTCAACAGAGTACTCTTATATAACCTGGCTCATCCTATAACTCCATGCTACTATCGAGACCACATGGATAACAAACAATCAACTTTTGAAGGCATCATAATGGTTCGCGGACGTGGTATTGGCTTTGTTAAGTCGCCCGACGCCGGAGACACTGAAGATATTCTCATCCCTTCAGAGTCACTTAATTGTGCCCTCGATGGCGACCTTGTTGAAATTGAGACAAAGCCCAAAGTTGCTGGGAAACGACAAGAAGGTGTAGTACTGAAAGTAATCGAACAAAAAAATAAAGAACTCATAGGTACCGTCGTTGCAAAACAATCAACCTTTGAACTCGTCTGTGACAACCGACGCATTCACATACGTCCCCTTCTACCAAAAGCAACCTCAAACGATCTCGGTATGAAAGTTGCAGTTCAAATCACTGAATGGAAGAATCCCCTTTCCGCTCCGTATGCGGAAATAATTGAAACCATTGGTAAAGCCGGCGACCATGAGACAGAGATGCAGGCAATCATTCGTTCAGGAGGACACTCGATGCTCTTCCCCGAACATGTGAGCAAAGCATCAAGCGAACTCTATGCTCGACGTGCTCAAATATTTGAAGACGCAATCGCTGATACGAAAGGTGGCAGCCCGAAGCGTCGTGATATGCGCGATCGAACCACCTGCACGATAGACCCTGTAGACGCAAAGGACTTTGACGATGCAATTTCATTCCATACGCTTCCGAACGGTAATTTTGAAATTGGGATTCATATCGCAGACGTTTCGCATTATGTACGTGAGGGTGACACAATAGATAAAGAAGCGCAGAACCGAGGTACTTCTGTATACCTTGTCGACCGAGTGATTCCCATGCTTCCAGAAGAACTTTCAAATGACCTTTGTTCACTTCGACCGAACGAAGATCGACTTTCTTTTTCTGCGGTCTTTGAAATGAGTGCGGACGGAAAGATTCATAGCGAGTGGTACGGACAAACCATCATTCATTCAAATAAACG
>JAYSTK010000167.1:0-1027 GCA_043719825.1 Candidatus Kaiserbacteria bacterium | reverse complement strand
CACATGGTCTTTGTAGCCATAAAAAACCTGATTGTTTTTCTTGGTCCACCGGGCATCTAAGTCCTTCTGTGACAATTTGTTAGGGTTTCCCTCCCACTCTTCCGGCACGATGCCGTCTTTTATCATTTGGTTCTCTTCACGGCTGTTGCGCTGACGGGGGACTTCAACAAAACTTGCATCGACCATGCGCCCCTCTTTGCCTACCAAGTTTGCCTTTTCAAGACTTTTCAAAAACTTATCGAACAATTGATCAACCAATTTGTGTGCAATGAGGTTTTCCCGAAAGAGCCAAATGGTGTTCTGGTCCGGTACGGTATCGGAAAGGGTCAGCCCTAAAAATCGCATGAAGCTAAGCCGATCCAGTATTTGAAACTGCATCTGCTCATCGCCTAGATTGTAGTACCGTTGTAGTACTAAAATTTTGAACATCATGATGTAATCGAATGGCGGCCTGCCTCCAGTCCCCTTCTCTTCTTTCTCAAATGCGGGGGTCAGTATTTTTCTGAATTGTTCCCAATTGATTTCTTCCAGTAACTTTACTAACGGATCATTTTGTTGAGTTAATTTTTCTAACCGGAATTGCTCATCAAAAAATCCGCGTGCGTTTTTATTCTTCATACTCAAAGATGGTCTTTTTTGATTATGATTTTTTTTGGAAACCTGTACTCGTATTTTTAATTAATATGAGTTTTTAGAAGTACCCTAAAGTCAATTGGGATATTTTCCTTGTGATTTATCTTGTAAAATTTGAGCAAGAAGTCATACAGAGTAAGCGGAGATAGTTCATTTTTCTTGCTAATGAGTATTGAATTTGCTGATGTATTTGAGGTAATTACAGTCCAATAAGATTTAGAAGTTTCAAGGTCAACCCAAACTAATATAACTGGCAGGATAGAATAACTCTTTATCCTCTCCAATTGGTCTGTATTATGATACTTGAACTTCCAATGTTTGGGAGTTTCACCACCGATGTAACTTCTTCCTGATTTTACTTGAATTCCAATGTTTAAAAGTGATTTATTGAAAG
>JAYSTK010000166.1:0-1027 GCA_043719825.1 Candidatus Kaiserbacteria bacterium | reverse complement strand
ATGGGTTTGGACTTAACACCACCTCACTTTATCAAGTTTTCAGGTTTTTCCGAGAGGTTGGCTGATGAGTCAGTATTTGTTCGAGAAGGGTCTTGAAGAGCTTTCATCTATCACTCGATTTTCTTCTATTGAATCTGAAAGTGTATTCTTCAAGATAATCTTGTAAGTATCCATTTTGTACCATGTACTTTTGATGCGTGCCAAGAAGCCATCTTTTGAGGAGACTCGCTATGATATGTACATTTGGGGTTACCTCAGGCGTATGTATACCAGATATTTCCGTATCACTGATGGATTTACTCTCAATGATGTGAGTGTATCCGGATGATGTGATCTGAGAATAACTTTTCCATCAGTCCGTATAGAGTGTAGATCATAGCTCGATGTTCTCTTGTATGAAGTGCATGAGTGTCTTTGCTCCACAATTTGGTATACTCTGTATCCTGACTCTGTCCATTCATTGGAAGAGTCATTTTTTATTGGGAGTTGTTTTATTCACCTCAACTGCAACTACAACTTGAACCTTACCCTTAGCTCATCTTCAGCGTGGTCACTCTTGTGCTCACCCAATAAAGACTTCATCTACTTCGACATTTCAACTGAGCTTCTTTCGATCATCGAGTACCATTATTTTTCTCAGTTTATGATTCCAGAGCCACGCTGTTTTTGTATCTATAGCGAGCATCTGAGAGAGTTCTTCAGCGCTAATACCTTGTTTACTCGTGATCATGAACCAGGCAATCAAGAAGATGGTACGAAGTGGTATACGACTTCTATGGAGTACTGTATTTGCTGTGACTCGAAGTGTACTATGGCAATTGGCACAAATAAGAGAGTGTCGTTTTGAGTGTCTCCAATGTTTCTCTCATCGACATTTTGGACAGAATCATCCCCACCTAAGAGCTTCCAAATACTCTAAACACTGAATTTCTGTATGAAATGAATCTATAAAATCTAGCATATTTTTTGGTGATTGCATTGATCCATAATAGGAAAATTAGATAGTGGTGTCAAGTCCAAACCCATT
>JAYSTK010000165.1:0-2711 GCA_043719825.1 Candidatus Kaiserbacteria bacterium | reverse complement strand
TAGTACATTTATGTCTCGATAATTAGTTGGGCAACGCTAGGGGGTCTTTTCGGTATTGGTTAATAGCAAAGTTCCTCCGCCACGGCCCTCTTCATTTCGTCAAAGGTAACATCGACTGGTCTTAGTCCGTCCAATTCTCCATTAGAGGCGCATAGCCATAAAAGTTTCTCCCAGTCAGACAATGCCGGATCAAGCTCTTGTACAGCGTATGCTATCACTAGGTTTATCGACTTATCTGCCACAGTAAAGCCTGGAAACCGTTGCTCGCCGTCAATCTCAAACCCAACCACTTGCTTGTCGTCGATACGACCGTGGACCTCATCTACTGACATTCCCGTTGCCGAGGCCAGATCGATGGCTGTTATCCACCCGAATTGTTCGCTTACAATCTTAGTTATAAACTCTCTTTGTTCTCTGTCGAGCCCGCCAACAAATTCTGCTTCAAATCCTGGGTTTTGCTCACTCATGCTACATATTCTTGCTTTGTTTTACTATAAAGGCAAGCATAAGAATTCTGATAGGGGGGCGCAGTATGATACATATAAACTGCAGTCATGCTCGATACAAGCATCTGCGCGTGACTTGGTTTATCGAACTTTGCAATCTTACTCATTTTATTCGTAGACCGTAGTCCGACTCAACGAATCTCCGCACGAAAAAAGAGCCTACCACTGGCAGACTCTCTTTTCATGGCAGGAGCTAGCGAATGATTACCAAACTTTGATATTTTCAACAGTGGTCAAAGGTATGGATCTCGCGGACATCATGCCCAAAATCAATGAAAGCTGATTGCTAAATATCAGATGCGTATGTAGAAACTGCAGCCAAAAAGTCTGTTAATTCTCTATATTTGTTTGAGTTTTTGTAAAACTTACCTCTGAGGTCTTCTACGGCGATACCATCCTTCTGTTTGATCGAAAACCAGTCGTAAAGTTCGCCATATAGAACTACAAAAATGCCCATGCCGCGCAGTTCTATCAATAGCTCGCTGATTGTACTTTTTTCTGGGTATGTGAGATTATCTGCGCCCAATCCTTTAATAGCGTTTCCACGGCTTTTCATGATTGCCTGAACCTTTTGTAGGTTAGCTGGGACTGTATTACCCAGAGTCTTTAGAATTCTTTCAATACGAGCAGGTCTACTCGGGCCGTCTTTACTTAAAAGCAAGGTATCGAAGTCGGTGATTATAGCGACTTTCGTGCCAATATCGAGCGCAAACTTAACTGAATCAGCAATTTTGTCATTTCCGCCACAGTCTATGATCCCGTATTCTACCTCATCAGATATTAATTTTTTGCGCGAGATTACGTAATCATACATATACTTATCCTGAATGCCTTCGACAAAGATTGCTACGTCATAGAATCCTGCACGCAAAGCAGAGCTGTTTTTGAGCTCCGAGGAAATCCGTCTTCTCTCATTTGAGTCAAAGTCAATAACTTTCGCCTCTCGTTTTTTTGTAAGCTTGATTACAGTGAAGTCTTTTTGACTATTTGCTATACCCTCTAAAAAGTCCACATCATGAGTGACAATAAAAAATTGGCGGTGCTTAGACTCGGATGCTATCAACCTTGCAATATACTTTCTAGCGGCTGGATAGATATGAGATTCTGGCTCGTCAAGAAATACTATTGACCTAGTTTTGTCTGCCAAGGTCATGAGAATGGATATGGCAGCACGCGTTCCGTGGCTTTGCTGACTGACTACTCCGTTGAGATGTTCTTCCCTGAAGATATTATGCGCATTTACCGTTTTCGCGTCTGCCTCAAAGTTATTTGATTTTGCCCATTTTGGTAATATGGTCTGGCCGGCATCAATTAGCAGCAAACTGTAAACGGTCTTTGACAGCTTGAGAAGTACGAGGACTTTAGAAAACAGCTTCACCATGTGCTTATTGATAGCTTTAACGGTACTACTGCGTGCATAAATAAGGTTAGGGTTATCATCACTCGCGGCATCAATATTATCTAGAATGTTTGCAGTATTGAAACGATTGTCAATGGTTTCATGTGCCACATGAGATTTCTTAAATATTACCAGCCATTCATATAGCTGGCCTGGGTTATTTCTTATTGATTCAATTTCGCTTTGGACTAGTGCAGTTGCCTCGTCATTGTTTTGCTGTTGGAGTATATGCAGCTTAGACCTAAAAAGTTTCTGCCCATGATGTGGCGAGTTTTGTGCTTCCCTCCACGATTCATGGTTGTCAAGCCAGTGATTAAGCCCGGAGACATCAAACTCGAAGTATCCTTTATCTGTTAGGTTCGTCCATGAAGTAGCGCCAGACGTTACTCTTGCGTAATCATTGCTTTGCGTTCTTTCATAGCTATTAGTAAGTTCAAAGTGTAAGTCGGTAAGTAGTTTTGTTTTTCCTGCATTATTTGGGCCTATTACTACAACGATATTGCTCAGAGGATGCTCTGTATCGTTGAATTTTATTTTGCCAAGTCTCATGAGTATATTATGTCAATTAACTAAACTTAATACTAATGGGCAAACCGGAATCGAACTTTTCAACAAAGGTGGATGAATTATGACGAATACTTGTTTTGAAGAAAACAAAAACTCCAACAGGGGTCGGAGTTTGGTTATGTTAGTTGAATTTCTTTCTTGGCAGGGGTGCGCAGAATATTAAGATATAATGTTCAGCCTTCCTCGGAGAAAGCTCCTGCGCACGTCCTCGAATAGCGAACTGCAATCTACACTCGCTT
>JAYSTK010000164.1:0-2715 GCA_043719825.1 Candidatus Kaiserbacteria bacterium | reverse complement strand
GTGCCGGTATAAAACCATCTACACTAAATCCATCTACGAAAGAGGCGACAAAAAGAAATATGGAAGCGTTGATTACAAATATGAAAAGTCCCAATGTGAGAAGAGTGATAGGAAGAGTAAGAATAACAAGAATAGGTCTTACCAACACATTTAGAATACCGAGTATAAGTGCGGCAATGAGTGCAGGATATACCCCAGTGACGGTAATACCAGGAATAAATTTTGCCACAACAATAAGGGCAAAAGCACTAATGAGAATGCGCGTGAGAATAGAAATCATACATGTATACTACCCTCTTTTTAGGACCTGTCGAGGGCGTCAGTAACGCACAGGTGAACACAAAAAGCCCCTTAGGGCCTTTGGTATGCGACACGCTACGTTTAAAGTAGCTATTGGGCTTGCGTCTTAAACATTTTCACCGATCGCTACATGATACTACTTCACTTTGTTTCGATATTTTATAATCGCGGAACGATAGAGCGATAATAGATACGAAATTACGAATTAAGTGTAAATGCCATTTGGCTACTCCTCTGTGCCATTTCTTCCTCGTACGAACCAATTTGTTCAATCATCAGGTTAAGTGAAACGACGGTACACGCAAGGAGAAGCCCCCACATGAGTTTTGAGGCGCTCTGAGGTGAACAAAATTCATTGTTAGCGTTCGGCGTGAGTATTTATGATTAGTTACTCGATAAAATGAGGGTACAAAATATAGATATGTACTCTTATGGCTAAGTATACGGGGATTTAGGGTAGTGAGAGAGAGGGTGTGTCGATAAGTTTTTAGAAAACGCGGGCACTCAAATGAGTGCCCGCGTTTTCTAAAGTATTGCTTTTTACTTCTCCATCAACTTCCACTTACCAGACATAATAAGTGGTTCTGCTTTTTTATATTTCATTTCCTCAATGTGTTCGCCATCAGTAATTCGTACCATCTCATTTCGTTCAGGCGCATCATTGCGACGCATAGGTTCTTGTGCCTGTTGTTTTGTTCCCGTTCCACTGCGAGAATTTTCACTCAGAGCAACAAGATTGCTTCGTACTTTTTGCTCAGCCGCTTCATCTTTCTCAATCGCTTCAATACGCACTTTCGGAATTAGATCGGCAATACGCATATGTGCCGTGTTTTCCATTTCTTTAAAGAGACGCACTGCTTCACGTCGGTACTCAATTAAGGGATCTTGTTGTGCATACGCACGTAGGCTCACATTTCCGCGAGCATACTGCATTACTTCGAGGTGTTCTACCCAAAGTGCGTCATATACCTGAAGCATCATTCGTCTTAGTAACTCATACCAAATTTCATCTCCCATTTCTTTTCGTCGAGTTTCTATGGTTTCATCTAATTCGGGCGAGTGTAGGACTACTTCCTCTATAATCGTGTCTACTTCACTTCGTTCTCCCATGAGCAATTTTCGACGTTTAGTGTACACAATTGTTCGTTGCTGATTAAGAACATTGTCATACGCGAGCACGTGCTTACGGGAATCAAAGTTAAACCCTTCAATCTTTTTTTGAGCAGATTCGAGAGATCGAGTAATGAGTGTATTTTCAATTGGCTGATCCTCGGGGATTCCAAAGCGACCCATCATATTTTTTACAACATCATTCGCAAATACTCGCATGAGGGAGTCCTCCATTGATACATAAAATTGAGTTTCACCTGCATCACCTTGTCGGCCTGAGCGTCCACGGAGCTGATCATCAATGCGTCTTGCTTCATGACGTTCAGTACCGAGCACGAAAAGCCCACCTAACTGTCTGATTTCCCCCCGTTCAATTTCATCTGCATTTGGTCCCCCAAGCTTAATGTCGACTCCACGACCTGCCATGTTCGTTGCGAGTGTTATTTTTCCCCTCTTTCCTGCTTCAGCAATAATTTCACCTTCTCGCTCATGGTTTTTAGCATTCAGCATCTCGTGCGGTATACCTGCTTTAGTGAGCTCAGCATCAAGGAGTTCGTTTTTCTCTATAGATGCAGTACCCACAAGGACCGGTTGCCCCGTCTCGTGAATCTCTTTTAATTTTGCAATTATTGCCTTGAATTTTCCTACCTCCGACTGGAAAATAAAATCATTGCCGTCGATTCGTGCAATAGCACGATGTGTAGGGATAGGAATAACATCAAGTTGGTATACGGAGTAAAATTCTTCATGGGAAGTAAGTGCAGTACCCGTCATCCCCGCAAGCTTTTCATACATGCGAAAGTAATTTTGGTACGTTATTGACGCATAGGTTCGAGATTCTTTTTGTACTTCAACACCCTCCTTCGCCTCCACTGCCTGATGGAGTCCTTCAGACCATCTTCGGCCCTGCTGTAGACGGCCCGTAAACTCGTCGACGATAACCACTTCACCATCTTTTACTACATATTCTTTATCACGTTTAAAAATTGCTTTCGCTCGTACTGCCGTTTCGAGATGGTGCACGTATTTTATTCCCCGATCAGTATAAATATTCTCAATCCCTAGTTTTTCCTGTGCCATTTCAATGCCGCCATCAGTAAGGGAAACGGCCTTATGTTTTTCATCCACTGTGTAATGTTCATCTTCTTTTAATTCACGTGCTATCTGTGCGAATCGAGCATAGAGATTTTCTGAATCTTGGGCGGGCCCAGAAATAATAAGTGGCGTGCGCGCTTCATCAATAAGAATTGAGTCCACTTCATCGATGATTGCGAACACATGATCTCGCTGTCGAAGATTATTTGC
>JAYSTK010000163.1:0-7226 GCA_043719825.1 Candidatus Kaiserbacteria bacterium | reverse complement strand
ATGCGATTATTCAATCCGCATCAGACATTCATATTGAACCAATGGAGAATGAACTCCTCGTACGTTATCGTATTGACGGAATTCTTCACGATGCGATGACTCTTCCAAAACATGCTGCACCCACGATTGCGGCGCGCATCAAAGTACTTTCAAATCTTAAACTCGATGAAAAGCGTCTTCCTCAGGATGGGCGATTCAAACTTGAGATGGAAGGACAAAAAGTGGCGTTTCGTGTTTCACTTCTCCCCATTTTTTATGGAGAGAAGATCGTTATGCGTCTCCTTCGTGAAAATCGTTCGGGGTATACCCTTGAAGGTTTAGGGTTTCATGGGCAAGCGCTCGAGCGCATGCATAATTCTATGAAGCAAACGACGGGAATTATTCTCGTTACTGGTCCAACTGGCTCTGGAAAAACGACGACTCTCTACACGGTGCTTGACCTCCTCAATACTCCTGAGGTGAATATTTCTACAATTGAAGATCCGATTGAGTATCAAATGGCTCGCGTAAATCAAACACAGGTAAAGCCTGAAATCGGGTTTAGTTTTGCAAATGGCCTTCGATCACTTATGCGTCAAGATCCTGATGTCATCATGGTGGGAGAAATTCGTGATAGTGAAACAGCAAGTCTTGCCATCAATGCAGCACTCACGGGGCACATGGTGCTCGCTACGGTCCACACTAATTCTTCTTCCGCGACGGTGGCGCGTCTTATGGATATGGGTGTTGAGCGCTTTCTCCTCGTGTCGACGCTCCGCGTTGCAGTAGGACAACGCCTTGTTCGCCGTATTTCTGAATCAAAAGAATCGTACACACTTTCTCAAAATGAGCGTGAAGATTTGGAAAAACACGTTGATATGGACAGGATTTTAGCGACGCTTAAGACAGAAGGAATTGTAAAATCAAGCGCGACGTGGAACAGTGTGCCTTTTTATCGCCCAAAAAATGTAACCGAAACTGACAATGGGTTCAAAGGACGTATTGGAATTCACGAAGTACTTCATGTTACGACAACACTCAAAGATCTTATAATGTCCCAAGCCACTTCTGATCAGATTGAGGCGCAGGCTAAGAAAGAAGGGATGCTTACCATGGTTGAAGATGGAATGTATAAAGCTGCGCTCGGCCTCACTACCATTGAGGAAGTACTCCGTGTAATTTCTGAATAAAATATATATGCCACGATTTACGTATAAAGGAACGACGGAAGACGGAGCAGCTGTAAAACAAACGGTTGATGCGCCCGATCGTTTTGCGGTATATGATCTTGCTCGTCAAAACGGCCATACCGTAACAAATGTAGACGAATCAAAAAGTTTTTCATTAGACCGTTTTCTTAACATTGAGAAAATTAATACGGCCCTCAGTCGGGTAAAGCAAGATGAACTCGTGATGGCAACACGCAATCTTTCGTCAATGCTAAAGGCAGGACTTCCGCTTTCGCGGGCGCTATCAGTCCTCGAACGTCAAACCAAAAATCCTCGAATGAAAAGCATTATGAAGGATGTACGAGAAAATATTAGTAAAGGAAATCAATTTAATGTTGCGCTCGCAGAATACCCAAAAACATTTTCCAAACTATATGTAGCTATGGTGCGTGCAGGAGAGGAAAGTGGAGGACTTGCTCCCGCACTTGAAACAATTTCTCTTCAACTCCAACGTTCATCGAGTCTTAAGAAAAAAATAAAAGGGGCGATGATGTATCCTGCGATTGTGATTTCTGTCATGGCCATCATCGGTATTCTCATGATGATCTACGTAATGCCTACCATTACAGGCACGTTTGTGAAAATGGGTGTAGAACTGCCACTTTCTACACGTATTCTTATTGGCATGAGTGATTTCATGAGTAATCATGGACTCCTTGCACTCCTTGGTTTTGGTGGAATCGTTGCGTTTATTATATGGTTTGGCCACACAACGTTTGGAAGGAGATTCTTTCATCGTGCACTTCTCTATCTTCCCGTCATTGGAAATCTTGCGAAACAAACAAATTCCGCATACACGGGTCGCACTCTCTCCTCACTCCTTGCAGCAGGTGTAGATGTAATTGGCGCCATACAAATAACACGAGACGTTATACAAAACGTTCATTATAAGGATATTCTTGAGGAAGCTGCAGAAAAAGTAGAAAAAGGATCGCCACTTTCAGAGACCTTTATTGCGCATGAGGACCTATATCCTATTTTGGTAGGAGAAATGATTGCGGTAGGTGAAGAGACAGGGCAGATCAGTGCCATGCTCACCGAGTTAGCGAACTTCTATGAAACAGAAGTCGAACAAAAAACAAAAGATCTTTCGACTATCATTGAGCCAGTCCTTATGGTGGTTATTGGAGCTACGGTTGGTTTCTTTGCACTCGCAATGATCGCTCCAATCTACTCGATTGGGGATACTATTGGGTAGAAGGGATGTCGCCACAGTAAGAAATACACGTGTCAAAACGTATGCACACATTTCAGAGAGCTTTAGACGAAAAAATTAAAGCATATATGCATTCCCGCTTTAGTCGTGGATTTACTTTAATTGAAATTCTCGTGGTGATTGCAATTATCGGAATCATCAGCACTATCTCATACGCAACATTTCGGTCTGTGTACCTAAGCTCTGCTACACGATCGACCGTTCTTATTATTGCTGACTCACTCCGCGAGGCTCGCAATAATACGCTCGGCGCATACGCAGATACTGTGTATGGTGTTCGCGTAGGGACGAGTACGGTAACGAAGTTTGTGGGAGACACATATATAGAGGGGGCGGCGTCAAATTCGGTATACTCTTTTGAAGGAGGCGTAACCGCAACAGGCACCATTGTCACCAATGGAACAAATATTGTTTTTACACATCTTTCAGGATTACCGTCCGCCACAGGAACCATTATTGTTGAAGATAGCGATAGGACGAGTAGTACAACTCTCACTATCTACGGAACGGGTTTGATAGAGTATTAGTATGCGAGGAGTTCCTTTCTCACAAAGTAAAAATATCACTCATGGTGTGAGTGCTGTGGAAGTGCTTATCGGTGTCGCGATTGCTTCTCTTGTCCTCATCTTTGCATCAAACGCAATAATTTTATTTATTAATTCCGGCAGAACAGTCTCAGAAAAAACGAAAGCGCTGTATCTAGCAGAAGAAGGGTTAGAGCACGTCCGATTTATTAGGGACAATGCGTGGACAAATATAAGTGGACTTTCTACTAATAGCACGCACTATTTGAACATAACGGGAACAACGATAACGACTTCAGTAACTCCCGAAAATACCGATGGATTTCGCAGAAGTTTTAGAGTGCAAAACGTATATCGAAACAGTACAACGGACGACATTGTCGCGAGCACAACAGGGGGGAGTGTCGCAGACACCAATTCTAAATATGTATTTATGACGGTAGTGGGAGGGAGTCCTACAACAACGGTTACACTTACCTCAATACTTTCAGATATTACTCCATGAAAAATTTCTTGCATCACCGGAAACCCACAATACAAGGTTTTTCACTGGTCGAAATACTCGTCTATATTGCCGTCTTAGTATTCGTAACCATGGCGGGAATACTGACATATCTTTCTCTTAGTACGACACTCGTGCGTTACGAAACTGAACGAGCGGTGAGTCATGCGGCACAAGTGACCCTCGAGCGCATTGTGCGAGATATACGCGGTGCAACGAGCATTACGGCTGCTCAAAGTAGCTTTGGTACTTCTTCGCCTCCCTCCCTCACTTTGGTCGCGAGTGGGACGACAACGAAATTTTCTCTTGTAGGAGGAAATGTAATGCTGACACAAAATGGTGTTGATATAGGGCCCCTCACGAGCGAAGATATCACTGTTGATCAACTCTATTTCATGCGGTACACCGGAGTTACCACTGAACTCGTGCGGGTCGTACTTACCCTCAGTGCTTCAAATAAAGCGGCATCCACTACACGTACTTTTTATGGTAGTGGCGTACTGCGCGGATCTTATGAATAATTTTTCTAAAATGAAAAACGAATCAGAACGCGGAGCAGCGCTTCTTCTTTTTGTCATTTTTTTTCTTCTCGCGAGTACTATTCTCGTATTTGGGATTGGGAGTGGCGTCTACCAAAGTCTCGCGGAATATCGAGTGCTTACGGACAGCAAGCGAAGTTTTTATGCATCTGAAGCGGGGATTGAAGACGCAGTCTATAGACATCGCGATTCACAGGCCTATTCGAGTAATGAAACTTTTACAATTAATGGAATTGCCGTAGGGGTATCTCGCGCACTCGTCGGTGATTCATATGAATTCACGGCGACCGCAAGTTCTTCGGGCGCAACGCGGAGAAGTTTTCTTGAGCTCGTCGTGGGTGACGGGGCAGCATTTAGCTTTGGTCTTCAAGGTGGTAATGGCGGAGTATTCATGAGTAATAATTCTAACGTGTACGGGAATGTGTTTTCAAATGGTGTTGTCGTTGGGCAGGGAAGCGCAACCGTATTTGGGGATATTGTCGCCGCGGGTAGCACTGGTTCTGTCGAAACGATTCATGCAACAGGTTCTGTGTGGGCACACTCGCTTGTGAGCGCGATTATCGATAAGGACGCGTACTATTTTGCGACGGGTACACGTACAGCAACCATCGTGAATGGGAATTCGTTCCCCGGGTCGCCTGACCAGGCAACGGCCACAATGCCCATTACTGACGCTATGATTGAAGACTGGAAATTGGGTATTGAAACAACGGGAACGACAATTGCAAGTACCTCGCCAGAATGTATGAGTGGAACGTATACGATTGATACGAATACCGAACTCAATAATGTGAAGATTGACTGCAACGTCATTATGAAAAAACAGGGAGCAAGCACCGTTATTACGATTTCGGGACCGTTGTGGATTACAGGCAATCTTGACTTCACACAAGGACCATCGATTGTTGCGTCTTCATCACTCGGAGCAAGAAGTGTACAAGTAGTTGTCGATAATGAAATAAATCGCACCACCAGCAGCAAGGTAAGCATCAATCAGTCAACCAATTTCAGCTCAGGAAATGCGCAATCGTATGTGGTGCTCATTTCAATGAATGATGATGCAGAAAACTCTGGCACTGAAATGGCCATAAATCTGGCGCAATCGGCGAATGGAAAAATACTCGTCTACGCTCCTCATGGGCGTGTATCACTTGGAAATAGTATTTCACTTAAAGAGGTGACTGCATATCAAATTGATATAAACAACGGGGCATCAGTTATTTATGAAAGCGGACTTATGAGCCTTTTGTTCACAGGTGGACCGGGAGGGGGGTATGCTATCGCCGATTGGAAAGAGATTTAGTAATCGCTATTCTTAATATGATTTGATAAAATAGAGACATTATGAAAATCGGACACGAACCACTCGTTGTAGGTAATTGGAAGATGAATCCCCAAAACGCAGAAATAGCAAAGCGCCTTGGTGCGGATGTTAAAAAAATGGTAGCCAAGCATAGAAATGTTCAAATCGTTGTCGTCCCGCCGGCTATTTTTATTCCTATTGTTGCAACAACACTGACGAGTGGTAAATCATACGCAATCGGAGCACAAAATGTGCATGCCGAAAAGTTGGGAAGTCACACGGGAGAAATTTCTCTCTCAATGCTTAAAAGTTTTGATGTTCGGTATGTGATTGTGGGACATTCAGAACGACGGATGAGTGGGGAAACGGAAGAGGAAGTAAATAAAAAAGTAGGAGCAGTTATTAAAAATGGTATGACCCCCATTCTCTGTGTAGGAGAATCACGGCGCGATCAAAGTGCACAATACCTTGGAGAAATTGAACATCAAATACGTAGTGCCTGTGCGGGTCTCTCTCGTACAAAGCTAGGAGAGCTAGTCATTGCGTATGAACCTGTGTGGGCGATCGGAAGTGGTCAGACGGCAACACCTGCAGACATACATGAAATGAAACTTTTTATTGAAAAAACACTGAGTGATCTGTACGGAAGAAATTATGCCCAGAAAGTGAGAATTCTCTATGGGGGTTCGGTAAATGCAAAGAATGCCGCTGATCTCATGCGAGACGGTGTCATTGATGGTTTCTTAGTAGGAGGGGCGAGTTTAAGCGCAAAAGAATTTTCGAGTATTGTAAAAGCTGTTGAAAGTCTATTAGTGAAATAGATATGGGTCAACTACCTCTCCTCAGCGATCTAACCGATATTCGAGGTAAGTATGTACTTCTCCGTACTTCACTTGATGTACCTATAGAAAACGGAGTGGTGACTAATGACTTTCGTCTTCAAAAAGCTCTCCCCACAATTCAATTTTTGATGAATGCGGGTGCGAAAGTAGTAATAGTAACGCATGTTGGTCGTGATAGAGAGAACACCACCGAACCTGTGTTTAATGCACTTAAAAAATATATTTCACTTACGCACATCGAAGCGGTTATTGGGAAAGAGGTACGTGAAAAAATCTCTGCGCTTCAGGATGGACAAGCAATTCTCTTAGGAAATCTCCGAGCGTATGAAGAGGAAGAAGTAAATGATGAAGAATTTTCAAAAACACTTGCTTCGTATGCTGAATACTACGTGAATGACGCATTTGCCGTTTCCCATCGAAATCACGCTTCAATTGTCGGGGTACCATCACACTTGCCGAGTTTTGGAGGAATCACGTTCACGGAGGAGTACTCGCATCTCTCACGTGCACTCACCCCAATGCACCCAGCACTTTTTATTATTGGAGGAGCAAAATTTGAAACCAAACTTCCACTCATTGAACGATATGCTGATTTGTACGAAAACGTATTTGTAGGAGGTGCACTCGCGAACGATCTTATAAAAGCAAAAGGATACGCTGTCGGGGAATCACTCCTCTCTCCAATGGATCTCACGGGCACACCTGTAATGAAACGAAAAAACATCCTCACACCACCTGATGTTATTGTGACTGGCGCTCGAGGAAAGTGTGTTATTGATGTCGGTGATGTGCGCCCAGATGAAAAAATTTTCGATGTTGGGCACGTCTCTATTGAAATGCTTAAGCCGCTTATTCAAAATGCAAAAACAATTTTATGGAATGGTCCACTCGGGAATTACGAGGCGGGTTTTGATGCCGGTACTAAAGCTGTCGCAAAACTTATTGCGGAGAGCGATGCATTTTCGATTGTGGGGGGAGGGGATACGGTTGCGGCGATTGAATCACTTGGACTTTCGGAAAAATTTGGTTTTCTTTCGACGGCAGGCGGTGCGATGCTTGAGTTTTTGGAGAAAGGGACTTTGCCTGGAATTG
>JAYSTK010000162.1:0-7244 GCA_043719825.1 Candidatus Kaiserbacteria bacterium | reverse complement strand
AAGGGTGTCTGTAGTCACAAATACTGATGAGAACTCGCCGCGACGAGATTTCAAACGTGTTTGGAAAGGACGCCCACCTGAAGTAATTCAGGAAACGTGCCCCGTTACTCCAACAAAAAAACGCACTTCGTGCGTTTTTTTGTTGCTTCAATTTTTAAAATCTATCAACAGGGGGCAAATAATTATAATTTTGTTCTATCGTACTATATAGATACTTACCAAATTTCATTTAGTTTTCATGAAGCAATCTCTCACGCTCCCCCTCGCGCTCCTCGCTCTCGTCTTTCTCGGTTCCGTCGCCTTCTGGGTTACAAGTGTCACGGATAACTCCTTCATCCCCACACCCGCCGCCACGATCACGAGTGAACTCCTCGCCTCAATCAGTGCTACTCCATACACCTTCACACGTACCTTGAAACAAGGAGACATAGGAGAGGACGTGCGTATGCTTCAAGGGTACCTCAAAGTGTGGGGATACTTGGGTAGTACCGTCAATGGAACCTTTGCAAAATCAACAGGCTCTGCCGTCCGCAAGTTCCAGACTGCATACAACCTCTCGCGTACGAGTGTCGTCGACGCGGCAACTCTCCCTGTCCTCAATAAAAAGGTGCAGGACATGTACACGACGCCACCACCAACGGCGACCATCAGTAGCACTCCCACTTCTATTTCTAGTGGAAGCACCGCCACCATCAGTTGGTCTTCAACAAACGCGACCGCCTGTACACTCTCGTCAGGACAAACCGGTACGTCAGGAAGTGCTACCGTCTCTCCGATAGTGACGACCACATACACGATTACCTGTACAAGTGTGACCGGTACGGGAACGCAAAGTACCACCGTCACTGTCCTCAGTACCGAATGGAAGACGATTGCACAAGAGAATGAGAACTTCACCGTACCGAGCGCCACCCTCACCCGCTACGGACAGGGAACCACCTGGATAGAGAAGACGGTTACGGGTACCGCAACCTGCTCAAATACCTTCTACGGATCTGATCCACTCATGGGGACGGCGAAGGTATGCCAAATCCCGAGCACGTCCGGAACGACAACGCCACCCCTTAATGGTGCCTGTGGTAGCGCAAACGGCACCACGGTCTCAAGCGCCCCTGCATCGAATCTCTGCAGTAGCGGCACTGCGTCAAGTGTCACCGGAAGCGGCCCCTGGACATGGTCGTGTGCTGGATCAAACGGCGGTACAACCGCAAGCTGCAGTGCAAGCCTCGCGACTGTGCCACCGCCAGTTGCCTCACTCAGTACGTCCGCAACGACGATTACCCTAGGACAATCCGCAACACTCACGTGGTCATCCACGAACGCTACTTCCTGCAGTCTCTCATCCGGTCAATCAGGAACCTCAGGAAATACGACCGTGTCTCCAACCGTCACCACGACATACACGCTCACCTGTACCGGAAGTGGAGGTACAAATACAAAGAGTGTCACACTCACCGTGACGACGACTCCGCCACCAACAGGAGAAGGTAACTGGTCTGACCCACTCACCTGGGGTGGAACCGTCCCGACGCAGAACCAAGCGGTCACCATTCCTCTCGGGAAGACGGTAACCCTCGACGTGGTACCACCACGCTTAGGAAGTATTAGTATTGAAGGAACACTCCGCTTTGCACGGAAGCCACTCACACTCACCGTGGGCGGAATAACGATCGGGAGAAACGGTCTTCTTGAAATCGGTACCGAAACATCTCCCTTCACCGACAAAGCAGTTATTACCCTTGATGGACCAAACACCGGAGCGTCGACTGACCGCGGTATTGTGATAAATGGAGGAAAGCTCTCACTCCACGGTGTTGCACCATCCCCTGTATGGACGAAGCTCAATGATCACGCAGAGGCTGCCGCAACGACGCTCACCCTCAAAGACCAGACAAACTGGAAACAAGGAGATGCGGTGGTGGTAGCGCCAACCGAGTGGCCGAACCATGTGCTTGAGAGTCAGTACCGCGTGACTTCCCCTACAGAACTCCGCACCCTCACCTCATCAAACGCAAACACCGTCTCCCTCACCACCGGTCTCTCGCAGTATCATTTTGGTCGCCTCCAGTACGCTACCGATGACGGCATGAGCTATACGAAAGGCACCCTCACGAAACCAAACGTACTCAGTGTCGATACACTCGACGAACGTGCAGAAGTGGGGAACCTCACCCGCAACATCGTGATCCAGAGTGCAGACGATTCTCTCTGGCAGAACAATGGTTTCGGAGCACACATCATGACGATGATCCTGGGCGCACAGGTGAAGATCGACGGCGTTGAACTCACCCGTATGGGACAGTCAGGTATTCTCGGACGCTATCCAATCCACTGGCACCTCTTGTCCTATGATCAATCAACGGGAAACTTCCTTGGAGACGCAGCCGGAAACTACGTGAAGAACAGTGCGGTCAATAACTCAAAGCATCGCTGTATTGTGATCCACGCGACGAACGGTGTGCAAGTATTAAACAACATATGCTATAACGTCACCGGACACGCCTTCTTCCTTGAAGATGGTTCTGAACGACGCAACATCTTTGAAGGGAACCTGAGCTTGAAGACCTTGAATATCCCTGCGGCGCTTTCGACGCAGGTGCATGAGACAGAAAATGGGTGTGGAGGAGCTTCTGGATTTTGGCTCACGAATCCTGATAATACCGTGCGAGGGAACTCAGCCTCTAACGCAGATGGAAACGGCTTCTGGCTCTCCTACGCAGAAAGGCCATTTAAGCAAAGCAAGCTCGTGCCGATATCACCTGTTAGCATGGACCATGCTCCGTTTGAGGATAACGTCGCCCATTCAAATGGTAGTCGTGGATTTTTCCTTGAATGCGCACTTACTGATGATTTAGGAAACCTAACGGGTAGCCAGTATAGACCCGAGACTCCAGTGGATCTCGTAGGCATGACAAGCTACAAAAATGGTGGTGGTGGATACTTCAATCGCGTTAAATATGCTAATTATCTTAATTGGGCAGTCGCAGATAATGCCTCGGGTGGTTTTGCAGGAGCAATTTTCAACGGAAACATTATGCACACACTGCTTGTGGGTGAGAGTCTCAACAACCGCATTGCGTATTCTCCTAATAATTATGGATGGCCTGGCCCACAATATGGTATTACGTCATATCACTCCACGATGAACAACAAAGAGAACATCTTTGTGAACTTCAAAAATTTGGGATATGTATGTTCAAAAAATTGTTGGGACGCTAACTCCGGAGCGCTCGGAACAAACGATTACTACATTACGCCGGTTGAACGGGGTCTCTACCGAAGCCCTGGAAATAAATTCATAAATGCTGACCCGGGATATAGAGCGCTTCCTCCGCACTTACAGCCAAATTGGACACCAGAAGCAAAAAATAACTGGACGCTTGCGGGCGCGGTGCAAGATCCATATGGATACTGGTCAACGCCTGGTTACTATTCAGTGTATGACGTACCGTTCCTCAAAATGATTGGATGTACCACAATTTACTCGAAGAACCCTGCAGGAAAAACGAATGGACTTGCATGTCCTGGGCCGTACTACGGAGTATATCCCGGCGTTCTCAATGCGGGACTTCAGGGGGTAACAAAACCGTATAATCAGACTGAAGCGATGGACGTAACTCGAGTAACAAAGGCAGGTGCTATAGTAGGTAATTGGAATATTCTCGACGGCAGTGACAGTAATTTCCTCGGTGGCATGCGCCATTTTGCCACCGCGAAAGGATCAGATCGGTATATCCTCAAGTATCCTAATTTTCCTGCAACGAGTACGGTGAAGATGCCACCACGATGGGTTGAATTAGGTCTCTCAAACTTTGTTCGTGATGATGACTCAATGGTGCTTGGGGTTCATTATGATGGAGACACAGTACCCGCAATGGTATACGTAACCGTGAATCCTAGTTATCCGAATTTTACAGCTGCAATTCCTGATTCAAAAATGCTTACTGCGGTATCATCACTTACTGAAGTAGAAAGTGGGAATGGTCTTGTCTATTATCAGGACAAGGCGCAAAATTTGGTGTGGGTGAAGATAATTAATTATAAATTCCCACTCAATATCTATATTCCGGACTATCTTGACCCAAATTCAGATCATCAGTTGTATAGATCATTTACTCTCCGCATCATGCACAACACTATAACTCGCTAGAGCATGCAGAAATACAAAAATCCCATCTTTAAAGATGGGATTTTTGCATAGAAATAGTAATGATGCAGTATGATACGATATTGTAATCATTATGGCACATATTCATTTTCATGGAGGTGTAGGGAGTGTTACGGGCGCAAACTTTCTTCTTGAAACGGAAAACGCAAAGGTGCTTGTCGATTGCGGTCTCATTCAAGGGAGTCAGTTTGCGCCTAAAGAAAATTGTGAAGTTTTTGCGTACACTCCAAGCGACGTCGACGTACTCCTCGTGACACACGCACATGCAGATCACATAGGGCGCATTCCAAAGCTCGTTCATGATGGCTTTAAAGGCGTTATATACTCAACATCAGCAACACGTGATCTTGCCGCGGTCATGCTCGAAGATGCGCACATGGTGATGCGTGCTGAAGCAGAACGATACGATCACCCTGTGTGTTATGAGTACGAGGATGTAGCTGCTTCGCTTCGTCTTTGGAATACACATGAATACCATGAATCGTTTACAATTAAAGATAATATAAGCGTTCTCTTTACCGACGCTGGTCATATTCTTGGCTCAGCAATGATTTCACTTTCACGAGGGGATAAGAAGTTTCTTTTTACAGGAGACGTCGGCAATTCTCCACAGCCGCTCCTTAGTGCTCCAGAAATAGTAAAAGACTACGATTACCTTCTTATGGAAAGCGTCTACGGAGACCGACTCCATGAAGGTGTTAAAGAGCGAAGTGCGATGCTCCTCTCATACATTAAAGACACAATAGAAAAGAAGGGGACGCTTATCATCCCCGCATTCTCACTTGAGCGTACTCAAGCAATGCTATTTGAGATCAACAACTTTGTTGAAGATGGGCGGATTCAAGCACTTCCTGTATTTCTTGATTCGCCACTCGCTATTCGGGTTACTGATCTCTACCGAAAGCATATTTCATACTTACGTCCCGACATTATTGAACAAATAAAGGGAGGGGATGATATCTTTGATTTTCCTAAATTTAAAATGACGCACACCGTAGCGGAATCCTCGGAAATTGAACGGGTAAAAGGACCAAAGATTATCATCGCTGGCTCAGGCATGAGTCATGGTGGCCGTATCCTTCGACATGAAAAAAACTATCTTGAAGATACTAAGACAACGTTACTCCTCGTAGGCTATCAGGCTGTAGGGAGTGTTGGCCGCCTCCTTGAAGACGGGGCGAAAAAAGTGCGTATTGATGGCAAAGAAGTGCATGTAAAAGCAAAGATTGGGAAAATAAATGGCTACTCGGGGCATGCTGATCGTGATCAGCTTCTCAATTACGTAAGTGAGGGATGCGAGAAAGCAAAACACGTGTTCGTGTGTATGGGGGAAGAGCGTTCTGCGCTCTTTCTTGTGCAGCGACTTCGCGATTATTTAAATTTGAATGCGGTAGCGCCAAGCCCTCACGAGTCAATTAAAATTGATTTTTAAAAACAATTTTAAATTCTATTAGATGTTTTAGGGAATGAAATAGTAAAAAACCGCCGGCCTAAAGGCCGGCGGTTTTTTACTAACAGTTATTTAACCTTAGCGAGGAATCGCTCGAAAACTTCTCCTCGAGTTGCTGCAATTTCTGAAAGCATCTTTCGGTTAAGGATGACTTCCTTGTCCTTAAGTGTCTTCATGAAAAGACTATACTTGAGCCCAGCATTCTTGAGTGCGGCACTTAGGCGCACAGTCCACAGACGACGAAAATCGTTTTTCTTATCCTTACGATGTGCAAATGAGTGCAACTGCGCGTGATGGATTGCCTCAATTGCTTGCTTCTTCTTTGTTCCACGACCAAGTCGGTAGCCTTTTGTTTGTTCAAGGATACTCTTGCGACGTCTCATTGCGGTTACTCCTCCTTTTACACGTGACATACAATAAAATTATTAGAAAATACGAATAGTAAGTAGAGAATTACAGCGCTCCACTTCCGGGAAGGAATTGTCGGGTAATACGCTTTGAAAGGGTAAGAGACTGGGTACGTCGCTTTTTAAGACGCTGTTGTCCTGTCTGGCGGGAATTAAAATGGTTCTGTCCGATTTTACGAGTAACCAATTTTCCATTCTTAGTGACTTTTATTCTTTTTGTATATGACTTGTTTGTTTTCATACTGAATTCGTTACTATTCTGTGGCTTTTTCCGCCTTCACTGCTTTGGTACTGACGCGTTCGAGTGTGGTAGTGAATCCTTTCGGACTTCGCTTGATTTCCTCAGCGATTTTGTAATCGAGAGGAATAATTTTTAGAAACCGATCAAGACGTTCTTTAAGAAACCCTTCCTCCATGTACTTATATCGTCCCCAGAGGAAGAGGTCAACTTTTACTCGATGTCCCTCGGTGAGCCACTCTGAGACACGTTTTGCCTTCAAATTGAGGTCATGTTCACCCGTGCCGATTTTTACCTGAACTGCCTTTGTTTCGGTGACATGCGATTTTGCCTTTACATCCTTGGCTTTCTTTTTAAGTTCATACTGGTACTTACCAAAATCCATTATCTTACCAACCGGAGGTACCGCATTGGGAGATATTTCGATTAGATCCAAATTTGCTGCTTCTGCGGCACTGAGGGCGTCCGTGATGGATAATACACCAAGATTTTCACCCTCAGCGCCAATGACGCGGAGCTCTTTTGCTCTAATAGCCTGATTTATACGTACTCGTTCTTCTTTCAAGGTTTTATAAAGGCATTAAGGAGTTTTTTAACAGAACTCATTATCAAGTTCAATATACGAAGCGTGCGAGCAAAAGAATGCGAGACGTATATTGCTATACGATAAGCGTTATTTTGAAAGTACCACAGTATATATGGGGCTTAGTAATGAGTTCTGGCTCTCCCTGAATGCAGGGCTAATGTACCACAGCAGAACAAAACTGGCAACCACACCTTTGTTAGATTCTAATTGGTTAAAAGTGCGTTAAGCATAAGGAGTCCAACAAAGAAAAGTAGGGCAAAAATGATACTTTGCATACTGAATTTTAACACACCCTACACATTTGGATTACATGATTATGATATACTGAGGGTCAATTATACCTGTATGCCACGTAAGCCTGTTGTTACAAAAAATCTTGAGAGCACACCTACACG
>JAYSTK010000161.1:0-2733 GCA_043719825.1 Candidatus Kaiserbacteria bacterium | reverse complement strand
ATCTGGCTTTGTCAGCATCTTTAGAACGTTGGCCGTTTAAGTGCGCCATGATTTTTACATACATTCCTCTTCCATCAGAATTAATGATCTCGGGAGATACAAGATAGTGTAGGTTTTCGTCGAAAATGTCCATCATTGCTTGGAAAAGTCTGCCATTATCAAAAGTATACAAATACGTATCATCATTCTCGAGGTAGACGTATTTTTGATCTTTTGTCCCTTTATCATTAATGAAATCAACGAGTATTTTCCTTCTTCTTGAATATCCGAATTCATTTTCTGCCGTTTCTATCGGTTGTTTTCTATGTCCCTCCAGCAGTGTCATGAGACCTGCTGTTGATATTGCACCTTTGATCACGTTGATTCTCTTAAATGAATCGATGGTTGTATTCGTGATTGCGTGGCTCTTAAAAATTTGAGCAACTGAGGTGGATGTTGCGACGTATTCTTTCCTCGAACATTGCATTCCTGACAGGTATTCAGATGGTTCACTTGTTGAATCTGGCTCTGACGTGGATGCATTGTTTGATTTGAGGTTCGCAGCTGACATTAGGTTCGCTATTATGTTTTTGAGATCGGCAATTTGTTCTGCTAAATTCTCATTATTCACATTATTGGCGGTATCGTCTTCTGGTTCAGAATCATTAATTCTCTCTGGATTTGATGATGCCGACGCATTGGACGATGATGATGAGGAGGATGGCTTCGGTGTCGTTCTCTTCATTCTTTGGTAGTAGGAGGTAGGTGGGCCTTTATTGGGTTATTTATATTGTTGACTATTCGAACTCAGACAATCGCTACCATGTGATATGTTCTTCGGACAGGACAGGACAAAGCTACTGGACAGCTTCTCAACAACTCAATAGGCGTACAAATACAAAACACAGATAGTGTTAATCTCCAATTTACTTATGATAGGTTACAGGCAGAGTATAGCAAACAAGGTGCAACATAAGTTGCACACAAATCCAACTAGTGGTCATGACATCAGATGCTGCAGGTACTGGTGTCACTACTCAGAAGTAGAGAAATATAATATCATGTTGGAAGTGACCCACAGTATGAGAATGTAGTACTAAATACGGGACATACAGTTTATGTGACGTATGCGTAATACTAATTCTATACGGTATGTCACAACCGTGCGGTTGGCTGAGGAAGCGTCGTATGGTAGAATACTTGCAAGCTAACTTATCAAATCAATTAAGCTATAACTATACTAAACACGCATTCAATGTATGAATATCGTGACACTCCCCTAAGTTGGGATTAAGTGATTTATATGGCTAAGCTACATGAGATCGGATACTGGGTAAGGACATATACACTGATAAACCAAAGCGTACTATACATGTATGGTGCAGGTACTATCATAAATCAGGTATAATACAAACTCAGATACTCCGTCATCTATTTTAAAAACATACGATAGTGCGTAGTCAATTATTTTCTATCTACTATAGAGTACGTAAGATAATCAAAAATCTTTCTTGGTACTCTCTTGGTTCCTATGTCAGAGTTGTTCTGGGCTGATTCGATCTTTACAATAATGCAGGTACGATCTTCAACCTTTTCCTTAAACCAATTCTCTGCAATCGCCAGGTGTCGAAGGCCTTTGGTCATGAGCAGGATTTTCGACGCATCAACACATGCTTTATTGTCTTCCTCTATGACCGTTGGCTCCTGGGTCCATCCCATTCGATTTAGTATACCGCGACTCGCTATTATCTCTGACTTAAGTGCATGGTTCACCGCCTTTATCTCTGATTCTGCTGTAGACGTTGCTACGCTCCCCTGATCCGTTGAACACCAGCATATGAGAGAGTCGCCAAGATATCCCAAGAAAGATGTTTGTGAATGCATATTGTCTGGGTTTCCTGCAAGATCTGCATCACATTGGAATCTAAGCTGGAGCTTCTTCGTCATTGATTTTATCTCAGGTGAACAGTCGGAGGTCCGGAAGATGAGCCTGTCATCTTGAGAGTACTTGACAAATCGTACAAGATGCTTGATGAATTTGATATGTCTAGGCCCAGGATTATTGCTGTACCGGGATAGTATATTCAACGCAAACATAATTGTCACCATAGTGTGTACCATGCCATACATAAGTTGACCTATTACGCGTCGATAAGGATACTCTTGACATTCTTTCCTTTCTTCATCTGTTGCATTATCTAATTTTGATAAATTGGGACCATCAACGGGATACGGTAGCGGTTCACCTTTGACTCCACTAGCGTTCAACTCCTTTAGAATGTCTGTTATCATTCTTGACTGGTCCATGAAGTAGTTGTAATTCTCATCTCTTGTGATTCTAATTCCAACAAACTCTTTATCTGAACAGTCTGTTACTTTATACTTATGCTTATTGAAATTCGCAACTAAAAGTTCCCATTCGGATAAGTCTCTTTTATCGCAGAATAATCTGAAATCATCACTATGCGCTATTAACAGTATTGGTCTTCCATCTTTCCACTTGAAGAAGAACTTTAGATCCCATGGTGTGTTAGAGAATCCACACTCCTTTACACACTTGTCAAATTCTACCGAAAAGTTCTGCCCTGCCGGAGGGAATCCGTAAAGATTACCTATTGCCTGCATGCACATTCCTTCTGGTATGGTATATCCTTGGGGTGTTTTGATATACACTGGGTAATCCTTATTCGCTCTGGTAACAAGGTAAGCGCCTTCAAGGTCCCCGCCTCTCATTTCTAATTTGTACACTGCGGC
>JAYSTK010000017.1:0-2125 GCA_043719825.1 Candidatus Kaiserbacteria bacterium | reverse complement strand
TCCTTAAGAACCACAACGGCGCCCACGGCTGGAGTCTTTACCTTAGTCATTTTGGAAACAAATGCATTGTAGCGGCCACCACGAATGTGGAGAGGGCTCACTTCGTAGGGAGCACCTGATTCATCCATAAGATCAATTGCAAAGAGAGCATCAGAGTAACATTCGTGGTGGCCTATTAATTTGGGATCAATTTCAAATGGAGTCTTACTTTGATCAAGAAATTCGATAATCTCACGGAAGTGCTTTCTACTTATGTCAGTAAGATATTCGAGAGGATTCGGGCTACGTCGAGCAAGATCATGTTCTTTTTCAATGAGATGCATGAGCGCAACAAGGGGATGCTCTTTCATAAGTTCCCGGGCTGTTGGTGGCATTTCCTCCGTCCTTTTTTTAAGAAAATTATTGAGCTCACGTATGTACCGTGTTACTGAGTCTGTATCACCGAGAGAATTAATTCGCACGACATGATTGTGGTATCCGATATCGGCAAGCAGTGAACGAATCGTTTGTATGAGGAGTGCTTCACCAATACTTTTTCGCACATTGAATATTTGAAGTGTGATTGCGGGTTCACCGGTACGTGGAACAGCATCAATAGAATAAAAAAGAGTCGGTCCTTCAATCCCGTTTAATTTGTATTCAAAATAAGAACACATGCCACTCGTAAGCATGCCGCCTAATGCATCATTTTTTCTATCCGCCGCACTCGCTTTATGTTCGATTTTTTCAATACAATTTTTGCACGAAGGATGGTTTTTGAGTCGTTCAAGAGGAGTGAATCCAAAATGGTGAGCGGTGGTGACTGCTGATTTTATGAATTCTTGTGTTCCAACTGAAGGCATATGTGTATTGATTATTGAGCACTTTTGTTTGTAATCTCTTCATCGATACTGTACGTGCCTGGATTGATGCTAAATGTGTTAAAGGGGAACAATCGAAGGAATGCGCGCCCAACGATTTTTTCTCGCTGAAGGACACCCCACATACGTGAATCTGAACTCGCGTCACGATTGTCTCCCATGACGAAATATTCACCATCACCGAGTATTTCAGTAAGGGTAGTATTAGGGCTCATATCAAGGATATAGTTTTCATCGAGTCTCGTGCCTTCGGGGTGATTTGCATTCTTAAGAGTCACTTCACGACCCTTAATTTCAATGGTATCCCCGGGAATTCCTATGATCCTTTTAATAAAAAACTTAGATGGATCTTTCGGATATCGAAAGATGATCACTTCACCTCTCGTTGGTTCTTCAAAGCGATAGGTGAGTTGGTCAACAATAAGATATTGGCCTGTTGAAAATGTATTTTCCATTGACGCACCGGAAACGATAAACGGCTGCGCTACAAACATGCGAATCGGAAGGACGATGAGAAGCGCTATGAGAGAAAAATATAAAATCTCTGAAATAAAACTCATCTTCTTGCCGTCATTCAAAGAAGAATGATTTTCTTGGTTTGAAAGGTGAGATGGAGCAGTATTTTTTGATTCAATATCGTGTTCCATAGAAAATTCTTAACGGTATTATATCCGTGTAATTACTTCGACACAAGTTTCGCAATTATTTTGAACTGCAGTAATAATCATCGTTTTTTCTTCTGTGGTGAAGAAAAAACGACAGACCAGAAGTTATAGTCGCTACGCTCATTAACATCTAGGCCACACGCATAAAAATCAAAAAAGATTTTTTGCTACGCTCGACCTTGTCTCCGCGATGTTTTAGAAAAGCATTAAGCCGCTCGTTTAAATATATGCGAGAGATTCAAGCGTGGTGTAGAATACTCCCATGGAACTACTTGTAGGACTCGGAAACCCCGGAGAAGAATATAAAAATACTCGCCATAATGTTGGATGGTATCTCCTTAGTGCTTTTATACGCGATGCAGGCTTTCCGAATCCGCATGTCTCGAGCGTATTTTCTGGTGAAGTATCAATGGGGAATATGCATGGAAAAGAAGTTCGCGCACTTTTTCCGACTACTTTTATGAACAATTCAGGAAGTGCAGTTAAAAAGGCGCTAGATTGCGATACGGCTAAGCATCTTATTGTCATACACGATGAAATTGACCTACCCTTTGGAACAGTGAGGATAGCTGAATCTAGAGGCGCGGGTGGGCACAATGG
>JAYSTK010000160.1:0-2733 GCA_043719825.1 Candidatus Kaiserbacteria bacterium | reverse complement strand
GGTAATTATATTATCATTCATTGATCTTTAGCATGAGGAGAGAGAGTTAATCTGATGCTTTTTGGCTTTCACTAGTGTAAAATTCTGATTAAGCAGAGAACCATCTATATCACGTAATTTAGGATTGCACATCAGCAATCGCATGGAACTGCTCTAATAAAAATTATATGATTAGTGAATCAAGCCGACCTCTTTATCGAGGAGTACAAGTAGTGTGGTACATACTGTCGGTAATTGAGGGACTTCTGGCCATTCGGTTTGTGCTGAAATTACTTCAAGCTAATCAGGGAGCATTTTTTACGGATTTCGTGTACACCTTGTCCGGTGTATTTACACTACCTTTCGTTGCTGTTTTTAAGAATGCGAGCATCGCAAGTAGTGTGTTTGAGTGGACGACTCTGCTCGCAATGTTGATTTACTGGCTAGTAGCAGTAGCCATCATCAAACTTTTTATTATGAGTAAGTCAGTTTCGGCGTCCGAAGCTGATACAAAACTGACGGAATAAAGAAGCTGAAGTCTATAAATTAATACACATAAATTAAAACAACATGGGAATTTTATTATGGATCATCTTTGGGGGAATTGTCGGCTGGGTCGGCTCAATAATTATGGGAACTAATGGCCAACAGGGTATCATTCTTAATATTGTGGTAGGCGTTATCGGGGCCGTGTTAGGCGGGCATATCTTCAACTACTTTGGTGAAGGGGGTGTTACGGGCTTCAACCTTTATAGTTTTATTGTCGCCCTTATCGGAGCAGTGGTGTTACTCGCAGTTCTAAAGTTGGTACGGGGGAGGTAGGTGCTAAAAAGAAGTCAGAAGCTCTCATGACCCAACTCAAAACTTAGAAATATATATGAGTTTCATTCTTCACTAGGGAAGAATGAATTTAGCAATTCATAAAAGTTCGAACATCGTTGAAGACAGCCAGGCACGTGTGGTGTGCAGTATTCTGAGCACAAGATCATTCACCTAGAGGCGGTCTTGTGTTTGGAGTGGTATAATTTCGAGTGATACACATAGAAGTACGCGCAGGATTTATTGGTTCTAAATAAAATAAAAATGATCAAAAAACCATTTTTCATATCACTTTTTACTCTCGCCGTCATCGTGATAAGCTCTCTCCCCTCTGTTGCAAGCGCAAGCCATTCGTGGGGTAACTACCACTGGGCTCGCACCGCGAACCCCTTTTCCCTCAAACTTGGGGATAATCTATCTACCAATTGGGACACATATCTCACCGCTGCATCAACGGATTGGAATCTCTCAAACGTACTTGATACATTGGTAGTTCTTGGTAGTACAAATCCTAAAAACTGCAAAGCTATATCCGGACGAGTGGAAATCTGCAACAACAAGTACGGCAACAATGGCTGGCTCGGTATTGCTAGTGTATGGGTAAATGGCGGGCATATCACTCAGGGTACCGTCAAAATGAACGACTCATATTTCAACACCACCAAATACAATACTCCCGCATGGAAGAACTTGGTGATGTGTCAGGAGATCGGTCACACCTTAGGTCTCGATCATCAAGATGAAAACTTCGAAAACGCAAATCTTGGAACATGTATGGACTACACCAACGATCCATCAACAAACCAGCACCCAAATCAGCATGACTATGACATGCTCGAAACCATCCACTCTCACCTCGATTCAGAAGCCACAATAGGCCAGACATCTTCGTCAAACAGGCAAGAGGTCGATCATTCAGATCCATCTACCTGGGGTAAGGAAATCCGCAATTCATCGGATGGTCACGGGGCATTGTACGAGCGTGACTTGGGTAGAGGTAACAAGATATTTACCTTCGTCATTTGGGCAAATTAAAATTCCAACTTCGTCCCAGATCGCCAGTTTGATACTTAGTATAAAATAGACCCCAGTTTCCTGGGGTCTTTATGCAGCATGCCGTTCAGCAGCTTTTTCTGCTTCACGTTCTCGTTCCATCTGCTCATGCATCTCACGATCCTCTTCTTCCGTGGGTCCGTAGCATTGGGGCAAATGATAACGCTCGTTATAGAAATACGACTCCTCGCCATCACTTGTCAGGTAACTACGGACATAGCGCTCTTTACGGTATTCATCGCCGGGCAAAATGGGGAAGATACAACGCTCACAATGATAGATATCCATCGCAAAATGAACATCTTTCCCGCCCAGATAACGTGGTATTGATCGCTTCCGTAACCTAATTCGTTTTTTCTCTTCTTTCCCTCTCGCTTCTTTGAAGGAAGCTAAGCTTGTTACAGCCATTATTTCCTCCAAAAATTGGTTAAGGATCCGATAACTACCATACACCAGTAGAAACTAAAATTCTATCATCACGTCAAACACCCAGCGTGATAGGAAAGTCTCCATTTGATTGCTCATTCTTACTATATGATTGTAAAAATGAGAGTAATTAGTGCTTCTTCATAAATAATTCATCACTGATTTGATAAGTTTCAAAGATATATGCACATATGGCATATGACACGCTCAAACGAAACGAAGAGTAACAATTGTTTATTGGGAAAAGGATGTATCTAAAACTCTTATTTTAAAAAGTTACATGATTTAAAAATATTTTTTCTGATTTTATATAACTATCCGTTAAGCGGATAAAATATAAAACCATTTAATCAAGTATCCGTTTAGAACAATATTATCTAAATTAAATAGAATTATGAATATGGATAACCCAAATATGAATGACGCAGGTCATGATCGTAAAGAATGGTGGAATGC
>JAYSTK010000159.1:0-2737 GCA_043719825.1 Candidatus Kaiserbacteria bacterium | reverse complement strand
ATTGCCGAATTAATTGAATTAAAAAACAAAAATCGTCATGAGCGCGTAGGGGCTTTTAATATTAGTCCATTAACCGAAGTATTTCTTAAACGAAGAGGATATACGCTCATGAGCATCCTTGAAAATGGATTAACCATTGATTTGAATGAAAAAATAGGCCTTTCGTACGGGGGAAACGCTCGAGAGGTTACTCCACACACACATCCCCTTCTTAAAGATGCTCTTGAACATGCTGCTCGAGTCGTAAATGATCCGGTAATTGGTTTTGACTTTATTAGTACTGATATATCGAGTGACCCCACTACCGTCCGTTGGGGCATTATTGAATGCAATGCAATTCCCTTTATTAATCTCCACCATGATCCACTTGAGGGTACCCCGGTGAATGCGGCCTCGGCACTTCTTGATTATGTAAAGCGAGTTTACACTTAAACAAATGACTCCACATAAATAAAGCAAAGAGATCTTCACAATTTTCTTTGTCTATGGTACTATCCCAAAGTCATGGAAATCGTCCGTACCATACTTCCGTACATCCAAATAATTCTCTCCATTGTGCTCACTGCAGCAATCTTGCTTCAGCAGCGTGGTTCAAGCATGGGTGGAGCATTTGGTGGAGATAATTTTAGTGCAGCGTATCACACACGTCGTGGTGCTGAGCTTTTCTTGTATCGACTTTCGATCATTGTCTCAATATTGTTTGTTGCGTCTGCATTCTTGAGCATTATTATCTAGTCACATCGCATACCTTGTGGGTAAGGCAGCGCACATAGTTGCTTTGGGTGTGTACAACATTCCATCGCCCGTACATTCTTTATATTTAAGAATATTGAATCATTACTATGAATCCCCTTTCTTCTCATGAAGAAAAGTCACCGACGTTCCTCAATCGCATATTTGCATATGTAGATCGTTTGAGCGAAAGCGACTCACTCATTTTTAAAGCAATAGTGCTTGCTCTCTTTGTCAGTGTACTTTTTACGCTTATCGGATTTGCAATGAAAGGAAGGACGGAAGTGGCTGCTCATGGGGGAAAGCTTATTGAAGGGATAGTAGGTATACCTCGCTTTGTAAACCCAGTACTTGCAGTCACAAGGGCTGACAAAGACCTTTCTGCACTTATTTATGATGGGATTATGGTGTTAGGCAAAGAAGGTGTGCTGGTCCCTAATCTTGCTGAATCAGTAACCATTTCAGATGATGGTCTTACCTACAATATAATTATTCGTCGCGACGCTACGTTTCATGATGGCATTCCTGTCACGGCGCTCGATGTGATATTTACGATTGGCCGTATTAAAGAGCCTGTTTTAACGAGTCCACTTCGCGCAAATTTTGACGGTGTAACTATCGAGCAAGTGAGTGAATACGAACTCAACCTCGTCCTTCCTGAACCATATGCTCCATTTATTGAAAATCTATCCTTTGGAGTTTTGCCAGAACATATTTGGAAAGATGTTTCTCTCGACGAATTCCCTTACAGCCAGCGCAATAGCGAAGCTCTCGGATCCGGAGCGTACAGTATAGAGAAGATTATGCGCACACCCTCAGGTATCCCCGAGTCGTACATGCTCAAGCCCCATAAAAACTACCACCGCGGAACTCCTAAAATTGAACAATTCATTTTTAAATTTTATGCAAATGAAGAAAAGCTCATATCAGATTTTAAGGAAAAGCGCATCGATAGTATCGTGGGTATGGATGCATCTCGTCTCTATGAAATTGGTATTGCATCAGATGAGCATACTATTTTAAAAATCCCATTACCCCGAACCTTTGCATTATTTATTAATCAATCAAAATCTCCTGCACTTAGAGATCGAGGCGCTCGTGAAGCCTTAAGCAAAGCCATTGATCGTAAAGCACTTACAAACACAGTACTTGGAGGTTACGGAGTCCCCCTTACTTCTCCTATACCAACGGGATATGGAGTCACAATCGACACTCCCCCCGTCGATCCATCTATGGACACGGTGGAGGCAGCCCGTGATATACTCAAAGCTTCGGGATGGAAGCTCAATACGGAAAAAAGTGTATGGGAAAAAGATATTGACGGCGCACTAACTCCACTTTCGGTGAGTATAGCGACCGTCAATAACCCCCTCTTCGAGGCCACTGCAGAATTTCTTCGAACAACGTGGGAAAAATTGGGGGTGACGGTAAATATCAAACAATTTGAACAATCCGACCTAACACAAGCAGTTATACGCCCCCGAGATTATGAAGCATTGCTTTTCGGAACACAGGTTGGACGTGCGCTTGATTTTTATTCCTTCTGGCATTCATCCCAGCGAAATGACCCAGGACTCAATGTTGCCTTATACGCAAATATAACAACGGATGCAATTCTTTCTGAGTCACGCACCACACGTGATCCAAATGTTCGCAATGCAGCACTCATACGATTTGCTGAGGAAATTCAAACTGAGACACCTGCAATTTTTCTCTACCAACCTGAACTTCTATACATTTTTCCTCACAGGATTTCTGGAGCATCGTTTGGAGGAGCAAGTGAGGCACAGGAACGGTTTGCAAACATACATAATTGGTATGTAGAAACGGAGTCAATTTGGAAATTTATTCCCCACGCTGACGAATAAATAATTTAATCACATTCAATACTGAAATTACGTACATACTATGGAAAATCAAAATAATAATATAACTAACGGAGACCGCGGGCCACGAAGACCAATACCTTACCGTGGACGACGTCGTCCAGAAATTCGTGTTGCTC
>JAYSTK010000158.1:0-1045 GCA_043719825.1 Candidatus Kaiserbacteria bacterium | reverse complement strand
TGATCTGCGCCTGAAGCAATTTTATGTGTACCTGGTTTTGCGCTATCAAAATTTGCTACTTCGACAGGTTGTTTCGTATTAATGAGTTTGTAATAACTCGAGTTTTTATGTCCTCCCAAATCGATAACTCGCCCAACAAAATTGAGTTTAGCGATCTCCGCATCTTCCTGTGTTCTTAAAATAGAGTAAGTCTGCATATTTCGTCGACATCCGTGTGTTTTAAATTTGTTATCTTAATTGCTATACTCTGTGACATGCCTGATGCAGAAACAGAAAATATAGAACAATGGTGGGATGAGAACCCTTTCTCATATGGTGCTTCTGGAAAGAATACAGATCAAGTAGGTTCGGTTCCAGATTCCGAAATGACACTATCATATTTTAATACCTTAAGCACTCGATTTAAGAAGCATGGGGGTATACTCAATCCGAAAACCGACACTAGACCGCTCCTAAATGAACTTATCAACTATAACTCCTTGCACGGTAAAAAAGTACTGGATATTGCGACCGGACCAGGTCTCTTTCTGGTAGAATTTGCTAGAGCCGGTGCTGATGCAACAGGAATAGACATTACTTCATACGCAATAAAGCATGCGTCTCGCAATATGGCATTGCGGGGCTTCAAAGCTAATGTTTTAAAAATGGACGCACAAAAATTGGAATTCCCAGACGCAACCTTCGATTATGTACATGCGTGGGGATGTGTCATGCATATGCCGAATACTCAAAAGGCAATCTCTGAAATATACCGAGTTCTCAAACCTGGAGGGAAAGCTCTCATTTATGTCTATAACCGAAATTCTTGGACTTTTTGGTTTAATTTTATCTTAATCCGCGGAATCATTCTTGGAAAACTCTTAAAATACAAATTTGATATCGACAAATTGACGACACGCTATGCAGACGGCGCTACAATTGGAGGTAGTCCACTTGCAAAATTTTTTTCTAGAAAACAACTTAAACAAATGATTAACTCATCGGGTTTTTCAAAGGCAAAATATACTATTTGGTCACGTGCAAGCGAACCAGAAAGTTGGCCGCT
>JAYSTK010000157.1:0-1050 GCA_043719825.1 Candidatus Kaiserbacteria bacterium | reverse complement strand
GTGTACGAAGGTATGGTTATCGGCAATACTTCAAAAGGTGAAGAAATGATGGTAAACCCAACGAAAGGAAAGCAGCTTTCGAACGTACGTTCATCAGGAACTGACGAAGCGCTTACACTCACGCCACATCGCCCACTCTCAATTGAGATCGGACTTGAAACTATGGCAAACGACGAATATCTCGAAGTTACTCCAAAATCTGTCCGCTTACGCAAGCAAATTCTGAAAGAAGGTGAGCGTTCTAAATCAAAAAAGTAAGATTAGAGTTTCCTAGTTGTTAGAAAGTGTTATAATCGCTCGTATGAAAACGACATATGTGTATATTGGTCTTGTAGTGCTTATTATCGTCGGTCTTATTGTAGTACGTAATACAAGCTCAAGTGTTGAGGAAAATAGAGTGACTAAATATGATAGCTTTGCACAATGCATCACTGATGCCGGAGCTAAGTTTTATGGTGCTTACTGGTGCCCTCACTGCAAAGATCAAAAAGAGCTTTTTGATAATTCTGCAAAAATCCCTTACATAGAATGTTCCACTCCAAATGGACAAGGACAACTCCCCATATGTATTGATGCGGGGATTACAGGATACCCTACATGGGTATATGGAGACGGCAGTATTGAAAACGGAAATCAAACACTTGAGCAGATTGCAGAGAAGACGGCATGCGAGCTCCCACAAGTATGATGGAACTTATACAGCAAACAAATTTCTACATTGCTCTCGGTGGAATTGTGACGCTCCTCAGCACACTGATACTTGTCTTTGATCTAAAAACAAGTCGCTCACTTGCATATGTTGTGAAATCGTACGGCCTCTTCTTGGCGTTCATTATTACACTTTCGGGAAGTATTACGGCCCTTATATATTCAGAATATTTTGGTTTTGTCCCTTGTGGTCTTTGCTGGTTGCAACGAGTCTTTCTTTTCCCACAAGTAATAATGCTTGCGGGTGCACTTTTTTACAAAGATTCACTATTTCCAAAATACGGAATTCTTCTTTCAGTCCCAGGACTCATCATTGCACTCTACCAACACTATCTTCAATTA
>JAYSTK010000156.1:0-7340 GCA_043719825.1 Candidatus Kaiserbacteria bacterium | reverse complement strand
TTCTCAAAACGCTGAGGGAACTTACCTCACACGCACGCAGTATTGAATATGCCGTTGTGCAACGTAGTGATCGAAGGCATGAGGCAGTGAAAAAACAGACAATAAACGCTGCACTCCCACTTGAAGAGTACTACATTAATAAGAGCGACAATCTTAATCCTAAATACATTTTTGATACGTTTGTCGTTGGACCCTTCAACGAATTAGCACATGCAGCAGCAAAAACTGTGGTAAATAAGCCAGGGATTGCATACAATCCACTTTTTATTTATGGAAAAACAGGTCATGGAAAAACGCATCTTATCCAGGCGGTAGGTAATCAACTAAAACGGGCAGGGAAAAAAGTGTTTTATGTCACGAGTGAGCGTTTTGCCGTTGATTACATGAATTCACTTCAAAGCGGAGGAGCGAATAGCTTTAAGGATAAATACCGTCAGTATGATGCTCTCATTATGGATGACGTACAATTTCTCACTAATAAAGAAAAGACTCAAGAAGAGCTCTTTCACCTTTTCAATGCGATGCATGATAATAACAAGCAAATTGTTTTTTCAAGTGATGTTCATCCTGCCCTCATGTCAAATATGGAAGAGCGACTTCGCTCACGCTTTGCACAAGGAATGGTCATTGATATTCCCCAACCAGACACAGAGTCTCGGTGTGCGATTTTGAGAGCAAAATCCGCCCAGAATGGTATCACCCTCACCGATGAGGTGGTGGATCACCTTGCTACCACCATTGAAGGGAACATACGTGAGCTTGAGGGTGCACTCAATACTATTATGTGCCAATCTCAGCTTCTTGGGAGAATACTTTCTCTTGATGAGGTTCGTATTCTTATTAAAAATAGTACGCGTCCTCGCAAATCGCTCGCAGTCGCAGACGTGGTGGATAAAATAGCTCGTTTTTATAATATCGAACCTTCAAATATTTACGAGAAAACACGCCGGAAAGAAGTGGTGAAACCACGACAACTCATCATGTACATCCTTCGTGAGGATTTCCAAGTGTCATATCCGGCAATTGGACAAAAGTTAGGCGGACGTGACCACACAACGGTAATTCACTCATGTGAAAAAATAAAACGTGAAGTGAAAGAAGATCAAGAACTTGAAGATGAAGTGTCACAAATTCGATTACTTCTTAAGTAAGGAGAATAATTATTGTGTATATAGGGTGTGTATAGATGAGACGTAAGAGTGTGTATTATGAGGTGGAGAGGAGGGTATAGTGAGAGGAATATTGAGTAAAGGATTTACCTATAAACATAAAATTTATTTTTATACCCACTTATCATTCTTTTATACCCACCCTCCTCAAACTTACACACATAGTTACCGAACCCAAACATATAAAAATTTGTTTCACTACATACCTCTTAGAGACAATCCCCCATATCCACATACATAATAATAAGGAGTATCGGTTTTTTAAAAAAGAAAATTAAACAATTATGCACATAACTATTAATACAGAAGCATTTAAAAACATTTTAGAGTCTGCTTCTCGTATCGCTACAAAACATGTGACACTCCCGATCCTACAATGCGTGCTTTTAAAAACAAATGAAAATACTCTTATCGTAAGTGCAACAAATTTAGAGATAGGAATTGAAGGAGTTGTGAAAGGTACTATTGAGGAGAGTGGCGAAGTTGCAGTACCTGCACACACTCTCTTACAAACTATTCTTTTAATAAACCAAAAAGAAATAACACTTTCAACAGAAGGAGATATTTTACATATTGCATCCAATACTTCTAAAACGGATATAAAAACAATGGATGTTTCTGAATTTCCAAAAATACCAAAAGTTAATGGAACAACGTATACCTTACAAAGTACTCTTTTTGCGCTAGGAATAAAAACAACCGCTTTTGCTGCATCACAGTCATCAATTAAACCGGAATTGGGGAGTATTTATATTTTTCAAAAGAAAGAACAATCACTTACGTTTGTAACTACTGATTCATTTAGACTTATTGAAAAAACTATCCCTCAAAAAGGTCTTGTATTTGAAGGATCAATTCTTATTCCATTTAAAAATGCACTCGAAATTAGTCGCGTGGTTGAACAGAGTAAAGGAGAGATTATATGTACTATGAGTGAAAGTCAGTGCGCTATTCAGACTGAATTTCTGTATATCACTTCTCGCCTTATTTCGGGTACATTCCCTGATTATGAACAAATCATTCCTAAAGAATACGTGGCAGAGGCAACTATCATCACAAATGATATCGGGTCTGCACTTAAAAAAACGGGAATATTTTTAAATAAATTTATGCAGCTCACGCTTACGCTTCAGAAAGATTCTATTACCCTCTCATCACAAAATGCTGAGTCGGGTGCAACAACTGAATCAATTCCCGCAACCGTATCTGGTGAAGAGATACGCCTCAATTTTAATCAACGGTATATAAGTGACATTATTCCGCATATTACTGATGACACGATGAAAGTAAAATTTGCAGGTATTGGACGACCAATGATTATTCAAAATAGTCATGAATCGTCTCTACGGTACCTTGTAATGCCTATGAACAAGTAATTTAATATCTATGTAATGACACATTTCTTTGTTGTACAGCACAAAATATTTTTCAACGTAATGTATATACGCCTCAAAATATTTTGTTTGTACGCCTCGAACTGTGCCTATTAGCATAAATATTATAATCGGTACATATAAATATGCGTAAATTTGGAAGAGGAGCAGTAGTAAAAGTTGGAGATCTTTTTGAGGTATATAGAAAAAAGCTCCGCGCACCAGAAAAAAGTGTTATAGAGACTGCGATAGAAGTCATTCATGACCTTATCCCTGCCAAACTTAATCCGAGTATGTGCGCATACTCTCCGCATTCGAGAATACTCACCATCAATGCTTCTGGTCCTGTTAAGACCGAAATTAAGCTTCGAAAAAAAGAAATCCTCACACACCTAGAAGGACGATTAGGATCAAAAAGTACTCCTCACGAAATTATCTAAACCCTTTCCTGATGGTTTTAATTGTTTCTATTTCTTCGAGTAGAACGGTTGTTATTTTCTTCGTCCTCATTTACTTCATCAACTTCTTCATTATTTGATTGTTCAGTCGTGGAGGCAAGGAGAGACGCTTTCCATACAGAAACAGGGTATTCCCACAGAGAGAATTGTCCATCTGATGCAGGATTTGATGGATAGGGACCTCGAGGATTGTCTTTGTCTACATAATAGAGAATTTCATGTGCACTCGAGATTGTGTTCTGAAGATTTAATGTAGGTGAACCATTTTCTTCATCGTCTGTATTGTCAGAGTTTTCTATAAGTGCAGTAGGGTCAAACCATATGCCACGGAGAACTGGTTTAAGGTCATCAGAGGTACGAGGAGGTGCCGTAAATTGTTTCTCAGGAAGTGTTTCGAGTACAACATCCATAAATGATCGCCAAATTGGGGCCACAATAAGACCTGAAATTTCATTCATTCCTCGATTATCATTATTTCCTGCCCATACACCTACTGCAATGTTCGGAGTATATCCAATAATCCACGCGTCACGTTTATCGTTTGTAGTACCAGTTTTAGCGGCTACGTCACGCCCAGGAACGTGGAGCAATGAATTAGATCCATAGAGTGGTGTTCGTGCAACATTGTCAGAAAGAATATCGGAAATTTGTCTCGTTATATCAGCGTCAATTACCTGCTTGGCATTTTGCGTATATTCTTCAAGTACTACCCCCTCACTATCTTCAATTCGAAGGATGCTTGCGAGCTCGTTACGCACACCTTCGTTCGCAAATACTCCGTATGCCCCTACCATTTCAACAAGCTTCACCTCTCCTCCTCCAAGAACCAGTGTGAGGCCATATCGCTTTGGGTCAGTGAGCGTTGTTAATCCGAGGTCACGCGCAAGTTTGAGGGAAGGAGAAATGCCCGCGAGGTAGAGCGTCTTAACCGATGGAATATTAAGTGATTGTGCTAATGCATTACGTAGTGAAACGGGTCCTCGAAATTTCCCATCATAATTATTAGGGGAGTAACAACCTCCCTCAGACGTTTGATTATCGGGAGCGCATGTCGTTGAAAACTGCGTTTTAAGATCGAAGAGCACTGTTTCTGGTGTGTATCCTTTTTTAAACGCTGCTGCGTACACAAAAGGCTTGAAAGACGATCCTGGTTGGCGTTCGGCAATGGCGATATTAAAATTGCCATCAATTTCTTCATCAAAGTAATCACGCGATCCTACCATTGAAATAATCTGTCCTGTTTGCGGATCAATCGCAACGAGTGCTGCATTTTCAGCATTATATGTTTTCTCATTGGATAGTGCCTTTTCATTCACGATTTTTTCAGCTGCTTCTTGAAGTTTCCAATCAATCGTAGTAATTACCCGGAGACCACGCTCCGCAAGAAGCTCTTCACCATATTTTTTAGCAAGATAATCCCGCACATAGAACACAAAGTGGGGTGCCTTTATACCCGTAGCCATTTGCGGTCTAAATTCAACAATTGTTTTTCGAGCCTCATCACGTTCCTCTGTGGTGATAAAACCATTTTTAAACATTTGATCAAGTACGAGGTTTTTGCGAACTTCAAGATCACCAACGTGTGTACCATATGGCGAATAATACGTGGGAAGCTGCGGAAGAGAAGCGAGGTATGCTGCTTCAGGCAAGGTAATGTCAGCTGCAGTCTTTCCAAAAAATGATTGACTTGCTTCTTCAACACCATAAATCGTTCCTCCATATGGAGATTCATTTAAATAGTGTGAAAGGATTTCTTCCTTGGTAAGGACTTGTTCAAGGCGCACCGCAAGGATCATTTCCTTTACCTTTCGCGTGATTGTTTTTTCACGCTGAAGTAGGGAATTTTTGACTACTTGTTGCGTGATCGTAGATCCTCCTTGTCCTGAAAGAAGTTTACTTCCTTGTAAGTTTGCGATTACCGCACGGAGGATAGCGAGCGGACGGACGCCGACGTGTTCAAAAAAAGTATCATCTTCAATCGCTACAGTTGCATTTTTTAAGTGTCGGGAAATTTTTTCGTAGGGAACAATAGTTCTCTTTACGTCCTGGTGGAGATCGTAGAGGACTATCTCACCCGTACGGTCAAAAATTTTAGTTGATTGGAGAATCCTCCGTTCTTCAAAAGAGGAGAGATCGGGAATTTCTAGACTTGAAATCCACAAAAGTATAACGCCGCCCAAGATTAGGGAGACGACAAGAGCGCCAATCCCTATATCAATGAGCACTGTTTTATAGTGGTTTTTTAACCATGTTTTAATTCGTACCATCTCTCTATAATACCATCGTATTATAGAGAGATATAGAATAAATAATCGAGCGACTATAAGAATTTCATGAATGTGATAAAATCAAGAACATCATGAAGATTTCTACTGATATAGAGAAAATTAATGAACTTCTCACACGTGGTGTTGATGAGATTATTCATCAAGATTCCTTGCGTAAAAAATTAAATTCTGGACGGCAACTTCGGGTTAAGCTTGGTATTGATCCCACGAGTCCCGATCTCCATCTTGGACGATCTATACCGCTTCTCAAACTTCGAGATTTTCAAGATCTAGGACACCAAGTCGTGCTTATCGTGGGCGATTTTACCGGGGTAATAGGGGACACCTCTGACAAAGATAGTGAGCGGCCGATGCTCGATAAAGAAACTATAGAAAAGAACAAGCAGACATATTTAGAGCAGGTCGGAAAAATCCTTGATATTAAAACTGTTGAGTTTAGATACAATTCTGAGTGGCTTGAAACACTGACCTACCGAGAAATTGGTGAACACGCTGATCAATTTTCAGTTTCAGATTTCATTGATCGGGATGTGATCAATCGTCGTCTCATTTCTCATAAGCGAGTTTCACTCCGGGAAGTACTTTACCCACTCATGCAAGGGTACGATAGTGTTGCAATGAAAGCTGATGTTGAGATTGGAGGAACCGATCAACGATTTAATCTTCTTGCAGGCCGTACCCTTCAGTCACATTTTGCACAAGAGCCACAGGATATAGTAATGGGCCCGCTTATAAATGGACTTGATGGGCGGAAGATGAGTTCTAGTTGGGGTAACACTATTACGCTCACTATGGCGCCTGCAGATATGTATGGAAAGGTGATGAGCATGGATGATAGAGAAATAATTACGTACTTCAAACTCTGTACCCGCGTGCCGCTAGGGGAAATATCTCACATTGAAGAATCACTCATTCAAGGAGGGAATCCTCGAGATGCAAAAATGCAGCTCGCTCGGCACATCGTCACTCAATACCATGGTGCTGCTAAAGGAGAAGAGGCAGAGATAGCGTTTGTTGAGACGTTTCAAAAAGGGGGAGTGCCTGACGATGTCTTAGAGATAAAACCGGATTACATAGTATCTCTTATTGAAGAAGGGGTGATAGCGTCAAAAACCGAGCTACGACGTCTTCTTGAGGCAGGTGGTGTGCGTGACGCAGTGTCAGGAGAGAAACTCGAATCAATCCCCGAACGAGTCACTGAACCAGTTGTACTCAAAATAGGGAAGCGTCGATTTGTGAAGCTCCTTCCCTCATAAGTAATTGAGTACAAAAAACTACCGGCACGTATGCCGGTAGTTTTTTGATTGTGTTTTAAAGTTCGTCTTTGTCGTCAAACGAATCATAATCCGCATCATCGTCTTCCCCTTCTTCGTCTTCTAAAAATGCCGCCACCTCTTCAACTTCTTCTTCTGCTTCCGCAACAAGTGGGTCCACTACAGGAGGCGTAACGATCGCTACACCATCCTCGAGTAACTCATCATCAAGTTCATCATCATCAAGCTCAGCGAGAAGCTCGTCGTTTAGACTTGTTTCTTCCTCTTCCTCCTCTTCAAAATTATCTGTCGTGCTCCACAAAAAGATCATATGACGTTATTGATGAAATTACTTTTTTATCCCGTACGTTGTATCAAATGTTTGCAGAGACTGCAAGCTATTTCTACACCTTGTGTCTTATATGCTTCGACAATGCGCAAGTGCAGTTATGCCGACAGCAATCGCGTCATACTCGTCATCAAGTGCGGTGTCGGGTACGTTTTTTACTAAACGCTTCACCATGCTCATCACCGCATTTTTATCACTCTTTCCATATCCCGTTACTGCTATCTTTATTTCCTGAGGACCAAACTCCATAACGGTACACCCATGGAGTCGTGCAAGGTACAGAATGATTCCACGGACTTCCGCAACAATAATAGCGGTCTTGATATTTTTATTAAAAAAGAGAGTTTCAATTGCAACGGTACTAGGAGCATATGTAGTAATAGCTGAATCAACTGATTTCCCTATTCGCAACAACCGTTCGGGGATATCGAGTGAGCGATCAGTTTGTAC
>JAYSTK010000155.1:0-1053 GCA_043719825.1 Candidatus Kaiserbacteria bacterium | reverse complement strand
TATTAGTGGCATAGTCACAAACATATGGCAAAAGGAAACAACGCTCAGCAAAAAAATAAAAAGAAACCAAAGAAAGATACAAAGAAATAAAAAGAACGGTGTCCCAGGGACACCGTTCTTTTTATTTCTTTGTATGACCGGAGCGATGTGAGTGACTATTCCTAATGTCACGAACCAGCGAGGTCGGGCAGGAGGTCGTTAGGAGCACAGCGTGAGAAGCGAATACTTGGAGCTTCGCAAGACTCGCCTTTAGCGAGTGGACAGTTTCTGTAAGAAATTACGGACCTGACGCACAAAGAGAAACCGCCACAATGCTGGTGCATTGTGGCGGTTGGTCGAACGCTTGTATCAGCGCAAGAACAGGAAATTCACCCCACCATCTTTCCGACCTTCGGCGAGGACCCGCATGTCAGGATCAATCGATCGGGCGATCGCTTCAAAAGCTTTCCGGTATTTGGAAACTTCTTCATTCGACATCGCCTGCCGGAACGGAATGGTGTAAAGACTCGTTTCTTGAGGGGAGCCAAGATCCTTGAGGACCACCGTCTTGATGGCCTCGGGAGCTTCCACCGTCGTAATTGCCGACTTCACGGTTTTACCAGTCTCCGCCGTCGTGACGACTACTTTCGAGGTGTCGGACGCGTGAGCGAGCGAGACCATCGCGGGGGTGGCACAAGCAAAAACCGCGAGGACGATGAGGGAAATTTTCAATTTCAGCATGGGGTCTCCTTAAATGCTGGGGTTGGGGAACACACTACTGGGAACAAAATACTTAACTATTATACTACTTTCTAAATAATTGTCAAATACTTCATAAATGAACAATTTATTCTTTGATATACTAATATTCAGATATTTATTTATTAAATCCACCATATGTCTTCAAAATTACTGATAGGGATAGTGATTATTGTGTGTGTTCTCACCGCAGGAATCGTGGTTTTTCTTATTCCATCAGGAACTGAAGACGATTCAATCTCGCAAATAATAAAGAGAGATCAGGATACTGAAAAAGTTGCCATAAAAGAGGAATTCACGCACGAAGGAACCATT
>JAYSTK010000154.1:0-7436 GCA_043719825.1 Candidatus Kaiserbacteria bacterium | reverse complement strand
GCGACATGCTCTTCCTCTCTTCCGATAGTCCAAAGCCCATGCGTATTCAGTCTGCATTCGTTTCTACTGATGAAGTACACCGTGTAGTGGAATATTTAAAGAATCAGGACTCTGCTCAGACCCTCGAAACGATTAACCTAGAAGGAACACCAAAAGAACGTGGCGAAGATGCTATTTTTTCCTCTATGGTGGATGAAGGTGAAGACGATGACGACCTATATGATGATGCACGTGTTGCCGTGATGGAGGCAGGCAAAGCTTCCACTTCGTACCTACAACGGCGCCTTCGCATCGGCTACTCACGGGCAGCGAGACTTATGGATATTCTTGAAGAACGCGGCGTTATTGGAGCAGCAGATGGAGCGAAACCGCGACAAGTCCTTGAAGGTGGGTCTAAAGACGATGAATCTATATGACACCAATCCCTCGACAAAACGTATCCATAGAACGACTTCTTAAGAAAATCTTCTATGTTTTGCTCGCAATAATGTTTGTCGGGTACGCCTATTTCCAAGCGCGGAATCTCATTCAGGGACCATCCATAGCACTTACGGAGGAACCACATATTGTGACAAATGAGCGCACAATTCCTATTTCGGGGATAGCAAAAAACATTATCGCCTTACGATTGAATGGTCTCCAAATACATACCGATGAGCGTGGGCTCTTTACTCATTCCCTCTTTCTTGAGAATGGCTACTCAATTATGACGCTTGAGGCAGAGGACCGGTATGGACGCGTCACACGACTCACCCGATCGTTTGTCTTCACACCAGAGCCGACATAGTCAATTCCTATATTTTCGTATTTTAAACCAACATGTCTCATGGGTTCACTAAGGTGGGATGAGGTAAGAAGATGGGTTATAATTGTTTAATAATTTATAAAGTCTAAGATAGCTTCATGAAAACAAAGAAAGTCTCGAAATCAGAACCTGCGAAAGATGAGGCAAAAAAAAGTGGTATAGGCGATATTGCTGAAACACTCAGAAGTATCAAAGCGAAATTTGGTGATGAGGCAATTATGACTTTGGGTGAAACCAAAAAGGTTAATATTGATGTAATACCTACGGGATCAATCGGACTTGATGACGCCCTTGGCATTGGCGGATACCCACGCGGGCGCATCATTGAAATCTTTGGTCCCGAATCATCTGGTAAGACCACCTTATCTCTCCATGCCATAGCTGAAGCTCAAAAAAATGGAGGCATCTGCGCATTCATTGATGCAGAACATGCCATGGACCCCGTGTATGCAGGAAATTTGGGCGTGAAACTCGACGAACTTCTCATTTCACAACCTGACAATGGTGAACAAGCACTCGAGATTGTAGAATCACTCGTTCGGTCAGGAAAAATTGATGTAATCGTAATCGACTCTGTTGCCGCACTCACTCCGAGAGATGAAATTGAGGGTGAAATGGGCGCACATCACGTCGGTAAGCAAGCGCGTCTTATGAGCCAGGCACTCCGCAAACTCACCTCAATTGCCGCAAAAAGTAAGACGGTCATCATTTTTATTAATCAAATTCGTATGCAGATTGGGGTGATGTTTGGAAATCCAGAAACAACTCCTGGCGGAAAAGCACTTAAGTTCTACACCTCAGTTCGCCTAGATATTCGTCGCATTGCTCAAATAAAAAAAGGTGAGGAAGTTGTAGGGGGTCGTCATCGTGTCAAAGTCGTGAAAAATAAAGTAGCTGCGCCATTCAAGGCAACCGAGTTTGACCTCATCTATAACGAGGGTATAAGTCGAGAAGGTGAACTTCTCGCGTTAGGAGAAAAATATGGATTTGTGAAGAAATCAGGCGCATCATACACTTATCTGCCACCTGGAGGTGACACAAGTAGTGAGGTGAAGCTTGGACGCGGATACGACGCAGCTCGCACCACGGTTCGTGAAGATAAGAAAATTCATGGCGAGCTTATGAAGCATATCCGTGCAGCGCTCAAAGATGATGCTTCTCCAGCACCAAAAACAAAACCAGTTCCTGACACGGATGATACTGAATCAAAAGCTGACGCTGAGTAGAACTCTTACTCGGTCACTATTTTTTATCTGCACACATAAAAATAAATTGCCACATCAAAGATGTGGCAATTTATTTTTTGCTCTGCTCGGCCTGTGCGGCCTTGTGCAAGGCATCTAAAAAGTAGTGCTCTCGCGGAGATTCGGAACCACGACGCGCGCCTTAGTTTGAGATGGTGTTTCTACACCTTTGCAAAAGTTTGAGCGGAATGACTAGTGCTTACTTTGAATCTAAATGAAAGCGCTGCAAACACCATAAAGCCAATGATGAGAAGCGTCCACGCTTCTGTATTCGTAATCGCGCTGTATGCCAATCTACCTACTCCGCTCAACCCTACGATTTCTATATTCTGGATCACATTTCCGAGTGATACAAAATACGTGAGTGCAATGAGTGCCCCGAGCATGAGAAATCCGTGGAGTACACCGGGAAGGGTTGCGAGTCGAATCGCATACGCATAGTAGACGCGGCGCATTATTTTTTTGTGTAATTTAGATACCATATGCATTTATATTAGACTTACTATAACTTACGTATTAAAGAGAAGGTAACACTTTATCCTCAAGTTCTTTTACTTTTTTTCGAAATTCAGCTTTTGCGCGATGAATTCGGGACTTAACCGCTCCTACGGTCTCCCCCGTTTCTCCTGCAATGTCTTTATGCGACCAGTGCTCGAGATAATGCATTTTAAGCACCTCCGCAAAATGACCTGGCATACGTTCGAGTACCCGTTCGATGTGGTCTCGATCTTGATTAAACGCATTGTGTCCCTTCATTTCACCAAGCTGCTGTTCAAGCTCAGGATCAAGGAGCATCGTTCGCTTCCCTTCTTTCACGCATTTTTGGTACCGAGTAAGCGCAGTATTAATAAGAATGGTATACGCCCATGACGAAAACTTAGCTCCTTCACGTATTTCAAACCGTTCAGCGTTCACATATATTTTTGTGAATGCGTCTTGTACGATCTCTTCAGCATCGAGTTCATTAAACACAATCGACTTCGCCTTCCGTAAAAAAGCTGATTCGTACCGCTCAAGCAGGAGCGCAAAAAGCCATGGTTCACCACGTGAGCGTGCAAGTACCGACTCATCGCTTAAATCTCGTGCGTTATCCGTATTTGAAAATATCATAGACATCCTGTATTCAGTCGCTTATTAGTTGAAAGGGTCAGCAGTTACTGATAGTATGCTCACACTTAACATTTACAATCATACCGAAAAAAATCATGGCTGTCCTCTCATATAACGAGATCACTCTCAAAAAAGTCATACTTTGGGACAATGAACCTTTCATTGTGCTTTCCTCTCACGTGTTTCGAAAACAGAAGCGTAAGCCTGTCAACGTCACGAAGCTCAAGAGTCTCATCTCGGGACGTGTTGCAGAACAGACATTTCACTCGAATGAAACAGCTGATGAAGCTGAGATTGAAACCAAAGAAATAGACTACATTTATGAGAGTAAGGGCGAGTATTGGTTTAATACTCCCGGTAAACCTTCTGAGCGTTTTGCATTGGCACATGATGTTGTGGGAGAAGAAATACGTTTTCTCAAGCCAAAGAGTACTGTCGATGCGGTGATTTTCGATGATCGTATTATCAGCATTAAAGTTCCCGTAAAAGTAGAACTCTTAATCAAAGAAACGGCACCTGCAGTTAAGGGAAACACCTCAGGCAACGCGCTTAAGGAAGCAATACTGGAGACTGGAGCAAAGATGATGGTTCCCATGTTTATCAATGAAGGGGACGTCATTAGAGTGAATACTGAATTGGGAGAATATACTGAGCGTGCCGAGAAAGCGTAAAACGACTAAAGAAAGTGTCCTCTGCGGACACTTTCTTTCGTTTTACGAGCCGGAGACATATTTTCGCTATTCTTAATGCGAAAATAGTCGAGGCCGGGGAGGAAGTGCTTAGTGGAATCTGAACGAAGTGAAGAATTTTACTTAGCAACTTGACCCTAATCGAATATCATAAATTCATTTCCACCTTATATGCGCTGTACACCTTTCGCATCAACTGCTCAAGGTCTTACAAAGCTCCACGCATTCGCTTGTCGCCTCGCATCTGTATCCTTTTTGAAACAGTCTCAATATTTTGGAAAGTTTTAAAAACCGCCGCCCTTCGGGCGGCGGTTTTTAAATCAATTTATTTCTTCTTACTGCGTTACGTACGGCAATAGAGACATAAACCGTGCGCGCTTCACTGCCTCTCCAAAACTGCGCTGCTCTCGTGCACTAAGTCCTGTGCGTGAGCGATTCATCATACGTGCATGCGGGTTCATGTATTCACGAAGCTTTACCACATCTTTGTAGTCAACATGTTCAGTTTTTTGTGTTGATTTTTTTTCTGTTCTTTCAGTTCTTTCCATAATGTGTAATTTAATTTCTTTTCAAGTTCTTTTCCATTTTAAAGCTCAAAATTAGTTCAGATGCGCGGAAGGCAAGAAATTTGAGACGAGACGTACTCGAAGTACGAAGAGTCTCAAATTATCGCAGTCTGACAAAGCAGATGGACTAATTTTGACTTTAAAATGGGATGTCCTCGGGATTAATATCCTCCTCAGGATAATCCGGCGCATTTCCTTTCGGCTGCTCTCCAGATTCTTTTTGTGGAGCCGAATTATTTGTCCCTTCAGTTCCTCCCGTTCTTGGGCCGAACTGTACCCGATCTGCAACAATTTCAGTTCGATATTGCTTGTTACCATCCTTCTCCCAACTTTGAGTCTGAAGACGTCCTTCTACGTATGCACTCGCTCCCTTTCGGAGGTATTTTGCACTATTTTCAGCCTGGACTCCGAAGACAACAATATTATGATAGTCAGTACTCTCTACTCGCTTTCCCTCTCGATCTTTGTAAGTACGATTCGTCGCAATGCTAAACGAACATACCTGCATGCCACTTGGAAGTGACTTAAGCTCTGGGTCTCGCGTTAGATTTCCGAAGATCATTGCTTTGTTAAGGTACATGGTACGCAATACTTATGTGACTAATTACGCGACTTTTTCTTCTTCAATCTTTTCACCCTCGTGCGTGATCCGTTCGAGTGATTCATCAAGTGCTGCTTCTTGTACGGGTGCGGAGGTCTCAGTTTCAGTGAGCGCTTCTTTTACTATTTCTCCTTCCTCTGACACTTCTACCATCTTAAGCGACTTTCGATGTTCATGAAACTTAAAGGGGTGCGCTTCTTCCATTTTTGTAAGCTTGAGTAGAAGTGAGCGGAGAATATTTGTTTCACTATCGAGTTCCTCTTTTATTCCATCAATCTTCTCTGATGCAATTCGAAATCGAACCCATCCAAAATATGCGCTCGTAAACTTTCGATTTTTACCCTCGAGATGTCGTACTACTGGGTATACTAAATCAAGACGCTCAGGATTTTCGGCATCAAAGATGTCACCTCCTGCATTTGTAATGTGCGCCCGTATCTTTGTGAGAACGTCAGGCACTTCCCCTTCAGCAACCGTTGGAAGTATGTGGAAGGCAAATTCATAGCTTTTTACCTCATCGGTATATGCTTCTGTATTTGCCTCGGCTGCTGGCATTGTATTTTCTGCCATTTTTTATGTATTACAAGGATTTTCTTTACCATCCTTTTCTACTAATGTTCGTGAGCGTACCACATATAGCGCAGTCTTTCAATCCCACATTATATATTTGATAAAATGGTAGAATGTACATCTCCCTAAAGATATCTATGCAATTTATTAAACAATTCGCCCCATTTATCATATTACTGCTTCTCGCAATAGTTATTGTGGGTGGAGTATTGTTTTACAGAACGCACACTTCTTTGAATTTTAGAATACTCGAAGAAGAAGCGCGGTATTCCAAGCTCGCGACTGAAAGCCAAGAAGTATTCACTCAAAACGCCGGACGTATTCTTGAACTGGAGAATGTACTTATTGAAACCCAAACGCTTCTCCAAGAAAGTGTTGATGAAAATAATGATCTCTCACGAGATTTGCGCCGAGAAAAAAATAAAAATGAGGAGTTTGAAGATCAAATCGATAAGATTGGTTCTACCGTAGGAATCCTCGATAAGCTAGCAAAAACCGATCCGGAATTACTTCAAAAATATTCTAAAGTTTATTTTCTTAACGAGCACTACATCCCTCCAAAGCTGACAGAAATTCCAAACGATTTTATATATAGTGAAGGTGGTGACCCGGAATTCTTCCATGGACAAGCCTATCCTTACTTCAAAAAAATGGTTGAAGCCGCTCTTGATGATGGGGTGAAACTATGGGTCGTCTCTGCATTCCGTTCGTTTGATGAGCAACGTGCCCTTAAAGGTGCATATACGGTGACCTATGGAAGTGGTGCAAATACGTTTTCAGCTGACCAGGGTTATTCTGAGCACCAGCTTGGTACCACTGTGGACTTTACGACTGAGAATATGGGAGGTGGTCTCACAACAAGCTTTGAGAATACCGCCGCGTATACATGGCTTCTTGCGAATGCACACAAGTATGGATTTGTACTTTCCTACCCAAAGAATAATGCATACTACATCTTTGAGCCGTGGCACTGGCGTTTTGTAGGAACAGATCTTGCAGAAGATTTACATGAAGATAAAAAATTCTTTTATGATCTCGACCAGAGAAAAATAGACGAGTATCTTGTTTCACTTTTTGATTAAAATTACTTGACAATACACTCATTTAAGCGTTGTATGGATAGGGATTATGTTCAGCTTGAAAAGGAAAAGGAATGCGCCCCGTTGAATTTTACATTCTATTTTGGGCACTTAGGTGTGTTGTCCTATTGCTCCTCAAAGGAATATCAATTATTTTGTTGCTCGAGATCATCCGATATCTCTTCTTCAAATGATGTTCAAAATAAAAGACAGCGAGCCTTTTGGGTCGCTGTTTTCTTTTTACTTTTATTTATACATTAAACATTGCACGTGCATTTTGAAGTAATTGCAGACGAATTTTTTCTAGATCTTCGTTTCGAAGTAGAGCGATGCGCGCATAGACTTCGCGCACATGGAGCGGTTCGTTTCGAGTGCCACGGTATGGTTTTGGAGCAACATACGGAGCATCTGTTTCTGCATGGAGCATCGGAAGCGGTGCATTTTTTATTACCTCATCATACTGATCAGCAAAAGTGATGACGCCCGTAAAAGATGTTGTGTATCCGATATCCCAAAATTTTTTTGCTATCTCATACGTCCCTGCAAAAAAATGCACGTTCCCTAAAACTTTCGCATGCGCTTTAAGAACGGAGAGCGCATCTTCGTATGCGGTCATGCTTCCCTTTATATCTCGAATGTGGAGCATGAGTGGCTTTTTTAAATCATTTGCGAGTTCAATTTGTTCAATAAACGCCACTTCTTGTTTTTCTTTTGTACCTTTATCCACCCGATAATAATCAAAACCGCACTCACCAATCGCCACTACCTTTTC
>JAYSTK010000153.1:0-2818 GCA_043719825.1 Candidatus Kaiserbacteria bacterium | reverse complement strand
AATTCGTAACGCTTCAAAATGGGGACACATATGTTATGACTGCATCATATGTACAGAAGCAGGTAGGAAATCGTACACTCCGAATGCTTGCGTACAACGGTTCAGTTCCCGGACCATTCATTAGAATAACTCAAGGGGGTCAAGCAAATATTGTCTTCGTTAATAACACAGATGTTGATCAAACAATTCATTCTCATGGACTAAGAGTACAGAACGCCTTTGACGGTGTTCCCGATTCAACTCAAAATGCAGTGAAGCCGGGTGAGACATTCACCTATGTACTTAACTTTCCAGATGCAGGCATAGCGTGGTATCACCCTCATACTCGAGATGATTATGGACAAGAAATGGGACTTTATGGGAATTATTTCGTAGATCCACTTGATGTTAACTACTACAACACGGTCAATCGCGAAATCCCTCTTGTGATCGATGACATTCTCATTGAAAACGGAAAGATAGCGCCATTCTACAAAGATTATGTTGATCACGCACTCCTCGGAAGATTCGGAAATCAATATTTAGTGAACGGTGAAATTGATTACACACTCAATATTCAAAAAGGTGAAGTTGTACGATTCCTCATGACTAATGTTTCAAATGCGCGTACGTATCGCCTCAGTATTCCTGGCGCGCTCATCAAACGAATTGCGGCAGATCTCAGTAAGTTTGAAATGGAAACATTTGAAACAGAACTTATAATCTCACCTGCTGAGCGTTTAGTATTTGAAGTGTTTTTCCCAGAAGCGGGAACGTATAAACTCGTGAATAGAACAAATACTGCAACCGAAGAAATGGTGCGATTCACCATCGCTGAAAATAACCAAGTACTAACATCATATAAAGATACGTTTCTTTCAGCGCGAAAAGATCTTGAGCTTAGTCAACAGTTTGAAACTTTCCGTACATACTTTAATAATGTACCTGATAAGAAACTAAAGCTCACCGTAGCTCTTAACGGAAGTGTCAGTCATGATGCTCATGCACACGGTGATTCAGCACCAGAAACAACGCCTGCGGTGAATACGTCTGGAGGTGCTCATGGTGACCATGGAGGTAGTGCGACCACTGTGGACCACGCTGCAATGGCGGGCGATATGAGTGGGATGATGGCAGTGCCAACAATCGATTCCATACAATGGAATGATTCTACAAATTCTGACGTTATCAATACGACTAAAGATGTTGAGTGGATTGTCGTTGATGAAGCAACGGGCAAAAAAAGTATGGACATCCCCGTATCTGATTGGACATTTAAACAAGGCTCTTTTGTAAAAATAAGAATCTCAAATGATCCGATGGCTGCACATGTAATGCAGCATCCTATACATCTTCATGGTCAACGGTTCGTTGTATTAAGTGAAAATGGTGTGATTAATGAAAATATGTCATGGAAAGATACTGCACTCGTGCTTCCAAGAGGATACATCGACATACTTGTAGATATGAGTAATCTTGGTGAATGGATGCTTCATTGCCACATTTCTGAACACCTTCATGCAGGAATGATGATGCCCTTTAGAGTTGAAGATCAAAATGGACAAGCAAATGGAGATGAATATCGAAATACAAGAAAATTAGACTCTGTACCTACTGTAAGTAAAGGGAATACAAATGTACCAGCAAGCTCAGGTTACACATTCGGGTCTATTGTTCAAAACACAAATCAGGTTACTACTGAAAAAACTCTTTACAAAGTAAGCTCTCCTGAATACGTAACCTTTAGTTTTAAGGACGCAAATGGAGTTGCTGTATCTCTCGATAAAACAAGGCAAATTCCGCTCACCGTTACATTTGTCAGTAGAGATGGCAAAGATCATTTCACTACATATCCGGGTAACACGGGCATACATATGCGTACGAACACACAAAATCAAAATGTTCCTGATACACCCGGTTTTGATGAGTCAATGCCCCATGGCCATTCTATGAACATTCCTTCATTTATAAACAGAGCACATGCAGCACCTGGTGCTGCTCACGATCATATGGAAACTGCTCCAGCTGGATTCATACCAACATATAGTGTTCCCGCATACTTTAGTATGCAAGGTGAATACAAAGCGTTTGTTGAATATTATCTTGAAGGGGACACCGTACCGCATGTAGGTTCAGTACAACTAACTGTGGGGAGTGCATCATTTACTGTAGATAATTATGGATGGTCTCCACGCGAAAAATGGTGGATTCTTCTCATACTGTCACTCTTGCTTATGGCGCCGCTTACATATGGAGTGAATAGATACATTAATGTAAAAAAATGAAAATATGAATAAATTTGTAATCATTGGAATCGTACTCGTCGTCATCCTAGGAGGAGGCTTTATATATAGCAAAGCAACTGACACTGACAACTGCACAGCCGACCTCGGAAAAGATGTCGTGATGACGGTAACTTCAAAAAAATACGAGTGGAAATTTGAACCTGAAACCATTAATGTGGAAAAATGTGATCGTGTTGATCTTACCGTCGTAAATGAAGATAACTTTGATCACGGTGTTGCAATTGATGCCTTTGGAATATCGCAAAGGTTGCCTGCGAATGCAACTATAAACGTTAAATTTGTCGCTTCAAAACAGGGTGAATTTCCATTTTATTGTTCTGTTTCATGTAGCGACAGTAAAAATGGTAGCTTCGGTCTTGCGGATGGAAAAGTACAAGCAGGCACCTATGCAGGCACTTTTCGCGGTCATTTCGAACATATAGGAAAATTTATTGTAAGCCTCGCGGCACAGATTGTTAATTAATTATTATGACTAAACTTGTACTCAAAGTTAAAGGAATGCACTGCGCATCATGTGCAATTCTTATCGACAA
>JAYSTK010000152.1:0-1077 GCA_043719825.1 Candidatus Kaiserbacteria bacterium | reverse complement strand
CCTTACTATTCCGCAGGGGAGGCAATATTTACTTTTGCGGCAGGTGCTACATTCACAGCAACGCCCGTAACAAGTCCGATTATAGAAGGGGATTTATTTTATTTAAATTCTGCAATACCCAAAGGCATACCTCAAAAGGATTTCTTTCTAAGCATTGTAAAGATGTTTAACCTTTACGTGCAACCCGACCCGGTAAGTGAAACCAATCTAATCATTGCCCCGTTGGTTGACTTCTACGCAGCCGAGGAAGTAGTTGAGTGGTCCGACAAAGTGGACTACTCTAAGCCTGCAATCATAAAACCTATTTCAGAACTAGAGGGCAAAGATTATAAATTCAAGTATAAAAAGGATGTAGACTTTTATAATGCTGATTACTTACTAAGCACAGGAAAAGAATACGGAGAGCGGAATATATCCGTCGTAAATGATTTCTTAAAAGGTGAAAAGAAATTTGAATTAATATTCAGCCCTACGCCGTCCTTTGGAATTATCGCAAACGAAATGGTAATACCTAGGTTTGTGAAAGAGAATGTAAACACGGGGGCAGTAGAACCAATAGACACGAATATAAGAATACTATATTATGGAGGTGTGCTAAGCGCAGGCGGTTCGTGGACAATAAACGACGGTACAACTGTACGAACTGAAACTACCTACGCCTACGCAGGTCACTTGGACCATCCATTTACGCCTACATTAGACTTGCTTTTCGATATGCCTGATTTCCTTTATTGGGGGGCACCTTCAAATATTGGAAGTAACTACACGAATAATAATCTATACAACAAATATTATTCACAATTCATTGAAGAGATAACGGATAGGAATAGTAAGGTCGTAGAGTTGACTGTAAACCTAACGCCGTCTGACTTTGCGATATTGGATTTTAAAAAGTTAGTACACATTGACGGTATCAATTATAGGTTAAATCAGATTAAGGATTATAACCCGGGTGCGAATGCAACTTGTAAAGTGGTGCTTAGTAAAATCAAAAAGGGTATTCCATTTGTGCCGATGACGATAAGAAACTTAGGTACATCGCAGGCTGTGGAACGGTTTGGGTTACTGAATGGATTA
>JAYSTK010000151.1:0-1079 GCA_043719825.1 Candidatus Kaiserbacteria bacterium | reverse complement strand
AATGTATTGTAATCAATATGCATGCAGTGCTATTATGGTCATAAGTACCATATATGTACAATATATATTAGTCATTAATTATTCTATGTATGAATAGGGTGTTCTTAGTTACCCCTATATTAGTATAGTAGCCTATATAGGCAATATACGGTTTTTGCTCATCACCGGGTTTCTTTTCCCGATATCACGAGAACACACGTATTATGTCGCGTAGTTAAAAACCATCCAAGTAGTTAGCAACTTATAGTCGATTGATACGAACTGACATGCAATGCACACAACTCATTGACTGTATGTCTGAACTGATACTGCTGTCGCTCACATTGTTAGTTGAATAGTGGTCGCTATCGTCGCCCCATTCAACCTTGTTATAAGGTTAGACATTTCACCTGTAACTTAACCTATAAAATCTCGACGATGTAATATTTTTCCTAACTCAAGCTTACTGCTTGGGGCTTGTCTCTAACAGGCTCACTTGCACTCGATACCTCGAGTCTAAGTTGTTTCCACATGGTAGCGGAAGGAAAAACGTCAGACAATCCTGGGAATGACATTTCGTCTTCCTCTTCCTCATCAATTCCAGGTGATGAAAATGATGAGTCGAGCCAGCCGTCAGGTGTTTCAATCCCTGAGGCGACTTCGACGTCATCGAATAATAATCCAGTAATATATGAGACACCGCAGATTGCGAGGACTGTTGAAATATTCTGTGCAAATCCGTGATCTCCACCGTAGGTTGAAACTCGAATCGTGTGAAGTGGTTCTATAAGAATACACGTAGCAGCACACAATCTGGATATCACTTGCCACAAATATCAAATTAGTAGGAATAGACTATCGTGTCGTCAAATCTCTTTCATTAAAGCTTACTGGCATCTAAGCTATATTGGTGGCTATGTATTGCACATTGATTGGACATCATCTTGTTTTCATGACTGGTTCCTATCGTGTCTGCATGCCTATGTCTTTTGCCTATGACCTAAATTCGGTTGTATAGATATTAGATATATGTAGGCATTTCCTACTTATGATATCGTGTCTATACTATTCTATACTACTACCATGATCCTGTTACCAGC
>JAYSTK010000016.1:0-2126 GCA_043719825.1 Candidatus Kaiserbacteria bacterium | reverse complement strand
ATGCGATGGCTGTTCGACACGGTATGGAGCAGGCAGGAATTGATGTCGTGAAAGCACTCCATGAAATGGCTACACAAATCACGACGACAGAAGAAATTAAACAGGTAGCGACTATCTCGGCTGAGAGTGAAGAGATTGGAGCTAAAATAGCAGAAACGATTGAGAAAGTAGGAAAAGATGGAGTCGTAACGGTAGAGGAATCTCAATCTTTTGGTATCGAAACTGAACTCACCGAAGGAATGGAATTTGATCGAGGATATGTTTCCCCATACATGATTACGAATCATGAACGCATGGAAGCTGAATATAAAAATGCACTTCTTCTGATTACCGATGTAAAAATTAGTTCGGCACAGCAAATTCTTCCACTTCTTGAAAAGATTGCTCAATCGGGAAAGAAAGAGCTCGTCATCATTGCTGATGATGTGGATGGGGAAGCACTCGCTACTTTTGTAGTTAACAAACTCCGAGGAGGCTTTTCTGTCCTCGCGGTAAAAGCGCCCGGATACGGAGATCGTAAAAAGGAAATACTTCAAGATATTGCAGTGACAACAGGAGGAACGCTCATTACGGAAGAAGTAGGTCTTAAACTTGAGAATACTGAACTCACACAACTTGGTAAGGCGGCTCGAGTTGTTGCGACAAAAGACTCAACGGTTATCGTTGGCGGAGAGGGAGAAAAATCAGCAATTACAGGACGCGTAGATGCTCTTCGTTCACAAATTGTTGGTACTGAATCAAAGTATGACAAAGAGAATCTCGAGAAACGTATCGCAAAACTTTCGGGCGGCGTTGCGGTCATTCGTGTGGGTGCTGCAACAGAAACGGAGATGAAGTATCTCAAGCTTAAAATAGAAGACGCCGTAAATGCAACAAAAGCTGCTATCGAAGAAGGTATTGTTCCCGGAGGTGGAACATCGCTTGTAAAAGCAGCGGCTGTAGTTGAAGGTCGTGTTGATAAAAATCTTGGACGCGATGAGCTTATTGGCTACCGAATTGTTCTTAAGGCTCTCGAAGAGCCACTGAAGCAACTTGCATTTAATGTGGGTAAGGATGATGGGGCGGTTATTGTCGAGAAAGTTCGTGAAGCAGGCGGAAATGCTGGATACGACGCAGCACGCGCCATGATTGTTGACGATATGATCAAGGCAGGAATTATTGATCCGGTGAAAGTAGAGCGCGCTGGTGTCCAGCACGCAGTTTCTGCAGCGGGTATTCTACTCACATCAGAGGTTGCTATCGCTGACGCTCCTGAACCAGAAAAATCAGGTGGGGGTATGGGTGATATGGGAGGTATGGGTGGAGGAATGGGAGGCTATTAAACATAGGGTAGAAAGAGAAAGCGCATGTACAAAAAGTGAGTACTTCGAGCCGCGAGGCCGTATCGTACTCACTTTTCAGCATGCGCTTTCTCTATAGTAATTTTTCCTTTCCAATTACCCCCTCGATGTTATACTTAAAACATAGCCTTATAGAACCTACGAAATTGAGGAAAGTTCGCGAAGAAACAAAGTTTCCAACTGAAACGTACAAACCGTACGGTGAAGGAGAAAACTGTAGTTTCGACAAGGAAATTTCCCAATTTCGTAGGTTCTAGATTAATACATATTTATGAAGACATTATGACAATGACATACATTCTTATTGCACTTCTCGTCGTCGTACTTTTCTGGGGAGTTGCGATATACAATCGATTTGTAAAACTTGTTCAGCAAACAAAGGAAGCATGGTCTGATATTGATGTACAACTGAAACGCCGATATGACCTTATCCCAAATCTTATTGAGACTGTAAAAGGCTATGCAAGTCATGAACGAGAAACGCTTGATGCGGTGATCCAAGCTCGTGCAAAGGCAACGAGTGTGCATGTTGATCCCTCTAATCTTACTCCCGAAAGTATTGCTGCAATGTCAGGTGCTGAAGCGGGACTTACTCAAGCTCTTGGAAAGCTCCTCGTTGTTGCTGAGGCCTATCCTGATCTTAAAGCAAATACGAACTTTCTTGAACTCCAACGTGAACTCTCTGACACCGAAAATAAAATTCAAGCAGCGCGACGTTTTTACAACGGCAATGTAAAAGATCTTATGGTAGCGCTTCAGCAATTTCCATCGAATGTTATTGGCAGT
>JAYSTK010000150.1:0-2824 GCA_043719825.1 Candidatus Kaiserbacteria bacterium | reverse complement strand
TGAAAAAAACACTCATTATTGTCGGTATTATTCTCCTCATTGTAATAGGAGGTGTGTGGGCATACCTATTCATCTATGGAGTTCCAAAAGATGCAGGTGAAGTCTTTGCGCGATTTCAAACCTCAGGAGACAAACCGGTCTTCGTGGGAAATGAACCAGAAACTACCGTAGATGTGGCACCAGAATCAGGTGACGGTGCACCGCAACGACTTCGTCAGATTACTACCCGCCCCGTAGCAGGAGCGACCATCCTTGATGGAATCATTCGGTATGTTGAACGGGGAACTGGGCATGTGTACGATATAAATTTACTTAATGGCGATGAAGAAATGGTAAGCGGAACAACGATACCCAAAACGGTACGCGCTACATTCAGTTCGAACGGTGATTATGTCGCGATTACAAAAGTGATTGGGGGTGAAGAAGAGGTGATTGCGGGGACTCTCATGAGAATTGATGGAGGAGGGAGTATAGACGGCATTACACTTCCTCAGGGAGCGCGTGAAGTAGCGTTTACCGACGCGAGTAGTACAGTGAGTTACTATCTTCCGAATACGTACGGGGGGAGCGCATTTGCATACACTATTCTTACTAAAAAAAGTATTGAACTCTTCTCAACACCACTCCGCGATGTTGAAGTGCTCTGGGGTAAAAATACATATGTATACACTACTCCAAGTTCCATACAAAGAGGTTCCGTATATAAAGTGACTGGAAATTCACTTACCTATCTTACGAATGCACGATTTGGACTTACTGCTTTCGCGTACCTAGGTGGTATTACAATTTCTGAAGTGAGTGAAGGAGGTATCGAGTCTACAGATCTTGTCACCTCGATGCCGATTCCCCGAGTTGGAATCATACCTGAAAAGTGTGTGTCTTCGATGACACAGAAGGGGATTCTCTATTGTGGAAGCCCACGCGCATTCGATAGTACAAAGCAATACCCTGATGACTGGTATAAAGGTATCACCACTTTTTCTGATGTACTCTTTATCGTGAATGCCCCGAGTTCTACGGTACAAGTGTTAAGTAATCTCGAGGAAGAATCTGGTCGACCAATCGATATTGTAAGCATCGGTATTAACCCACAAGGAACACTTCTTTACTTCATTAATAAAAATGATAATGCACTGTGGGTATTTGATACGATTTTAAGGTAAGGAGTTAACCACAGAAAAAGCCGGAGCCCATCCCTATGGGCTCCGGCTTTTTCTGTGGTTATTTTACAACTATCTTTAATCCCTTTCGCCGGACTACATACTCTTGCAAAATGGTCATGAGATTACTGACTACAAAATACAGTGCGATTGCTGCCGAAATAGTATAGGCAGCAATAAAAATAATAACGGGCATCACGTACCGCATTTGCAGTTGCATACTCCGATTAAAGTCATCTTTAAAGCTTGCTTCAGCCTTAGGATCACGCGCGGGAAGAGTAGGGAGCGACATACGCGTATAAATAAATTGTGTTATACCTGCCACAAGAGCGAGTGGCATGCTTTTCCCCGCAATATCCATTATGCCGAGGAAAAGCATACTTACCGTATCCGGGGTTGGAATAAACGAATAGAGTAGATCGGTATTGATAGCAGGAAGTGCAACACCCCCTCCCTTATACACTGCAAAGTAGAGCGCAATAACAATGGGGATTTGAATAAAAAGAAGGAGAATACTAGAAAATGGATTTACTTTATTCGTTTGGAACAGCTCAAGTGTTTTACGCGCCTGCTCTTCACGATTATCTTTGTACTTCTCTTTAATCTCACGCATTTTAGGATCCATCTCATGCATGATGAGCTGCGTACGAGCTGCTTTAAGTGAAACCGGCAACAAAATCACTTTTACGAGAATGACCGTGAGTATAATTGCTACTCCTACGTCTCCCTGACGTACCACATCAATAAAAAATACGAGACTGTTATAAATGGGGTCAAAGAAAAATGTGTGCCAGATGGTTGAAAACATAAATATGTAAGTCTGTAGTAATGCTTGCCTATTCTATACTATTCGCTCTATTTTACGAATTACGAGCGCAATTTCCTCTTCGAGTTCAGTATAGGTTACTCCGCGTGCCGGTGCTTTAGCAATGACAATAAATACCCCTTTGAGATCATGTAGCTCCCACTGCTGTCTCATGATGCTGTAGACTCTCCGACGAAATTTATTCCGTAATACGGCGGTCGTAAATACTTTTTTAGGCGCCACCGCAGAAGCATGGAAAGTACTATGGGGAGCAGAGACCACCATTAAAGTAGGGGAGTGTGACCTCCGCCCTAACGAAAAAAAACGATTGAATTCAGTTCGACTCAATCGTTCTTTTTTTTTAAGCATATCGCTTTACGTTAGTTTTTTACCTTTGGCTTCACCGCAAGTTTTGCACGCCCTTTTCGTCTTCGCGCTCTGAGGACTTTTGAGCCCTTTGAGGTTTGAGCCCGCACTAAAAACCCGTGCGTTGTCGCTCGTTTTTTCTTTTTTGGCTGGTAGGTTCTTTTTGGCATATATTCAGAATGTGTTCATGAATGTACACTACATTTACACATAAATCAACTCCGCTTTCCGCTCTAAAATTATTACATTTGAAAATATAAATACCTTCTGCGTATTTTTAGATACATAGTTGTCCACTTACTATACACAGACTTACTGACAGCCCGCTCAGAGAGATGCACAGAATATACGTTTTCTGCCTACTAGTTTACAGTTTTCCACAGGCCGGTATAATGCTTGTCATTACGCTTTGCATTTTGTATCTGTTTGTATGAGTTCACTCCCTAATATATCAACTGGAATAATCCAAACGGAACAGATTGATATTAAGAAA
>JAYSTK010000149.1:0-2833 GCA_043719825.1 Candidatus Kaiserbacteria bacterium | reverse complement strand
GTCGTTCAATTGCCGCTCGATGCATTTTTGTGCCGTATCCTTTGTGAATCTCAAACTTGTACTGCGGGTAACTATTCGCCATGCGTACCATTATGCGATCACGCGTTACTTTCGCGAGAATTGACGCAAGGCCAATCGATTTTTCTTTCTGATCACCTTTAATAATAGTTTCTTGGTTTTTAAATTCAGGAGGAGCTTTGAGAAGGCCGTCGAGTTTAACGTGAGTTTGCTGTGGATTGAGTGCAAGCTTTTTAAATGCTCGATCGATGCCGAGTCTTACTGCTTTTGTGATACCAACTTTATCTATAACTGCTGCACTAACGAGTGAAACGCTAAAAGTGAGCTGTCCCTTATTCTTTAGTGACGTAGCGGTCCTAAAAATCGCTTCGCGATTTTTAGGACTCACCTTTTTAGAATCGTGAACTCCTTTAATCAAATTCCAGTCAAAATTTACCGAAACAACTGCTATCCCCACTGCTACAGGTCCTGCGAGTGGGCCGCGCCCGGCCTCATCAACCCCTGCAATAAATCGAGGTCTTTGGCGCGTTTCTTTGTTGCCTCGTACTGTACGCTCCACGCGTCGTACAGAATGTACGCCTTGGTCGTGTTCAGTACTCGCGCCGCGAACCGCATCCAAATCTCTCGATTTCTTTTGTTTATAACTATTCATCAGTTCTTTTTTGTTTATACTCAAACATCAGCACCATTGGTGTAATGCCGAGAGCTCGTGCAACCATAAGCCGAGTATTACCTGCTACCAAGTGATAGATATCACCAAACTTCAGAATGATAGGTGCAGCTATTGGTTCAGAGCTCTCTTCGAGATTCTTAAACTTTTTCCAATCGCGAATTCGTGTGTGTGCTTCGCTACATGCCTGTACCTCACCCCAGTTACCTTTTTCAAGTCTATTTGAGTCCGTGTTCTCAAGAACATCCCAAATTGAAGCATTCAGGGGAATAAGTCTACTCTCCTCCGCCGCAAGAAACATAAGTGTATCGATATCCACATTAAATGTCCTTGAAACTCGCTCAAATTCACCCCGTTCTGCTTCTATATTAGGATACTTGAAATATTCTTTCCCATCTTCAAACGACTCTTTCATTGAAGGATTATACCAAATGGAAAGCAATTTTCTATATTCAATATCCCATATTCTTATATTTGTTATACTGTAACTATCATGGGAAACACTCAAAAACTAGAAGCCGATTTTGTACACCTCCATGTGCATAGCCACTACTCTCTCCTCAACGCTATTCCCACTCCTAAAGAACTCGCTCAAAAAGCAAAAGAATGTGGCATGCCTGCGCTCGCACTTACGGACAGCGGTGCACTCTACGGCGCAATTAATTTTTATAAGGCCTGCACAAAAGAAAATATAAAGCCGATTATAGGTATCGATGCGTACCTAGCGCCGAGGACTCGATTTGATACAGAAGCGAATATCGATAAACCGCGAAGTCGAGTTGTATTTCTCGCGAAAAATAACGAAGGGTATCAAAATCTTATTCAAATGGTAACTGAGTCTTACGTACACGGATTTTATTACAAGCCACGTATTGACCACGAGCTCATTGAAACATTCCATAAAAATCTTATCTGTATCATTCCTTCATTTAGTGGAGAGACAACTAATTCACTTAAGGATGACGATACTGAAGCGGCGGGCGCACTTCTTGACTGGTATAAAAAACTTTTTGGGAATGATGTGTACCTCGAAATAACCCACCATCCAGAGATTAACGGGCATGAAGCACTTCAGAAAAAAATTATTTCGTTTGCAGAGAGAACAGACACTCCCCTTCTTGCGCAACATGATGTCTATTATTTAGAACGTGGTGACCATCTCGCACGAGAGACCATGATAAAAATTCAAAGTGGGGGCGTTGTCGACACGCTCGAAGAAGCGGGTGATCTCGCTCCTAATTTTTCATTTATATCGCAAGAGGACGCAAAAGACTATTTTAAAGAAACACCTGACGCGCTTCGGAACTCAGTCAAGATCGCGGAGGAATGTACGGTGACATTGGAGCCCGGTAAGACATGGTATTTCCCCGATTATAAAATTGAAAGTGGAAAAGAACCCGATGATGAACTTACGGAGCTCGCTCACAAAGGTATTTCATGGCGCGGGCTCTCACTCGATGATCCGGAAGTTACAGAGCGTCTCGACTATGAACTTGGCGTTATCAAAATGAAAGGATACGCAAAATATTTTCTCGTTGTAGGTGATCTTATTCGTGAAGCGCGAGAGCGAAAAATTCTTACCACTATTCGCGGTTCAGTAGCAGGATCCCTCACCACCTATGTACTCGGTATCACGAATGTGAATCCACTCGAATACAAACTTCCCTTTGAACGCTTCCTCAACCCCGAACGACCGTCTGCTCCTGACATTGACATGGACTATGCGGATAATCGTCGTGACGAAATTATAGAGTACGCGCGCGCGAAGTATGGAGAAGCAAATGTTGCACAGATTGGCACATTCGGAACCATGATGGCTCGTGCTGCGGTACGCGATGTAGCACGTGCACTTGGGCATCCGTACGCCGTCGGTGATCGGATTGCAAAACTTATTCCAATGGGGAGCCAGGGATTTCCCATGACGATTGATAGCGCAATTGATATAGAACCTGACCTCGCAACACTTTACAAAAAAGACCCCGAGACTCGCGAGGTTATTAATCTTGCTCGACAGATTGAAGGACGCGTGAGGCACGTTGGGGTACATGCAGCAGGAGTGGTGATAGCACCTCGCCCTCTTATTGAATTTGTTCCGGTACAACCCGACCCAAAATCCGGTAAGCTTATTACGCAATATGACATGCA
>JAYSTK010000148.1:0-1088 GCA_043719825.1 Candidatus Kaiserbacteria bacterium | reverse complement strand
AGGGACTTGACGAAGCTAGGTGGCTTTTGAGTAACGGCTTTTTTAGAACCGGTGATAGAAATAACGCTATGCTTTGTTTAGCCGCGACCTATAGTTATTTAAAGTTTCCACAAGAAGTTACAAAAGGAATTCTAGACGGTGTTGCTGAATTACAAAGTTCAAGAACTGGAGAAGATAAATTTCCAGAACGTGAAATGGGCTTGGTAATTAATCAAGTTTACTCTGATAAATGGAAAGGTGGAATTTTCACAATGCGCGACCCTAATAGTTGGCTACACAAGTATGCTACTAAGATGGGAATTACTGTAAAAGAAGAGTCGGGACCACAAACTCTAGACGGAATTCACGATAGCTTTAAACATTACGTTGATAATATTGAGAAGAATACAATTAAAACTAGTATTGATGAGCTTGATCGAGTAATGCCAATTACAATTGGTTCTAACATTGGTATTGTGGCTGCTGCTGGTGCGGGTAAAACTGCCCTTGCGCTGAAGATACTAAAGTATAACTCTGAGCAAGGAATTGCCACTGTATTTTGTAGCTTAGATATGGTTAAGAATCGTCTCTTTGAAAAGGTACTATACAACGTCACTGGGCTTTCAAGAGATGACCTATACGCGGCTTTTAAGCGTGGTGAAGGGCAACAATTTACCGACCTTGTGCGAAAGCATTATGGGAATGTTTGGTTTTACGATAGAAGTTCTGCGACAATTCCAGACATTAGAAGTTATATTCTGGACGTTGAACAAAAGTCTGGGCAAAAAGTAAAAATGGTGATGCTTGATTATTTTGAACGAGTAAATACTGAAGTAAGCGACGATACTGCAAGTAGTAAAAAGCTTGCGAATGAAATTCAAGATATGGTAGCAGACCATGACATTGCTTGTATCACTTTAGTTCAGCCAAATAAATTCAGTTTAGGTGGCGGTCCTGACACTGAAATTAAATCTTACACAAGCATTAAAGGTTCAAGCTTTTTGTATCAATCTTTTAGAGGAATTATTTCTTTAAGCCGACCTTTTTATACACCAAGTACAAAAGACTTAGACAAGTATATGATTATTAATGTTCTTAAAAACGATCTT
>JAYSTK010000147.1:0-1094 GCA_043719825.1 Candidatus Kaiserbacteria bacterium | reverse complement strand
GGCCTATAGTTCAGTGGTAGAATTCTGGTCTCCAAAACCAGCGACCGTGGTTCGAATCCACGTGGGCTCGCAAAGGTATACGAAAAACCTGCATGAATATGCAGGTTTTTCGTATAGTAAGCAAACTGCTTTGCTTACGTACCTTTGCGGGAGGCGGAGCCATGTTGCATCGCAACAGGCGAGCCGGGTGAGAAAGTGTCTAAACACTTTCGCAAGACTCATTGTGAGTATTTGTGAGCGAAGCAAGCAAATAATCCCATGAGTGGACAGAATCTGTAAGATTCGAGAGTGCTTAATATTTTTGGAACGAAGTGAGCAAAAATGTTTAGCAACTCGTGACCGCAAATTAAAATATTAACAACCTGTGCTGATCCTATAAGGATCGAAATTCCTTACGCTTAACCTTCACTACTCAAAAATTCTCTTACACGTTCTTCTATCTCATCAACATTCTCATTCTTCACCCAAACAATACTTTTATCACGTTTCAACCATGTCATTTGTCGTTTTGCATACTGTGCTGATTTCATCTCGATATGCAAAAGCATTTCTTCATTTGAAATTTTATTTTCCAAATATTCCACTATATATTCATACTCAATACCAAGTTCTTTCAATCTTTCGTACGACAACCCATTTTTATGAAGATTTTTCACCTCATCGATCATACCTTTCTGAAGTCGTGACAGAAGTCGTTTATGAATATTCTCTACAAGTTTTTCTTTTGAAATATCGATTCCCAGTGTGAGTGTATTGTATGGCTCAGTATTAAGAGTGGGTGGGACAACGCCGATTGCATCAACAATTTCGAGTGCACGAATAAGTCGTCGCTTATTTTCTTTATCAATCGTAAGCGCACGCACGGGATCCTTCTCAATAAGTATTTTAAAGAGTACTTCTTTACTAAGTAATTCTAATTGAATGCGAAGCGCTTCATTCGGGAGAACTTCAGGAGTCGAGATTTTCCCGAGAAGAGCATCAATATATAAAAATGTGCCTCCCACAATGATTGGAAGCTTGCTACGAGAGAAGATACTCGTAATTGCTGTTTGTCCGTCGCGGACGTAGTCCGCGACGGTGTACGTATTTTTCGG
>JAYSTK010000146.1:0-1101 GCA_043719825.1 Candidatus Kaiserbacteria bacterium | reverse complement strand
CTCAGCCCAAAAGTCCTTATGGACTTCAAAAATACAATGGGGAAATTATGATGAAACTTTGGCATGATATTCACAAGCTTGAGACCATCTCGCTCCGTTTTTTTAATGTCTACGGCCCCCACCTCGACCCAAATGGCGCGTATGCACTTGTAATCGGAAAGTTTCTTAAACAGAGAACTGAAGGTAATCCTATGACTATTACGGGGGATGGTGAGCAGTCACGTGATTTTACGCATGTTTTTGATACTATCGATGCGATAGTTCGTGCTACACAAAGCGATCGTGTAGGGCATGGTGAAGTTTTTAATGTGGGCGCAGGACGAAATGTTACCGTGAACGAACTCGCTCGACTTATTGGAGGGCCTATAGAATATATAGCGCCTCGCATTGAGCCTAAACATACACTTGCAGACACTTCGTATATACGACTCACACTCGGTTGGGAACCAAAAATTAAAATTGAAGATGGAATTGTTGAACTTAAAAAACAATTTGGACTTGCATGATAATTGATGGAAGAAAATTCGCTGATGAAATTTATACTGATGTGCGTCTCCGTGTAACGGAAGGTGGTCGTGCCCCTCGACTCGGAATTGTGACCTGTGCGCCCAACTTTGAAACGCAAAAGTATCTTGAACTTAAAGAAAAAAAAGCTCGGGATGTAGGAATTGAAACGGAAATTATACATCTTAAAGAGCATGCACTAACCGACGATGTCATTGCGGCGATCGTTACGCTCGCATCGCGATCGGAAGGTATTGTCGTACAGCTCCCGCTACCGCCATCAGTTAATCTTGATTCTGTAATAGAACATATTCCACCCTCACACGATGTCGACGCACTTAATTCTAAAACCACACGTATATACTCGCCCGTTGTTGGTGCGATTGAAGAAATTTTGAAGATCCACCATGTTGATCCAAAAGGAAAATTTGTAACCATCATTGGCAGTGGGCGGCTCGTAGGACTTCCTGCGAGTGTGTGGTTTCAAAAGATTGGCGCGTATGTAAGCGTGGTAACAAAAGATACTGTGGATATTTCGCACTATACTCAAAATGCTGACATTCTCGTATGTGGCGCGGGGGTACCGAATCTCATTAC
>JAYSTK010000145.1:0-1118 GCA_043719825.1 Candidatus Kaiserbacteria bacterium | reverse complement strand
TTATACTGCTAGTCTTGAAAACGACAACAAAACGCGACTATGACTTATTACGTCCTTTCTTTGCTTGGGCTCCAGTGGATACCATCAACCATACCCTTTCAGCAACTACACAATAGGCTCGTGACCGTGTTTTGGACACTATCCGACAACACTGGAAATCACGATTCCCATCATGCAATGTTCACCGCCGCAATGAAGCTGTTGCTACTGAAACGTTGTTAGAGATACACCAGCTGTCGATATGGAGTCAAAACAGCACAGCTATTCATTGGTCGAAATCTCTTGTTGCTGATGTCTATGGTATCAAAACAGACAAAACAATTGTCAACACCCTTGAAAGCTGGATAGACTCAAGATACATCCACTTTGCTTGTTTGTGCATTCTATGAGCCAGATTACTATAATCCTCATAATGAAGGTTTTCCATCCAGCTCCAATGAAGAACAAGGTCGATGGGTTGAAGTTGCTTTACATGTAGGTGATGTCTTGACGTTTAAACTAGTATCATCTAGCAACAAGATTATCTTCCTTTCTGTAATTCATTCTGCACAGCGCAATGGGTTGTCGGAATTTCCTGGCTAGAAGCAGTTCCGCTCACTTGGAAAGAATAACAAGAAGATTGAGCGTACGGTAGATCATATCAAGACTAAACTGTACAGGCATGATCCATTCTAAAAATTTGGAGTAATGGTTCCAAGGACTCACAACCAAGCAATGGAAATTGATCAGTCCAATGGTAATAATAAATGGAAGGAATCTGAAGCCATGGAAATGGAACAGTTACTTGAGTATCAAACATTCATAGACAAAGGAAAAGGTGGTATTCCCCCAGATGACTACAAGAAAATCCGCTGTCATATGATTTATGATGTCAAACATGATGGGCGACATAAAAGCCGGCTTGTGGCTGGAGGACACTTGACAGATCCCAACATAGATAGTGTATACTCTGGAGTTGTTTCACTTCGCGGTATTAGATTGGTAACCTTCCTTTCAGAATTAAATAAACTAGCATTATGGGGTACTGATATTGGAAATGCGTACCTAGAAGCTACAACAAAAGAAAAGGTCTACATCATTGGCGCATCTGAATTTGGACAACTTGAAGGTCATACATT
>JAYSTK010000144.1:0-1124 GCA_043719825.1 Candidatus Kaiserbacteria bacterium | reverse complement strand
TTTTTATATGGTTCGTTGGTCATTACCCGCACACGCTGGTCCAGGCTGTAATCTCCTTCGTTATCCACGTAGCCAGACCCTGTTATTATTGTCCTGGAGATTAAATGTGGCAATAAATAGTAAGCTGCAATTTTTTGACCCGGGATTCTTATATAGTAATTTTCGTGAACGCCTATAGAGTTTCCATTTTTATCGAGAGTACGTTTGTACAATTTAGGACTGTTATGGTTACGAGATTCAAACATGGCAAATATTGGTTCCAAGGCAGCGGCTACAATCAGATCCCCTGCACGGCCAGCTAAGGCAACGCTGTGACCGGACAAGCACTCAGGCCCTGCGTACTCTGGGTGATCCCCGGTGTCTAGGTATAAACGGCCCCCCATTACCTAAATACTCGCCTACTATATGAGTGCCAAGGCGAGCCGCGGCGTTATAACACAGCTTTTCAGTGGACATTCCTATATCACCCGGAACAACCATATACTCTGTTTCTAATCCCATAATGCGGGGAGTGTGGAGTGGTAATGGCTGTCCTACCCGTGAATTCATTAAAACGATTATAACCTCAGTAGTTTACAAAAGTAAACAATAGCGTGGACAAAATAACTAGATTAATTCGTAAGTGTTGCTTGGTATATATCGAGCAGGGAGTTAGAGGTGCCTTTAATCTTACTGTGTATTCCTGTCTCAGCGTTTTTATAGGAAAAGATCCACAGGCCTTCCTCGAACCTATTAACAGATGTTACGTGACCATGTTCTTGGGTCTTGCCCACGCTGAGCGCTACTGGTATTCCGCCGAGGTACTGAATGATTTCGTTAAAAATATCTAGGCTTTCTTTGGCCAATTGTTGTAGTGGCTCGAACTGCAAGTGTAATTCTGGATCCAAAACAATAATTTCTGGCTGGTTGTACGCATGAATATATTGTAATGTTTTTGCACTTACTTCTAGGTTAGAGAGGAGTAGCTCGTAGGTAGCTATCGGGACATTCATAACTAGTAGTCTATACCCTTGTTCGCTAAAAACTTGTCGTCGAAGTGGTGTTTGATTTTGTGCATTTCTGTGGCGATGTCTACTTGGTTCAAAAGTTCTTTTGGGAAGTTTCGACCGGTAAAGCACAGGCTG
>JAYSTK010000143.1:0-1126 GCA_043719825.1 Candidatus Kaiserbacteria bacterium | reverse complement strand
ATATCCAAGCTTAGTGGCGTCTACGAACTCATCAGGGAAACTGAAGATGTCAATAGGCCCCTCCACTACACCGTAGACTTTAAGTACTTTCGAAGTATTACTCAATTAGTTTCCATCCTTGTATCTCGTAGGGCTTTTGGCCTAGTGTCGAAACCAACAGTAGGGGTTTCTTTTGATATTTGGTAAGGGAGTCCCTGCAAAGTTAAAACACTGGAGTGTCTGGCGGTGCCTTCCAGTAAGACTGTGTTGGCGAATAGGTGACTCCCTCCAAAAGGGGTTGAGATACTAACACTCATTTAATCCTCTTCCCATCGTAAGGCGGTATATTGTCACAGTAGTATTCCCAATAGTCGTGTGTCGGGGCTTTGTTGATGATGGCCCAATGTGTGTACTTATTGTGTGGCCCTAAGACATACGGCACATTTGAAACATTATACATATGGCCTACATCACTGACTAATGGAAACACAAGAATGGACACATGGTCTTCAGCTTTAGGGGGGTCATCTGCTATAGACCTCCAGTTTAAGCCTTCAAATCTCATTTAACCACTCCTCAGGGATAAGTTTGTCAGAATACTTAAAGTTGTTCTTGATACACCAGTCTTTGTAGGAGGTCTTGGACTGTTTCGATATTTTAGCATTACTGTTGTAGAATACAAATCGTATATCCTTGTCTGGGTGCTGCTTCTGTATCATCAAATGTTTCATCCTGTCTGCTACAGTAAACCTGCCTTTAGTTTCTATGATGATACTATTGGGTAGTTCAAAGTCTGGGGTGTAAGACCGTAACTCGTCAACACGGTAAGCAATCTTTAACTGTTCGTACTTTACAGGCAAGCCTGAACTAGAGATTTGATCGGAAACTTTCTCCTCTAGTCCAGACTTGTACCCATTCTTGATAGCTTGCTCACGGACTGTAGGCTTCTTTAGCTTAGTTCTTTTTCCCAATTTACTTTTGGTAGTTGCCACATCTGACCCTTAAAACGTCTAAGCCACAGTAACTGGCCTGCTTCTAGCACTAACTCTTCCGCCTGCCTATCACAAATACCGTAGTGTAAACAGTAGGCTTCAATACACAGTCTTGCAAGAGTTTCTTCACTTGAGTAGTTGCCCAAGATCTTAGA
>JAYSTK010000142.1:0-7893 GCA_043719825.1 Candidatus Kaiserbacteria bacterium | reverse complement strand
GCGGCATTGATAAGTCCTCTGAGAACGTACTTATTTTGCACGAGCGTTGCGTAGTACGTTGAGTTACCCGCTGCGGGGACCATCTCTACAAGCTCCGTGACGTAACTTGCTCCTCCAACACGGTCGAGCAGATCACGAGACTTTAACTTTGTGGTAATTGAAAGAATATCAATCGGATCACCCTTCATGAACGTATCAAGAATTGCACGGAAAATTTCTCGATGCTTGTCGGCATAAAATGATTCCGGATACACCGTAACAGAGACGTCGTGCATCGCTTCAGGTTTTAAAATAATTGCACCGAGAAGTGCGCGCTCTGCATCAATGTCGTGTGGGGGAGTACGAAGAAGGCGACTTTTTGTTCCGGGCTCTCTCATAGACGTTTCTGGCATAGTGTGACCATTGTACTACGAATACCGAACCTGTCATTTTGGGGATAGAGAGGGGATATTCTTATATAGAAAGTGGCGCCATTTCTGACGCCATGTGGATGCCTTAGCCATGAGTCCCGTACCAGTGGGCCAACTTGTACGTCCCCGACTTGGGATTGTTCAACTTTTTGAACCAGCGTTTTTCAAGCCCAATCGCTTGCTGGCGAATTTCGGCCGGGTTCTCCTTTGGCTGACTTTCTGTATCTTTCTTTTTACGCATTGTCACAGCAACTCCTTAAAGGATTGGGTTTAGATTCCTTGTGTATCTTAGCACAGAGCTTACTTTGCGTCTGATACTATATACTCCTTCGAGATTCGTTGCCAATATTACGTATCTCAAATGATGTATTTAAGACTGGAACTAAAGTTCTTCTTTAATTTTATTAAAAATTACATCAGCTTCTACGCCAGCGCTCATCTTGACGGTTTCAATGACTGTAAATCCTGTGAAATCTTTATCGAGAACATTCTTGTATACCTCATCAAATCTCGCAACGTCAGTTTCATTTCCTTTAGATTGATCACGTTTGTAGCCCTGTTTAGAAGAATTTCGTATGACACTGCAAGCAAAAACTTACGCACCGTGGCACCTGTTTCTATTGCTAATTCATAAATGCTTTCAGGCGTAACCGTAACAAATACGAAGTTCTAGCTTGTCCGTTTTTGTTTCCTTTGTACCTAGAGCATTCTTATATGCTTGAGTCATACCTTTTATAAAATCTTTTTTGTCTTCGAGTGACATGACTGCATAGTGTGAATTTGTTTTAAGTAAACCAATCAGCTCAGGAATTGTCCGCTTTTCAGAGAAATTATATATTACTGATGTCACTCCGTGTAACCCGCTTGATGTAAGAAGCGATTCAACAAAAGCTTGTTCTCGGAATTTTTTCGGAATACCTTTCCATTTGTACTTTTGGAATAACTCCGCTCCAATGGTAGGGGTAGTACTTGCTGCGTATTGCGTCCAAAAGATTAAAAACACGCCTTTAGGCTTTAACAACTTTTTTAGCTTTGAAATTGTTGTCTTGTTACCAAACCAATGAAATGCAGCCCCAGAAATGAGAGCGTGAAAAGTGGCAGGCGGAAAAGGAACCTTATCAGCGAATGCTTCGACATACTCGATTTGCAATTTATTTTTTCGTGCTGAGTTTCGAGCTTCTTTTAGCATGGCGGGATCCGGGTCGATACCCACGATATTAATGAATCTTTTCTTTGATTTATAAGTTCCTAAAGGTTCAGTAGATTTTCCTGTACCGCATCCGATATCGAGTATATTAACCTCACCTTCAGGTAGAATTGAAAATAAAAGCTTATAAAGCCGTGGGTCGTATAAACGACGATACTCCTGGTACTCTTTTGCCATTCGCCCGAATGCTGTTTTATGATTTACATTTTTTATCATAATTACCCTTTAGAAATTCGTTGTCCTGAAGGGGTGTCTTCCACGATGTATCCTTTGAAATTGAGAGTCTGACGAAGTCGGTCTGCTTCGTCCCAATTATGAATGTTTCGAGCGAGCTCTCGTTCATCAATGAGCTTTTGAATTTCGAGTGGAAGTGTTTCGGAAGTAATGATTCCAAGTTCACGAATAGCAGTATCTTTGTCGTCACTAAGACCAATGTCGAGCACTGAGTCGATTTCTTTAAGTGTGGCCACCTTCTCATCATTCTTTAATGTTGCATCTTTAATAATTTCCCACATGAGCGCAAGAGCGCGCGGAGTATCAAGATCATCATTTATAATTGTTATAAATTTTTCAATATATTCTTGGTTCGGTTTACCAGAAATATTTTTACATTCTTCATATACAAAACGTTTTAACCTAAAGAGAGCCTGCTTCGATCCGTTCAGAGCTTCAAAGGTGAAGTTGATAGGGGAGCGGTAATGCGCAGTGAGGAGCCAGTATCGATACGCAAGCGCAGGTATACCACGATCAATGACGCCGCTTAGTCGTACTCCATTTCCAAGCGATTTAGATATTTTGGTGCTGTCTATCGAGACATGAGCATTGTGGAGCCAATACGAAACATAGGGTTTACCAGTGAGGGCTTCAGCTTGTGCTATTTCACCATTATGATGAGTGTATTTAAGATCTTCTCCACCCGTATGTATATCTATTTGCTTTCCTAGGGTTGCAAAAACCATAGCTGTACATTCAATGTGCCATCCTGGAAATCCTTTGCCCCATTGGCTTTCCCATCCAAGAAGACTTTTTTTCCATAAGGCAAAATCTGCGGGATGTCGTTTCTCACTGTTTACTTCTACTCGAGCACCATCACGTAGTTTTGACACATCAATTTTGCCAATTTGACCATATGTTGGAAACTTCGAAATATCGAAATAAATACCATCGGAAATTTCGTAGGCATACCCTTTTTCGTAAAGTGTTTTCACAAGTCGAATTTCGTCTTGTATGTACTCACTCGCCGGCGTGTACTTAGTCGGGGGGATATTATGGAATGCTTCATTGTCTGCTTTAAATGAATGCATATACACCTCCGCAATATCGTGCATTGCGCTCAGTGTAATGGGTTTCCCTTCACGTTTGAGTGCCTTCATCATCTTATCTTCACCTTCGTCCCCATCATCGGTGAGGTGCCCAAAGTCAGTAAAATTAATAATGTGCGTAACATCGTATCCATTGTAGATGAGCACACGTTTTATGAGATCGGGGAGGAGATATGCACGTAGATTCCCTATATGCACATGGTCATATACCGTGGGTCCGCATGAATACATTGAAGCTTTTAGCTCCTTAAGGGGTTTAAAAATTTCTTTCGATTGAGTGAGCGAATTAAAAAAATAGATAGGTTTCGAAGAAGGCGGCAAAGTGCTCGATGTTTTAAGAAAATCAAATATACCCATATGGAATTAGTGGCTTTAGTGTAGCAAATTTACACAGAGTCGCCATACAATTCCCAAACGTTGTATGGTCACGATATACGCGACGCCGAGGAATGAGAACATGAGGCGTACTTCTTGTACGATGAATGTTCGAATGACGATGACAGTAAAATATGCTGGGAGCATGTTTTACGGTAGATGGTGACTATGCGGCGTTTGACTAGATCCACTTCTTATACTTAAAAAAACTAAAGAAGAATATAGTTACAAATGTCATTACTCCTACAATAATCCAAAAATCAAACGGGTGACCAATTATGGGAGTTGCCTCAGTATTCATACCAAACATTGAGGAAAAGAGTGTGAGGGGGAATGTAATGTAGGCCATTATGGTTAAAATTTTAATAATTTCATTTTGTTTAGTAGTGAGCATTGCATTGTTTGCATCACGAAGCGCACTTAACGTCTCAAAAAGTGCATTTGTTCTGTGCATAAGTATTGAATACGTTTTTTGAAGAGATGCGAGATCACTCTGGTGATCTTCAGGGTAGAGTTCAATAAAGAGGGGTTCAACTTCAAAAAACATGTCTTCGTGCGCTCTTAATGTATGGCGATAGGCAATAAGTCTTTTGCTGGTCTTAGCAATCTCGACAACCATTTGCTTCTCATTCTCTTTAAAGATAGCACCTTCAATATCAGAAAGAATTGATTCAACATAATCGAGTTTTGAAGCAGAAGTTAAATACAGCTCGTTCATGAGTGCAAAAAAGAGGTGGACACCAGTGATCTTTTTACTGGTTTTATGTAATGTGGCGAGCACTTCAAATTCTTTTTTGAATCGATCGAGCGCCTCCATCTCTTCGTATTGAATTGTTATAAGTACTTTTTTGGAGAAAATAAACTTAATTTCATATGGATGTTCAGCGTCAATTCGTTTTACAACAGGGAAGTCAATAGCAATCTTAATGAATCCTTCAGCACAAATAGCATAATTTCGAGGTACAGGAGTAAGCGCATCATTCATAAATGAACGTGGCACATCATACTCCTCACAAACTTCGCGAATTTCTTCAGCGGTGGGTTTATTGAGGTGTATCCAAAAGAGCTTTCTTACACTATCCCGTTCTACCATGCACTAATTTTAGCATGGTGACCCCGATTTTAAGTTGTCTTTTGTGCACGAGGGATGAAGTATGAGATAATGCTTTTATATGGAGAACGAAAATATCACATATCAACCAAAAAATAATCATCGATCTCGAACACCGCTTCTCGGTATCGGGTTGGCTATGCTCCTTGCTACCGCTACTTTTTTTTCAGGATTGCATCTGGGGGGAGGCATGAAACTTGAAGCTAATCTTGCTTCACTATTTCGACCTGAAACACTCGCGGATGATTCAGTTGATCTCAGTAGATTTTGGCGGGTGTGGAATATTCTTGAAGAAAAATATGTAGTATCTACCACCACTGATCCTGTGACACGAGAATCTCGTATAGAAGGAGCGATTTCGGGTTTGGTTGATTCTTACGGTGATCCCTACACTATCTATATGCCACCAGAAGAAGCCACAATGTTTGGACAAGAAATCGCAGGCAACTTTAGTGGGGTGGGTATGGAAGTTGGCATACGTGAAGAAATGGTAACGGTCATTGCACCACTTCCTAATACTCCCGCAGAAAAAGCCGGAGTAATAGCGGGGGATGTACTTATAAAAATTGACGGGAAATCCACCGAAGGGATGAATACTGATGAAGCAGTTCGACTTATTCGAGGGGAACAGGGAACTACCGTAACGCTTACAATCTTCCGTGAAGGAGAAGAAGAATTCCGTGAAATAGCGATTGTGCGTGACACCATTGTGATCCCTACGAGTAAAACTGATGTTCGAGATAACGCTTTTATAATATCTCTCTATAGCTTCAATGCTCTCGCTGAGGCTGAAATGCAAAATGCGCTACGGGCATTTGTAAAAAGCGGAAAGGAAAATCTTATTCTTGACCTTCGAGGTAATCCAGGAGGATATCTTGAAAGTGCAGTATCTATAGCGAGTTACTTCTTACCCGTTGGTAAAGTGATTGTTCGTGAAAATTTTGGGGAAGGCATTGATGAACAGCTCTATCGAAGTTCAGGCAAAGAACTAGGTAATCGAGCCCCGAAGAAATTTATTGTACTCATTGATGGAGGATCTGCATCAGCGTCAGAAATTCTAGCGGGTGCACTCAAAGAACATGGTGTAGCAACACTCATAGGAGATACAACATTTGGAAAAGGTTCAGTGCAAGAGCTTGTTGAACTCGAAGATGGATCGTCACTTAAGATTACAATTGCACGTTGGCTCACGCCAAATGGGAATTCTATTTCTGAAGGAGGCCTTAAACCAGATATTGAAATAAAACGCACTCCACAGGATCGCGTAGACAATGTTGATCCTCAACTCGATGCAGCGCTGGATTTCTTGAAGAAAAATTAAGCAGGATTGAACTAATAAATGCCAGCTTCAATAGGTGCCATTTGCACTTATAGGTACACATCATTCAACTAAGTTTGCTTGCCTATTGTTTTATACAGCAGGTTTTGAGGGTAATGGAGAATCTGTTATGATAGTGCCCACAAGGAGTTTTATTAGATAGTCTAAACCCATGAAAGTAGTATTGCTTCGGGACGTCGCACGAATAGGAAAGCGTCAAGAAATAAAGGAAGTACCTGCCGGCCATGCGATAAACTTTCTTATTCCTCGTAAGCTCGCGCTTCCGGCAACTCCCGAAAATGTTCGTCGAGTTACTGCTATCAAAACACAAGAAGAAACACGGGTGAAGCATCATACTGCTGACTTTAAAGCTGCACTTGCGCAGTTTGAAACAACTCCCGTAGAGCTCACTGTAGAGGCCAATGCTCAGGGTAATCTCTTTAAAGGAATCCATGCAGCAGACATTGCACATCGATTTTCGGAACTCAATATTAAAATTGGTGAAACAGAGATTTTGCTTCCGCATCCTATAAAAAGCATTGGTGATCACATAATTAAACTTCGAGTTGATGGTCAAGAAGGAACGTGTACTCTGCGGGTCCTCGTGCGTTAGTAAATTTTAAATTGTTGTATGGGAAATACGAAACATGTCGCCATTATTCTCATCATGTCTATCGTGCTTGTGGCATTGATTGGATGGTGGTTTGAATCCCGAAATGAAACTCCCGATGTTGTATTAGAATCTGTTGATACACTAGAAGGTCCACTTACACCTGAAGAGTTAAAAATTAATAATCCAGAAGCAACAAACAGCATGAATCGTATAGCACAATTCAACACCAATAAAGGTGTTATAAAAATCGAACTTTTTGAAGATAAGATGCCGATTACCACGGGGAATTTCGTAAAGCTTGCGGAAGAAGGGTATTACAACAATACAAAATTTCATCGAATCATTGAGAATTTTATGATTCAAGGAGGGGATACGAACAGCAAGGGAACTGATGTAACAACATACGGCACAGGAGGTCCTGGGTACACTATTCAAGATGAGTTTGTAACTGATCCTTTGCTCTCGAATGTCCGCGGTACTATTGCAATGGCAAACACAGGTCAACCTAATTCAGGAGGCAGTCAATTTTTTATCAATACCGTTGATAACATTGGACTTGACTGGGATAAAGATCCTGCGAGCTCAAAACATCCTGTATTCGGACGCGTTATAGACGGCATGGATATTGTCGACAGCATCTCAGGTGTGGAGGTGGGACCCAGAGATCTGCCCGTTGAACCTATTGTGATTCAGTCTCTCGAAATTGTGACTGGATCATAGTGGAAACAAATTGAATCTTTAAGACACACAATTAAGTACAAAAAAATTCCGGTGATTAACACCGGAATTTTTTTATCTCATTTATATGATACTCACTCTCTTCTTCGTCTTTGATTGACCGTGAAAGCTAATTTTTCGCATACTTCCGAAGGCAACTTTACCTTCCTTGAGTGCAAAAAGAGTATGATCATGTCCTACTCCAACACCTTTGCCCGCTTCAATTTTTGTTCCTCGTTGGCGAACAATAATCTCACCAATCTTCACTTTCTGACCGTCACTACGCTTTACCCCGAGGTATTGCGGATTTGAATCTGTAAGGTTTTTGGCGGTACCGCCTTGTTTCTTGGTTGCCATAGTTAACTAATTTCCTGCGGTTACCCGCCGTTTCTTGTATAATAGTATGGATGAGTGTACAAGAACTTTCACTAAATATCAAGCGCTTTCTAGGAAGCTCAGAAACCATTACTGTTGCCATTATTATATCAATGGGAATTTCATCGTTCTGGCTTGGCAGACTTTCAGTTGAAGATTCTTCAGAATTAGCATTTCCTGAATTAAATATCCAAAATAGTGCAGGAATCCGAGCGGGAGCACCTTCGTCAGTCCCACGTGTCGAAGCTGAAGAGACAAAATACGCTCCGAACTTAATGACATCAGAATCTTCTGGTACTCCTGAAGGTGGCTATGTTGCCTCAAAAAGTGGCACAAAATATCACCTTCCATGGTGTGGAAGTGCGAAGCGAATCAAAGAAGAAAATAAGATATGGTTTGCTACGAAGGTAGAGGCTGAAGCGGCGGGGTATAGTCCTGCCGCCAA
>JAYSTK010000141.1:0-1133 GCA_043719825.1 Candidatus Kaiserbacteria bacterium | reverse complement strand
TCTGAAAAATAACTACGCGGTAGTTGAAATATCTATCTATCTCCCCTTTGTGGGGAGATTTTTTGTTTTAAAAATTTGCCCATCGTCTTTGTAAAATTCATTCATTCCTCTCCCAATTTCTGCTATTATATATATGTCTCGTGGTGGGATATGTTAGCCTATGATACAAAAAAGCACTATCGTTTGATAGTGCTTTGATGTTTACGTGTTTGCGTAAAGGTGAAAGCGTGCTATTTGTGCATCTCTTTGTGCATAGGACAGTTTTTAATGTCGGGTCGCGTCTCTCTTTTGTCCCAACATGTACATATTATTCCTTTGTCCCTTTCCCTTTGTAGCTGTTTCAAGATACTAAAGGCGTTACGTTTGATTGTATCATTTTGTGAGCTTAATAGCTCCCCTAGTGTGACGATTGAAAAGTTCATACTATTTTATACAAGGCATTATAAGTGCACGTGCACTCTGTTTATCGTTTGATGCTTTTAATACAAGTGCCTTCCCCTGATTTTTTGGAATGTGTAATTCTACCGTTGCAAACTTTGAAAGCTTGGAAAGAATCATTGCACACTCCGCAAGGTACACCGCATTTACTCGTATAACCTGCTCTATGTCCTTTTCTGCGCTGTCCAGTACTACGTCTATAGACGGGTATGTGGCCTTAATAGAATCAAGTCGAGCTGTGGCCTGAATATCTTTTATATCCAGTTCCTCATTCTTCAACTTGATACGCTCCATAACCTCTTTTGCAAAAAGTAATGTCGGCTCTTTTTGTTTCCTTCCATCTGCACTCATTTCTATAAGTCTAAATGAATCAGTGGCCACGGTTCTATTTCCATAGAAAGCTATACACGCTAATTCTGGCTTAAAGCTAGTTTTAGATGCTACTTTACCAATCGCAATATTGTGCTTGTTATACATGTTTTTTAATTATTACAATAAAATGACGCGCTACAATCGTTTTAAAGGCGTTTGTATTTCGTCATTTGATGTATGGCACGTCTCGCAAGGCGTGTTGATGTCAATGTGCATGGGTACTATACCCAATAAAACGCATTTGCACTCTGCGCTTTATGGATAGATTACTTACCTTCTTTTGTTTTATTAAGCATACCCATGAAATACCACTCATTCTGAAT
>JAYSTK010000015.1:0-5502 GCA_043719825.1 Candidatus Kaiserbacteria bacterium | reverse complement strand
ACGATTGTTGAATAGTTAAAGTGGTATAATACATGTATCAAATTGTATGAAAGCACATGATATGAAAGTGCCAATAGTGCTATGCATAGGTGCAGTAGTGTTCAGTATCATTTATTTTGTAAATCGCTCGGACAATTCTGAAAACAAGACGAACGATTCAATACCGCAGGTAATTACTGCTACTACCACGCCAACTCCTCCCGAAGCTGAAACATATCCTCCACTCTCATTCCCCGATAACACGCTTAATACGTCTGATTGGAAAGAGTACACCAACTCAACATATGGATTTAGTTTTAAATATCCCCCGGATTGGGAAGTGCGTTTGTTAAGAGAGGATATTTTCCTTGTTAAACCAATTAAACGATTGCATGCAAATGACGATGGAGGAGTTCACATTTCTCCTTCTGTAGAAACGGTAGAGGAATATACTTTGCAATCTCAAACTCGCGGAGCAATTTTTGTAGGGAAGACCATAAATAATGAAATCCCCATTTTTCTATTTGATGCCAAGTATAGCTTAGCGAGTGATGAAATATTACGAAATTATCTTTATGACCTGGGTGAATATCGATTGGCGATACATATGCCAGATATTGATCCGGATCGAATCCAGGTATCTGAACAAATTTTTCTCTCTTTCAAACGTTACCCTTAATTTGACTATACACACTGTACAAAAATGATATTTCGTGGGGTGATACAATGTATACATCGACTGGTTGGCAGTTGATATTGTTCTTCACAATTTCATAGTAGAGGTTACACATGAACGCAATTAAGTTTGCTGTTGGATTGTTGATGAGTTTCTTCCTGGGCCTTTCGCTTGCTGGGGTAAAACCAGAGGGTACGTTTATTTTACCCTTTAATCCCACCCAAGCTTGGCAAGCTTGTAACACTGTTGGCTGGATTTCATATGGAGATCCCGATGCACATCAGTACCACACCCAGTACTATGGGGCAGTCAAAAAATACCATATGGGAGAGGATTGGAACGGTGCTTGTGGTATAAGTACTGACGAAAAAGGACCCTTGAATGCGATCGCAGGTGGACAAGTGGTGTTTTTGGATAAAGTCGGTACAGTCTCAGGGCAAGGAAAACGACTTTACATCAGGCATTCGTTTCCGTACGCATACGGCACGAATGGTGTGATGACGTTCGATAGTGTCTTTCTCCACTTGCACAGTGTTGCCTCGCACATTACATGGAGTGGATCCGGTACTGGAGTGGAGGTGAGTATAGGTGAAGAGATCGCGTATCTGGGCAAGAGTGGAACGACGAGTGCACATTTGCACTGGGAAGTGCAAACTAATCTCAACATTCCGCTCGGTACAAATCCGTATCGATCGACACTCACGATCAAAGATTCTCTCAAGTATCGTGCACCGTCCCTTATTGTGGATGATCGCCGTGCCGAAGTCATCAAGACGTTGCCTTCAAATGGCTGGTGGTTCATCTTTAAGATGGAGGGGAATGCACCGTCGTCAACGGCGTACATACGCCATAAAGGTGAACGAAAAAGTTTGAAAGAGGCTGTCTCAGCTGGGTGGATTCCACCACTGAGTCTTGTGTTCAAACAGGGTACCGTGTGGTATCACCACAACAATATCGATAAGAACTTTTTTGAGCACGGGAAGGAGTACGCCGTTCGTTCGTTAGTCACTGGTGCGACATTCAACATTCCCGTCCCGCAAAATCGGTTTCAATCCGACCGAGCGCGACTCGACATGGTGCATGCCGTTCAAAGCGACACACGTTTTGTTTCTCTCAAAACTGAAACGTACTTGGTGAATCACAATTGGACTTCGGATTGGAATTTACATGGCATGGCATTCACACTGGCTTCTGGCGATACCACAATGGTGTATCAGGCTACAGGCAAAGCAAACCCACTTCTCCGTTATACATGTTTCTACGATCCAGCCACCAACAGTTACACATCGTGGAAATTGGTGGATTGGAATAAGCTCTATTGAGTCGTTCTATGCCGCCCAAGCACTGTTTGGGCGGCATTCTTTTTTTAAAATTTGTTTACGTTGACACTTTCTTGGCTCAATTAATTTTTTGCTATAAAAAAACAAAAGCCCCGCGGATGCAAGGCTTTAGATCGTTTCGAGCGTTAGTTCCAAGAATAAACGAGACGCAACTTCGGAAACTTAACTTTTCTCGCAGTCGATCTTGAGTCTGTCTGGTTGATGAACCAAAGGCTGGCCCCTAGGACGAGGCCGACAACGAAGGAAATCTTCATGGTCTTCTCCGTGTAAAAAACAGTGGGGAAACCAATTGCTATTATACAATATGTATCAAGAAATAAAGTCACTATAAACAAAGACCCTGCAGATGCAGGGTCTATTTTTTTATTACTCGAACCGGTTTGGATATACTTCTTAGACCATTGCACCACCCGTTAAAAAACGCAGGATGACTCGTGTTGAGCATTAATCTTTTATTTATTCCGGCTCGAAAGCCCATCATGTACCACATTTCATTTGTACTGTTCATTCGTACACAGAATGGCGTATGTCCTTTGGAATACAAACAGAAATAGCATTTCATGAAGGTTCTCCTGTTTTATCTAATTCTATAAAATCACGTTCTCAATTTCTGTCAATGAGACATGCTAATGGAATATAAATACTTACGGGAAGATACACAAAACAAAAGCCCCGCGGATGCAGGGCTTTGATTCCAGGAACATGCGTTATTTTGTGCAGGGAATCGGCTTATCGTCCTTGTCATCCTCTCTGACCATCGTGATTTTGCCCGGCGTTCCTTGAACAATCTTGTACCTGACACCCGAATGGCACTCGGTTTTCTTGTCAGTATTCCATGTGATGTAGCCCTCGCTTTTGGCATAAACAAAGCCTCCATAGGTAGCTCCGCTTAGCAAGACAATTGCAGTAAGCGTAGAAATGAATTTTCCCATGTTCGCTCCTATCCATTGGTTAAGGAAACAAAGAAAACAAAACTACTACTGTAATACCACGTTTTACAAAAAAGTAAATATCTCGGGCATGTGACATTTTAGCCACTCTTTGTCCAGATTTGTTCTTAAGATTTGCGTGCTATAATCGCACCACTAACTTCTGTATGACTGATCCGCTCGCAATCCTCTTTGGCTCTCCAGCCCGCGTAAAACTCCTTCGTTTTTTTCTCTTTAATCCTTCACAAGAATTTACATTCGAGGATATCTCGCGTCGCGCGAAGCTCGTGCGTCGCACTGCGCGCACTGAGATGAGCGCACTCGAACGCGCTGAGGTAATTAAGAAGAAAGTAATATTTGTGCAACATCCGACTAAAAGTATTAAGACTCGGGTACAAGGCTATGCGCTTAATATGAAGTTTCCTCAGCTTCCTTCACTTCAAACATTTCTTTTTGAGACTGCACCGATACATGGAAAGACACTCCAAAAACATATTCGCAAAGCTGGTCCCGTCGATTTCCTCGCCTGTGCAGGGATTTTTATGCGTGAGTTCGATCGCCGACTCGATGTACTGATTGCGATGAAAAAAGTGAACCCCGGAAAGATTGAAGTAGCGATGCGTGCGCTTGAAGCTGAACTCGGGATTGAAGTACGATTTGCGACACTTACTTCAGAAGATCTTAAATACCGTGTCGGCATGTACGATAAACTCACACGCGACGTGTTTGATTATCCGCATCAAATTTTAGTGGACAAAATTGGCATTCGCAACGAGCTCCATAGAGTCTAAAATGAAAGAAACCTCCCTGCGGAGGTTTCTATCATTTTATAAACCGGAGCGATGTCTGGGCTATTTCTAATGCCCTGACCGCGAGGTCGGGCAGGAGGCTCTTATGAACGTAAGTGAATTAGAAACCTGACGCTAAATTCACGCGCAGATTATTTTTAAAACGTCCCAGAATACTTTTTGGAATTACCGTTTTTCGTATGCAGGTTTTGGCTATTTATTCACAAAATCTTTTGGTATACTTTTTGTATGAGCCAAGGGTTAAAAAATTTTCTCCAGATTGGTATATTTGTCAGTATTTTTCTTGGAGCACTCTTCATATATCAAAATGTTGTGCAAAAGAAAATTTCAGTGGAGGGTGAAAAATCAGTTTCCACAAATACAACTTCAGATGCAGAGGTTGAATCACCACTCGTAAATTCTCCAGTTTACACCGATCAAGTTGAATCTTTAACAGATAATAGAGCTGTGATCGAAACAAAGGAAAATAATGTAGTTCAAACTAATCCAGTTATATCAACTCCAACTCCCGCTAAGGCTACAATAGAAACAATAAGTTGTGCAGGTTTATCTGTACCCCTGCTCCCGGAAAAACTCAATACAATCCCAGCATTAGATAAAAGAACAGAGAATCTAGATAATAACGGATGTACTGTTAATTCCACAGGCTGTATGTGCATCCGAAAAGATGCTCAGGATAGAGGCGTTTCGATAAGTGTATTAAAGACGCAATACCCTGATGGATTTACTCTCGAGATGTTAGGCAGTACCTATTCTGGGAAAGTTGATGTAATGACCAACTCGGATTTTGAGGGAAACCCTGCCCTCACTATGATAATCTCATCGGCTCACAAAGACGGTTATTCTATAAAATCTGGGACCTATGCTTTTACAGAGAAAGGGGAGCTTATCAGCTTTGATTTATCTGCTTCATCAAACACTTTTACTGAAATCTGGCCAGATTTCATAAATAAATTAAAACAGGGACTCCAATAAAACAATACTATTTTTCTAAATTAAAACCCCATCCCCATTCATGCTTGACCTTTCTATCGATATCCGTATAATAGCGCCTACGTGTTTATGAATTTTACCGAAAGATCTCGCTAAGCGGTTACTTTGCACTCAGGTGCAGTGAGCCGCGTGACGCGGTTTTTTTCGTCAAAAAATTCAAGGAGAACATGTGCGATCTTTGAAAAATCTCACAGCTAGAAGCGAGTTTTATACTCGTGGTTTTAGTACGTGAGAGTTGTATGACAGTGGTCATACAATCGCATATGCTCGAAGCGAGATTTGATAAGGTCTCGTTTCGTGAAAGCCCTCTCTGTTCGACGCGGAGGGGCAGCTCATGAGTGAAAGCTCATGGGAGCGGGTGCGTATGGAGTTAAGACAATTACACGAAAGTGTGGGTCTTTTCGTCCTCCGTATGCATCACACAAAAAACAAAACCTATTCATATCAATTCACATTGATATGACTTGTACAGCGGTGTACAGATTTCAGTAGAGAGTGTTCATACATTGCAAAGGGCAGTGTGCAGCATTCCCTACAGGAATAAAGGGTGTATGGTGGATGCCTAGGCTTCAAGAAGCGATGAAGGACGTGATATGGCTGCGATATGCTCGGGGGAGATGCCAAATAATCGTTATATCCCGAGATTTCCGAATGAGGAAACTCACCTGCTTACGGCAGGTACCCTTGTATGAGGGAGCAGACCCAGGGAAGTGAAACATCTCAGTACCTGGAGGAAAAGAAAGCAATAGCGGAACTTTCTTTCTGATCGGATCAGT
>JAYSTK010000140.1:0-7924 GCA_043719825.1 Candidatus Kaiserbacteria bacterium | reverse complement strand
GCAAAGCAGGGACAATCTAAAACAAGCAAGGATGCGGATAGTAGGGTTTTCACAATGCTTACTTGATGCCAAGTGAGCATTGTTGTTCATTTCGACCATGGCGGATCAGCTCACGAGAAAAACAACCGACGGAAACAAAACTTGGATTCCTCCGGCCTCGGGCATTTCCGCTAGGGCGATCCCTTTCTCACCGGGTGAGCGCCGCCCCGAACGGAAGCACGAATATTAGTAGCGAAAGCGACAAAAGAAACTCGGAGATGAAAACAGGGTTGGGGGGGGTTGTGCGAGTGGCTGCTTCCGTAGGTCCCCAAATTGAGAACTAAAACTCCAACAACCACAGTCGCCAAAGAGCGCTGAGTACTCCAACAAGTAATACGAGGAAGAGCCTCTACGCTGGGGGGAAGGGTCGGCCCTCCCCCCAAAAAGAGGCGGAGCGTGCCTCGCCGGTTCGGAGTCTCCAAGGTCGAACGCCTCATCTGCCGGCAGATGAGGCGTTCGGCTCAAACCAACACCTCACTACTCCTGATCCGGCGAGGCAACCGCCCGCACACTGGCATCTAGGCGCGAGTAGCCCTAGCGGAAATGCCCGAGGCCGGATGGCCAAGGGTGCGTCTCACTCCAACTACCTCTCACTCGGATAGCTCACCCGAGGTCGGTTCTGGCGACCACGGGAGTCTGCACGGAGAGACGAATGAAAAACGGATACAGCGCGCGTGGTGGAAACACCCCCGCCTGGCACACCCGAGAGGAGTGGGCTCTGCCACTCCGGCAAGGGTGTGACAGCGCCCCATCGGCATATCCTTCCCTTATCGTAATTTTCTTATGGCGGGCGGAAAAAAATCGAGAGCCGGAGATGCCGTGGGGCGACGAGCGAAGCGAGCGGGGGTGCCTGAGTGGTTGTTGATTACTTATTTATTTTCAAAAAAGGTTCGAGCGAGCCACGGCAAAAGAGCACCAATACGCTCAGGCTACTCGATCAATATTTGCATCGTATCAATATTTTATTGTCGGAGACGTTCTTTAAGCATATAGACTGCAGGCTTAGGTACAAGATTCGAATCCCATAAAAGACTTGTTCCGTATATAAGCGGGTAGCGGTCTGCGCGTGTGGTAGATCCGTACCGATCGGTAATACCCCATGTCGAGAAGGCAGTGCAATTTTGAGAACGTAGACACACATCAAGGGCAATAAGGTATTGCTCAATTTGAGCTTCAGGGTCGTCACCGGTGACATCAATTTCAGAAATGCGAACCAAAAGTCCGAGTGCGGCGAGTTCATCCATATGCCGTTTGAGTGTTTCGGCGTCACTATAATCACCATCTCCGTAGATGTGAGATTCAAATCCGACACCGTCAATGGGGACTCCTCTTGATTGTAGGCGCTTTATGAGAGCAATAAGTGCATCCCAACGTTCACCATCGCGTTCGAGTCCATAATCATTGAGATACAATTTTGCAGATGGATCTGCTTTCCGTGCTGCATGAAACGCTATGTCAATATAATATTCACCCATTGCGTCATACCAGATCGTTGAATCCAATCCTTTCCGGTCATCTTTATATGCCGCTCTTTCATTCGAAAGTGGTTCGTTTACCACATCCCATTGCGAAATTCTTCCTTTAAAGTGCCCCGCCACCGCAGTAATATGGTCGACCATAATTTTTCCGCGTGTTTGTGTGGGGGCTTCATTCATCCATCTCGGATTACTTTTATGGTACACAAGAGAGTGACCATGGATCGTTACATTATTTTGCTCAGCGATATCAATATAGGTATCTATATCCTTAAAAGCATATACGAGAGGAGCGGGATGGACAAACTGTGGCTTCAAACTATTTTCAGGAGTCCACATATTGAATTCGCCTACAGCAATTTTTCTAAAATCATCATCTGCAAGCAATGGTCCAGTGGAAAGAGCGGTACCAATGGCGACGCTTCGTGGCCGACTATGCGCAAGATTTCTGAGCGAATTTGGTTCTGAATACTCTTCTGTAAATGATGGTGTAGGAATTATTTCGATGCCCTCTTTGGATTCTGAAGAAATAGAAAGCTTTGATAATTTCCATCCCTTACTTCCTCGAGCCGCATCAGTTCCAATCCATATTTTATTATGAGAAAAAATTCCATGATCCGGCATGGTCCCCAGTGTTTTTCCATCTACACTTATGATGAACGAATCACTTTTATGATAAAGAGAAATTGTTTGTTTGGCATTACGTGTTTTGTTAAAAGTGCGAATATCATTTGAATTGGAAGAAGATCCATCCCAAATTCGTACGATAATACTGCTCGTCGCTACGCGAATTTCAATGCTCCCTTTTTCAAAACGCCACTGGTCATACACTATAGGTACGTCACCATACAATCGAATGGAACCCCATTCGTCTATCTCACTAAGCGTTGCTTTAAGTTTAAAATTTCCCGTAACACTGAGTCGCGGTCCAAAAAGATTTATTGGTGGATTTGATTGAGGTAAAGAGCCATCTTGATGGGTTATTTCCTGATCAAGTGGGAGTATATGTAACCCCCCACGCACAGGAGTCGCGCCCATGTAGCGCGACCATCCTGCATCGGTGAGAAGGTTAATGGAAGATTTTCCTGCAGCAACTATCGTTTGTGGGAAAGCAATAATAATTGTAGGTAACACGATAGTGAGACACACCAATACCACACGGTGCATGAGCATATACGTGTGGTTGGTGAATTGGTGCATATGGTATGTAACGAGAATGCGATTATTGACGTACTGCTTTAACAATTCCAATAAGAAGACAAGCCCCTACGAGTGCCACAAGGAAACTGTACAGATTGAAACCTGTAGTGCCACCTTCACCTATGAGACTCATTACCCATCCTCCAAGTACCGCTCCAATTATTCCTACAATAATGTTAAGCATAGCTCCCTGCTGTCCATCAGTCTTCATAATGAGCGAAGCTACCCATCCAACAAGCGCTCCAAAAATGATCCAAAGTAATATCCCCATATAAGTTTTGTTATTTTGATTAAATTAAGTGTGTGCTATCTTTTTCCTTCACCACCACATCGCCATTACGGTGTGGTCGGTGCTGGTGTGTCTGTTCCGCCGTTGTCGTTAGTGGGTAATTTCACGTTTACATCAATAGAATCGTTTTGTGGTGTTGCAGGTGCTTGTGATCCACGAACACCCGGTAATCCAAAAATCACCAATAACGCTATAACAGCAATGGTCAGGATCACTCCCATCACCAATCCTAATCCTGCACCTTCGTCTCTTCCGCCCCCTGGTGTAACTACTGTTGTCATATTTTAATTATTTTTTATTTTTTCATTATTAAATGTATCGACCATCCTTCACTCATGGTGAATAGAAGGATTCTCGATTGCCGCGGATTGTTTCAATACTATTTTGTGCAACCATGCGAACATAGTACGTAGTTGAGGGTGCCAGTAATGAGAGTGTATTCTCGTGCAGCTCCGCTATCGTGGTGCTACCTGCAGTTTGTTCTGGAGTGCGTACTAGTGATTCTCCATCGAGAAGGGGATCGGGAGAATATTCAAACCAAAACACTGTTTCATTTCCATTTGGATTAAGAAGTCCACTCACCACAACGCTCGATGAACTTTGGTTTTCGATGGGTTTTGTCACCACCGTCGGAGAAAGTATTTGCGTTCCTAATGGGTGCGCAGTAGTAAAGTGTAGAATTTCGCCATTTACTGTCCCGAATGAATTTTGAGCATTTACGCGATAGTGGTACGGGGTTTGAGATTGAAGGATGTTTAACTCAATAGATACGGGAATAATGGAGATGTCATTTCCGCCTTGCATAAGAGGGGTGACATTCCCCAGTGCGAGGGTAGTTCCATACTCAAACCAATAATTCGTATCTGCTTTATTTGGGGTAACCTCACCCCAAATGGTTGCTGACTCAGCACTAATTTTGTTAGCAACGAGGGTTTTTGCAGAAGGTAGGCCTCCGTGCGGAACGGGGATTCCGTTTGTTGTTCTAAAAGAATAGAGTGAGCCCGAAACACTCCCAAATTGATTTTCTGCAATTAAGCGAAAAAAATATGGTGAACTTTTATTGAGACCTCCAATATATGCGGGCGCGGGGAAAATGACATTTCCTGAACCAAGTGTGAGAAGAGGAGTAGAACTCCCTAATGTTTCTGTGGTTCCATATTCATACCAATACTGTGTAGGAGAGCCGTTTGGGGATATAGTCCCCGTAACAAATGCAGTTGTGTCGCTGCGGGTAATGTTCGAATAGGTAACAACCTCTGGAAGACCATTCGGAAGATTAGGGCTCGATTCGAGAGTTGAAGTCGCTATTGATTGTGTTTTAACGTTCATAGGTAAATTTAAACTTTGTCGTGAAAAAAAAATCATACCGCCGATAATCATAAGTAAAATAACTCCACCGAGCATTGAACTTAAACTATTCATAGATAGATGATACTCACCTTGAATGAAGAAAAGATGAAATAAAAGTGATGTATTCGTTTGTAAGTGTTTATAAAATATTTGGCTTCCAAATATGAAGGTGTTTAAATTTCTAGGATTCTATTATTGGTCTCGTATAATCATCGAAAAGTTACTTAAATTATTCTCGCACTTAATTACAAAATCCTCAGAAAGAGAATCTCTGAGGATTTTCATTGTGGGCGATGAAAAAGCAAAATGTCTTGCAGGAGGGCTCGGCGCAAGTTGCTAAATTTGTGGGGTCAAGTTTCTAATTTGCTACGCTCATAAAAACTTTCTCCCCGGACTCACTTATTTCGGCATAATAAATAGCCGAAATATAGTTCCGTCTCCCACAAAGGTTAGAAAGCAAAGCAGTTTGCTTTCTACAGAAAGAGCCCGTTATTGAATAACGGACTCTTTCTGTACCTTTGTGGGCGATGGAGGGCTCGAACATTACATGTTCCGTTCAGGTTGTATGATAATTTTCGCTACTCAAATTATCGACAACCTTTTCTCGCCCTCAGCCACTGTATTGAAAAATCCCAGACATAAAGTCTAGGATTTTTCCTACAAGTGGGCGATGGAGGGCTCGAACCCCCGACCTTCGCAGTGTAAATGCGCTGCTCTACCAACTGAGCTAATCGCCCTCGTACTTCACGCTAGAAGTACGGATCATAGTACTTGTTTTTCGAATTATTTCAATACGGAAGAATAGGACGTATACTCTCCCTATGTTTAGTGAAATCTATTGTGTGATAAGCGGTATGGTTCAAGGAGTAGGTTTCCGTGCATTTGTTGAAACAATCGCCCGTGAACGAGGTGTTACTGGTTGGGTGCGAAATAATACCGAAAAAGGCACTGTAGAAGTGGTATTTCAAGGAATACCTGATGTACTTAAAGAATGCACACTTGATCTCAATCGTGGTTCAGTACTTTCGCGAGTCGATTCAGTGGCTGTAGATTGGCGAACTCCGAAAGAGCAATTAGATGAATTTAAGGTTATCACTCATTAATTTTATATAAGAGACTTGTGTTTTCCCTCTGAAAACGTATGCTCAAAATTACCCAACTAAGTATACTTACATATCGAAATGACAGATATAACAATCCTCTATGAAGACAACGATGTAATAGTGGTTAATAAACCCGAAGGATTTTTAGTGCATGAAGACGGGCATGAGACTGCTCCCACTTTGGTGGAATGGTTCCTACACCGCGTGCCCTTTGCGCGCGGTGTAGGAGAATCGGCACGAGCTCAGAATGGGAAAGAGCTTGAACGATCAGGAGTGGTGCATCGACTCGATCGTGAAACGTCGGGTGTAGTTATTTTTGCAAAGCATCAAGAATCATTTCTCCATCTTAAAGTACAATTTCATGATCGATTGGTAAAGAAAGAGTACCGAGCATTTGTGTATGGAAATATGAAAGAAGAGTGGGGGATAATAAGTCGCCCAATAGGCCGCAGTACAAAAGATTTTCGACTTCGCTCGGCAGAAAAAGGAGCTCGAGGAACCTTACGTGAAGCGGTCACTGAATGGAAACGTATCTCTCAATCCAAGACACACGCCTATCTCGCTCTTTTCCCTAAGACAGGTCGTACGCACCAGCTGCGAGTTCATTTAAAATCGATTAGTCGTCCAATTGTATGCGATAGACAATATATTACTCCCTTGCTTATAAATGCTGAGAATCTCGGGTTTTCTAGACTTGCGCTTCATGCGTATCGCCTCAGTCTCGCCATACCGAATGGAACAATTACTACTTTTGAAGCCCCGCTTCCTGATGATTTTGAGGTAGCGCTCCATACTCTTGCGACCACTGATGACGTGTGTTAGAGTACAGCACGCTTTTATGGCGCTCTTTTTATAGGTAGCGTGCCATTATTTAGAATTTATGAACATTATACCAGGAATCATCACATCCCCCGTGAATATGGAGGATCGAAAAAATATCGGCATTACCGCTGGGGATACAGTGCGTGTGCATCAAAAAATAAAGGACGATAAAGGAAAAACTCGACTCCAGGTATTTGAGGGACTTGTCCTTGCTCGTAAGCATGGAGATGAAGCTGGGGCAACTTTCACCGTGCGGAAGATGGTAGATGGTATTGGTGTTGAAAAAATCTTCCCACTCTATTCACCAATGATTGATAAAATTGAAATCACACGTCGCAGCAAAGTACGTCGCGCAAAACTATATTACATCCGTGAGAAGGTGGCGCGTGAGATCAAACGTCAAATGCGTCGTATGCGCCTCATGACAATCTCGTCAGAATCAGAAACAGAAACACAAGCACGACTTGCAAAAGAAGCTGCAGAAGAATCAGCCCGTGTCGCAAAAGAAGCTGAAGTAGTAGCTGCAGCACAGGCACAAGCTGATGCCGATGCAAAAGCATTGGAGGAGGCCAAGGTAGCAGAAGTAGTGGGAGAGGTTACTCCTGAAGTCACTCTCGTTTCAGAAGAGGTCCCCGCGGAGACTAAATAAGGAAATCATAAATGAAAAAGCGCGCACCCGAGGGTGCGCGCTTTTTCATTTATGATTTGCAAAAGTGGTAAAAATCCTTAGAATGATGGAACTCAAAGAAGTGAGTAGATGCCCAGGTGGCGAAATTGGTAGACGCACTACCTTGAGGTGGTAGCGCCTTCACGGGCATGCAGGTTCAAGTCCTGTCTTGGGCACCAAACAATAACGACCAGTCTCTTAAGACTGGTCGTTATTGTTTGGTCTAAAGGACTTGAAGCTGTTGCGAGATATCTTTTTGAGTGAAGCGAAGAAAAGTATCCGCAACGGGTACTGCTCCCGTAGGGAGAAAGTCCTGTCTTGGGCAGGAGATTCTTAACGAGCGAAGTGAGTTTAGAAACCCTACGCCCTACCAAGCATTAACTTTGTAAAGTACGAAGAAAGTCCCGACCCTTCAAAGCTAGCAATCTCCTTCCAATTCTGTATAATCGGACACAGATTCAAAAGGAGACGATTATGGAAATAAACCTTGCGGTAACGATTGTCATCATCTCATTAGGCGCGTTGATGGTGTATTCTTGGATCAAAGGTAACGAGTCGTATCGCGCAATAGGTGCCGTCTGCGATGCTGCTGAAGCGTTCTATGAATGGAGGTTTAGGAATCCGGGTGTGTACATTGGTCTCTCAGACGAAGGTAAATCATTGCTCCGACAGCGAGTAGATGCGTATCGGTGGTATGCACGTGTACACCCGTACTGTGATTGCACGGATCACATGACATGGCTCCTCAGTTTGTTTGACGATTTGCCACCAAAATCGCCAAAATCATTTCCTAACAAGGGCGCTTCTCGAAGCACCCTTTTTTTGTTTTAAAATGCTCAAAGGAATTTATTGGTATACTTAATAAATGAATGAAGAAGCGTTTGGTATTATTCCATTTTATAAAGATACGGATGGTCTTAAAGTTTTTCTCATTCATCAATATGGAAGTGGGGGAGACATGCTCTGGACTTTTCCGAAA
>JAYSTK010000139.1:0-1137 GCA_043719825.1 Candidatus Kaiserbacteria bacterium | reverse complement strand
TTGCGAAGTCGAAATATGACCAACAGGCTGGTAACAATTGCCAAAAATGAATTGACACTGATGATTGCCAGAACGTGTCGATCGTGAAAATAGTTTTTGGGTACGTGCATGTGTGTAATCTAGTTTAATGTGAAAAGCCGAAAGTTGAAAGTTTTGTTATTCAGAGATTAGGATAGGTTGAAATCCTTCTAGATAGTTATTAAAGGTGGTTTTTTGTATCAGCTGCCACTTCGAGCTTGAAGAGTCTATAAATAAATACTCGCTGCCTAGTTTTTCGTTTTCTTCTGTGGTGCAGCCCCCACAGCTTACACGTCCTATCAAGCCCGTAGAATTAGCTGCCAAGGTTTCTACAGTAATATAACTACCGTTCATGGACGGAGTGTATATTTCTTTCACTTTGTTATCGGAAAGATTGAGGGCCTTAAGCTTAGTAATGGATTTCTGTAAATTATGGATTTCATCAAAGTAAAGGCTGGTTCCGTCTGATGACAATTTTAGCGTGCGTACACTTATACCTTCACTGAATTCTCCTCCAGTAGCCCTAGTAAAACTACGACCTTCAGTGGTTAAACTTTCGTATATAACTTTTTCCTGCCCTCCGTCGAGGCTGACCTCGATGATCTGTACTTTTTCTTTGTAGGTTGAGTTCTCGCGTATAGATTTGCTTTTATATGCCTTACCATTTGCAACAGGTAAAGGTTCCGAGTTATCACCTTCGTCATAGGTTTTAAGTTTAGCACCATCGGACAATCTATAAACACCTAGTGCGAGCCGCAGCCCACCTTCTCCGGATTCACTCAAGTAGATCTCGTCACGTTTTAAATCAATACCTTCAATAGTGATTGCACCCCACGTAACTGGGTAGTCAAACATCTTCTTTGACTGTGAGCCCTCCGAATTAATTCTTGTTACTGTATCTAGATACCTCGGGACCCAGTAACCCTCTCTGCGAGCCTCTGGGTTAGTGAGCTTCCTAGCATTAACAATAAACCCAGAGCTGTCAGGCAACCAAGTTGCTCCTACGCTTATACTTTTGTCTGGGTCAGCATAGATTTGTTTAAAGTCGGGGTTGTTAGTCGCACCGGCAACTTCAATCAAGTTATCCCTTGTTCTGACTAATTGTTTACCGTCGGGCGA
>JAYSTK010000138.1:0-1137 GCA_043719825.1 Candidatus Kaiserbacteria bacterium | reverse complement strand
CGCTGAAGTTTTGGGCAGCGTTTCCTGCCCTCTTATGGCTTTGATCTTCGTTGAAGGCTACATCTAATATCCAATGTAATGAGTTTTCAATTTTCCAGTGATCGCGGATATTCCTGTTAAACTGATCGCCATCTCCCTTCGCACTGCTGATGTAGTATCGTGTCTCACGCTGGGTTTCACCGGTGGATTTCATGTATCGTTCAGATTCTATTTTTATGATACTGCGCAACCCCTTCCACTGATTGTTTTGTTCAATCATAGATAAATCATCAATCACCGAACAGGTTCGTTTTTCCACTCGGCCATGCCCTAAATCTGTTTGGTGCGATACCGAATGGACTTCCATAAATCGAAATGAATCTTGTACCTGATTATGGAGTTCACTCTGATTGCCTTTTAAAGCAAGAATGTAGTCGGCTCCTTTATCAATAATGGCTGATGCGATGGTTTTCTGACACCCCATGGCATCTATCGTTACAATACGGCCCGTTAAGACTAAAACCTCCAATAAGGCCGGAATCGCAGTGATTTCATTGCTCTTGTCGTCTACTTTCAACTGGCCCAAAACAATATTATTGGCACTGGCCCAAGCACTTACCATATGCACCATACTCTTACTGCCTGGACGGCATGACCCACGTAGTGCCTTTCCATCTATACTGATCACTTCACCTTCTGTGCGCTCAGATACACACTGTGTCCAGGCCAAAAAGCATTTCGCTAATTCATCCGGATCCAGAGCTGCAAAAACTCTGTTAAAAGTGTCATGCGTAGGAATGCCATTGGGCAAACTCAAAAACTTTCTTAACCATTCTTGTTTAGCTGTACCAAAATCTTCGATATCATACCATGACTCCGCTCCACTCACTACAGCAGCGATCGTTATGAAGATAATATCTGTAAGCAAATGGTCTTTGGTACGCTCTACACGGGGGTCTTCTAACCCCGCAAAAAATTGTAGCGGACTTTCCATTGTGTTTTTGGAAGGGTAAGTTAACACTACCCGCTTTGTTATAAAAATTTAGATGCGTCAGCCCTGAAGCTTTAGCGTAGGCATGGCCCAAGTCCCATTTAAAATCCCTATTGCACAAGGCAAATACAAATTGTTAATTGCGGATTAAAATAGACTGAAGTGGT
>JAYSTK010000137.1:0-2952 GCA_043719825.1 Candidatus Kaiserbacteria bacterium | reverse complement strand
CCTTTACCAATTTTAATATCCACTCTAGCTGGAGAAGCAGTTGTACTAGCAGCATTAAATGGTCTTGCAAAAATTCTTACTCCGTCTGCATTCATACTAGCTACAGTTTGTGTCGGCGCACTTGCTGAAATTGTAGCTGTATTGGTATTTATTGCATAAGTGTAAGTGTTAAACGTTCCAACTGGATCTGCATCGACAATTGTGGTAGCTTTAAAAGCAAAAGACATCGTGTCCGATGAAACTTGTTGAGTAGGTGTAGCGATTGAATTGTTATCTGCGGTAGCTGTTAGTGTAAGATACCTGACCTCAGTTAAAAGTGTCCCATCTCTCTGTATTCTAATTACATCTCCAGTTACCAATTTTACCATTGCAGACATGTTATTGGGTTGTCCTGCAATAACTGTTAATTGTTGCGACAATATACCATTTGGTGCAGCGGCTGTAAGAACTGTAGAATTTCTTGTAATAAATCCATTTTGTCCGCTAGCTGTGTTTCCAACAAAAGAGGTTTCAATTTTTAATTCACAATCTTTTAAAGCAACAAAACTCGTACCATTAGCAGCACTACTATCAATTCTAATCACACCAAGATTAGTATTCTTCGTAATATTTAATACTGGAACGCCTGTATTAGTAGCGCCAAAAGTTGAAGTACCTGTTAAAGCCTCAATAGCTTCAACATCAATTGTCTTCATGTTAACAAAAGGAGTAACATCTACAGCAGTTAGATTTGGCTTTCCAACTTTTGAAATTGTAGCTCTAATTAACGAGGGTGTTACTCCAGTAGTTGCTGTGTCTCTGACAAATGTAACTACATCTCCTTTATTCAAATACAGACTAGCTGTTGTATTTGTGAAAAAATTAGCAGAAGAAACAGTATTTACGGCTTTAGTTACTCCATTTATTCTAATGTAACTTTCTGCCACTCCAGAACCTGAGTCATTGTAAACTATGTTGTAATTGCTATCTTCATTAATAATAAACTTGGCACCGTCGGCAACGGAATCCACGTAAGTAATTGCAGTACCTAGGTTTGTAGGACTATTACTAAATCTTCTTGTAGTTGTAGCTGTTGACCCAAACCCATTTGCAGTATTTAATTCAACAGCGCTATCACTCTGCGACCATTGCGGTAACACGTTAGAAAAGTTAGCTGGTATGCTGTTTTCTGTAAGTGAGAGTGTAAAGATGTTGCCGGGATTTGTTGCAACGGGTATAGCTCCCGAAAATACTCTTATTTTATCTCCCACCAATACATCGGTAAATCCAGAAATTGAATACATAGTATTAATTGCGTTTATGTATCCGAGAGATACTAGCTCGCTTGTTAATACAGTTGCAGATGTTAGATTTGCTTGGTTTTTAGATACACCTACATAAGTACTAGCTGACTGTTGGTACACGGTTCCTGAAACACTAAGTCTACCAGCTTTCTTAATAGTTACAACAGTACCATTAGCCGCTGTATTCACTACGTCCCAAGCATCTCCCTGAGTAATAGCTTGTGTGTCGAATTTAACAATTGCCGTATCTGTGGAACCTCGAGCGGATGCTCCTTCAAAACGTAGCTGATGTGTTGGAATTGTTATTTTGCTGTCTGAAGAAAGGTTAAGTTGTTTTAAACTTCCGTCCTTAGATATTACTAGTCTAGCGGGTCTACCACCCACAGATCCTCCGTCTGTGGAACATCTAATAATGTCACCTGCGTTTAAATAAGCCGAAGTACTGGCTGTATCTGCAAATCCAGAAGCAGATTGAGTAGTGGCTTGTACTAAAATCTCGCTAATTGATGGTACTGATGTTAAACTCGATTGATTCTTACTAATATAGTAATCAGATGCGACTGTTGCCGACCATGTGAATGATAAATCATACAATCCGTTTTCAAGAATTGTAACGCTGTCTCCATTTATTGAGCTGGCAATATAGTTTAAGCTCGTGCCTAAGTTTTGTTCAATATTTGTAAAGCGTAATATTCTAGTTGCAGTAGATCCGTATCCTAAAGCGGTGTTAAGTCTAATAGCACTATCACTTTGCTGCACTAGCTGTGCAGATGTGAGTGGTATAGTTTGGGAAGTTGTTGTATTTGCGGTAAGTCCTGTAATAGGTACTGATGCAAAAATAGAGTAAGTTAAAGTCGAACCAAGTGTTGTGGCTTGGGATTTTGTTAATCCGGCGGCGCTTGAAGCCTCTATACCTAAAGTCATGTAGCTAACAGAAGGTTCAATTAGAACAGTTAAACCGCTAAAAAAAGTACTAGCGAAATTATTAGTGTTTCCTTTTCCAACAATTTGTAGGCTAGGTATAATAGAAGAACCTGCACTTACTGCACCATTTGGCAGAGTAATTCTTGACTCTGTTGCGGTAACTGTACCAGAAATAAACTTTCCTCTGATTTCATAATTAACTCCTATTTGTCTCCATTGAAATTCAACAGCAGAAGGAGTACCAAAGCCCGTAAATGTAGGAGCGTATGCTGCCCATTCAGTATTATTAAATGAAGTTGTAGAAATACTTGTGCTACTTAGTGTAGCAGCCGTAAGCTGAACAACAATATCGTCAATATATGATTCTGTTGCGACTTCAACTACTGAAGAAATTGCCCATGAAAAGCTTAAACAATTTGCTGGAATATCCACTGAAAATGTCTTTTTAGCTACTACGTCTGAAATACGAATTCCTGTAGAAACGCCTGTAGCGTTTTGTGACATTGTTGCTGCTGTGCTGGAAATAGCTGTAATAGTTGTTCCAATTGGAATGGCACTACCAGTAATTACCATACCAACTTTAAGCGTATTTAAAACTACGTTAGTCATAGCAGTAAGTTGATTACTTGCGTTTGCTGTAGTGGCTGTAATAGCTTGTGAATTAGTTGTAATAGCTTGAGAAGTTCCCAAGTTTACAGAGTTAGTTTCGTCGCGGAAAACAATATTTAAGTTAGCATTAGTAGCT
>JAYSTK010000136.1:0-1159 GCA_043719825.1 Candidatus Kaiserbacteria bacterium | reverse complement strand
CCAAGCAGATTTTAACTAGAAAACTGTTGGAGATAATAGAGCGATAAATAACGGAATAATGAGCAAGGCTGAGCAAGATTGGGCAAAGCTGAGCGAGGATAAGCGAAAGAAATATTCTCTATATCCATAACCATTTCTAAAATAGATATCATTATCTCCCTCTTTAGATAATAGATAGCCAGGATTTCTTTTTCTGACTTGCCTCCAATAGTAGCAAAGAGCACGTCATCAACAACTATTGTTCACTCTCCTGCACACCTATTCAAATAGAAAAAAACAAGGCTGGTCTCTCCTTATTGCCTGTCTTGAAAGATGAAAAATATTATGACAATGATATGATTGAATATGTTCACACACAGACCATGAATATGAAATATTACCACATGTTTTTCTTACGTCCGAGCTTGAATGGGATCCATCTGTCTTTGATAATGACAACGTGGATACTTCAGAGAATTAAGTTGACTTTCTTCCAAATAAAACATTTGATGAATATGGTGATTTTGGTGACTTTCGTCAACGAGTTAATGTGGATCACTTGTCGTTCTTTCTACGTCAAGATAGAGACATCATTGAAAACAACATTGACCAATGTGTCTTGCATAGCCACCTACTTCCAAAATGTATGAATGCTATTGACAGTAATGAAACTGAATTCAAGCAGAAGGCACCTGATTTTGATAAACAGCGGCCTTACTTTGGATGTTGGATGGTTAACGCTAGATACCATTAAGAACATTCGAGGCAACTACTCAATATGCTCAACTACCAACTACCGACTACCCACTACCGACTACCGACTACTGACTACCAACAGGAACAGTCTTAAAGCGAGCTTTTAAGTCCCCATATCCAGCTCTCAATGTTTCACGGCGACAAGAATCCGTTGTATGTGATATTGTTTATGCTGATACAGCACCAATCACTAATGATGGATCAATTGCTGCGGTATTGCGGTATTGTTTGTGGGTACATATACACAATTTACAGATGTTTATGGTATCAATGGTATCAATGGTATCAAAGGTATCAAAAGTATCAAAAGTATCAAAAGCGACAAGCAGTTTTATAATACGCTAGAAGACAACATCATGCAACGTTTTGCCCCTGTTATGATTTGCATAGTAAAACCTAGTTCACGAATGCTTTGTTTGTCTCT
>JAYSTK010000135.1:0-3007 GCA_043719825.1 Candidatus Kaiserbacteria bacterium | reverse complement strand
CGCCAGCGCCAAGTCCACGAGTAAGATTTTTTCCTACGTGAATTTTTCTTTTTGCGAGTGAATTATGAAGATCCTGAGCATCAGTGTTAATTGCGATAAACTCAACACCTTTTACTTTTTCGGTCATCATGTGGTTTACCGCATTCCCACCTGAACCACCTACACCAACCACTCGGATTCGTGCGAATGATTCAACATCTGTTTTTATTTGTTCCATAGTATTAATAGTTATTACTCCAAGCAGCAAACACCGATCTCTAAGTGATTGTAGTGCTATGATACAGCACTAAAAATATCTGTCACGATATTGACAAAATTTCCATTCGTGCGATTGCAATTTTGCAAAGTTATTATGAAATTGTGTTTTAAATAGAGGGTTTAAGGGAGAAATTGTTTAAGCCAATTAAAGATTGCATTGCCCGTATGTTTTGCAAGATTGATTCCACTTTCTTCTTCGGATCCAGAAAGACCCCAAATGCAAAGTCCGTATGCGACAGCCCATGATGCGTCGCGCACCTTCCCATTCTGTCCTGGGTCGAGTGTAGCTATCCGCGATGGCAGGCGAAGTGATGCTCTCGCGAGGTCTTGAATTGAGGTAATGCTCGATCCTCCGCCAGTAAGGATTATCCCCGCAGGGAGAAGTCCGTCACGTTTAATTTTCTTGAGATGTGAGTCAATAAGTTCAAAGATGTCAGAGAGACGAGCAGAGACGATTTCATCTAATTTACGTTTTGAATACGTGGTACTCGAAATGCTTCCACGCTTTACTTTTTCTGCCTCATCAAGCGGAATTTTAAGGCCAAGTGCAATATCGTTCGTGATGTCATTTGATCCAATGGGGAAGACCTTGAGTGACACAGGCGTGCTATTTTCAAATACGACAATAGACACTGTTTCCGCACCAATATTAGCGAGTACACATCCAGCTCGTTTCTGTGCCTTAGTGAGCATCACAAGGCTTCCTGCAAGCGGAGAAGCCATCACATCATCAACAGTGATACCAATGCTCTCTATGGCGCTTACGAGATCGTTAAGGTGTTGCTCAAAGGCAGTAATAAAAAGAGATTCAACTTCAAGCTTTGTTCCTCGTAGACCGTGCGGGCGTCCATGCACTTTTTCGTTATCGATAATAAAATTAAGTGGAATGGCATGGATTACTTTTCGATTGGGAATTTTCTCCTGGATTGATTCTTCACTAATCTGCATTCCATGATCAATATCCACTTGTGTAATAAGTGAATCTGCTCGCGAGGTTATTGCTTCTCCGCGTGCATGGATCTCGTCGAGGCCAATCCCACCCATCGAAATATATGCATTCTTCACTTTTACTCCACTCGCTTTCTCGGCTTGCGCTACTGCGTTCCGTACACTCCGTGTGACGTCAGATTCATTAATGATGTATCCGTTTCGAAGTCCACGACTTTCAGCAAACCCTGTACCTACTATCTGGGGAAGGGTTTTTTGATCGGCACTTTCTGGTTCACGCGCAATGACCACCTTTACATGGTAGGTGCCTACGTCTATCCCGGTTACATATGATTGAGCCATGTTTAAAAATCCTTGAATGAGTGTTTTGTATGAAAAATTATTTGAGTCGATAGTGCGTTATATATCGCTTTTCGACCTTCTCCATTGTAGCGCCGTGGTCATAGCCTTTCAAATGGAGTAATCCGTGGATAAACAAATAGCCAATGTATCCTTCTACGCTCAAACCGTATTTATGCGCCTCACGACGCGCAACAACAGGGGTTATATATATTTCGCCCGTCTTTGCATCAAGAGGGAAGGAAAGTACATTTGGCACGTACGCAGCCTTACGATGCGCTTTATTAAGCGCTCGCGCTCGCGTAGCACCTATAAAAGCAAGGGTGAGGGAGTACGAATTACCTAGAATATTTTTACTCATTGCATCATAGGGTAGTTTTGGCGCTAATCGGGATTTTTCTATGATGTCGATACTCATTTTTGTATTATACGACTCTTTCACTCAGAAACGAAAAAGAGCGCCTGTATAGCGCTCTTCCTGATGACGTGTATTTGGAAAACCTATTCAGAGATTGTGTAAATGGATGCAGTTCTAGGCGCGCAAAGAAAATAATACGAGGTGTATACGCATTACGGTGAATATTATTTTATGCAGCGTAACAACGAAATGCAGCGTTTACGCAATCTCTGTTACTTTCGGTGTCCTTGTGTCTCTTGTATCTTCCCAAGTTTGAGAAGTTTTTCGTACGTCGCTTTCTTTCCTAGTTTTTTCAATTTTTCAGAACGCGCAACGAGTGGAGATTTTGTACGCTTGTAATACCGTTCTTTACGAAGGCGAGAGATCATTCCTGATCCTTGGACACGCTTTGTAAATCGACGAAGTAGGTTCGCAGTACTCTCTTGGTTATTCTTCTTTACTTCCACATTTGTATTCATAAGTGGGCAGAGAATACCATGTATGAACAGTGTTTGCAAGCAAATTATGCGCCGTTTTTAAAAAGCTTTGATAGTTTTTAACAAGCTTACTGTTATAGAAAAACCAGCTGATCGTCGATACGATCAGCTGGTTTTTCATGATTTAAACTTACGCTGCGACTTTTGATACTTTGTGAAGATGGTCCGTAAGAGATGCAAATGGCACCATAACTTGTGTTTGTAGTCGAAGATTGCGAAGAATTGCACGATCTTCAACAAACTCTTTTTGCCCAATAATAATTGCGTATTCTGCATTTTTCGATTCAGCAAAGCGTAGCTGTTCGCCAAGTGAGTCACTCGTTACATTTTGTTGCACTGAAATTCCGGCACGTTTAAGCTCGTCCATGAGGAGGAGACTACGCACTTTAGGACCAAAACCAAGTTGCACCATAAATATCGAAGGATCTTGCCGCATGCGCGGGACAGGGAAACTTGCGGGTGATTTCCTTTCCTTAAGAACCACAACGGCGCCCACGGCTGGAGTCTTTACCTTAGTCATTTTGGAAACAAATGCATTGTAGCGGCCACCACGAATGTGGAGAGGGCT
>JAYSTK010000134.1:0-3021 GCA_043719825.1 Candidatus Kaiserbacteria bacterium | reverse complement strand
CTTCAGCTTTTTTTGCCACTTCTATAATTTCATCTTCTTTTGCTCCCAGTTTTCCATACGAAATATTTTCCCGTATCGTACGATGAAATAAGAGCGGTTCTTGCGGAACAACTGATATATTTTCTCGAAGAGAATCTTGCGTTCCCTGCGCAATATTTTGTCCATCAATGAATATTTCTCCACTTTTAAGTTCATGCTGCCGTAAGAGAAGAGAAAGAAATGTAGATTTACCTGCACCACTCGCGCCCACAAGTCCCACTCGCTGACCTTTTGGTATCACAAGGTTAAATTCACTAAATATATTTTGTTCATTGAAATTAAAGGTGACATTTTTCCATTCAATTTCACCATTATTCACTTGAAGTATTTTTGCTCCCTTTTCGTCCGAGATTTCATAGGGGAGCAAGATATCAGTCAACCCCTCTTGTATTTCACTGTATCGTCGAATAAAACCGTTCATACCATTTCCAATAAAGACAAGAGATCCTTGCACGTTCATCATGAGCGTAATCATCATTACGAGTTCACCCACACTTATTGCCCCTTTACTCCATAGTGAGATTCCAATAAGAAGAATGGTCGCTTCAAAAATAACAATGATTACATTATTTATCGTCAGCCCCCATTCACTAATCTGCCACTGTTTGGCATTGAGCGTTCTCATTTCATTAATGTGTTCAGAAAATCGTTTCTGTTCTTCCTTAGTTCTCGAAAATTGACGAATTGCTGCCATATTTGTGATTGCATCTACTGCATAGCCTCGGGCTTTGGTGGCTTGGTTTGAATATTCCATTACAAAAGGTCGTCGATACTTTGCAATGTACACATTTAAAGGAATAAGTACTACAAGCAAACCAATAAACACGAGAGCAGCAATCACACTGGTAAAAAACAAATATATACTCGTAAAAAACAGTGAGAGGATAGTCGGATAGTAATTCCAAATAAATGCCTCTAGGAGAGATTGCGTTCCCTCACTTGCGTGCGTAACCTTACTCGAAAGAGTGCCGGCAAACCGATTTGTAAAATAGGTATGACTATGATGTGACAAATATTTAAAGAGCACGGTGTATGCAGTAGCATTAGCACGAGTTGTAAGCTGTAGACCGATAAACCCGCTTAATCTCCATGAAAAAAAGATAAGCGCGGTGATCACGGGATATAGAATTGCCCAAAACCACACATCACGTATAGCTTCCGGATTAGTAAGTACTAAATGCGCGTTATCAATGATTGATCGAAAAATAAACGGTATGCTTGTGCTAAAAATTTCAGCGAGTGTGACAACAAGCACCGTGCCCACAAGCCACTTTCTATGCGGAGAACTTGCATACCACAAAAACCGCATGGGGGATTTTGGGATCTCCTCTGTATCGATTCTCTTTTGTGCTTTTTTGTGAGCGTTATATGCCATTTAGTAACGAAAGAAAAGCTAGTATACATCAAAGTTATAAATGAAGCTTTACTCCTCCTTAAGAAAGGTAATTTGTTATACGATATACTGTATCCATGAGATTTGAGAATCAAACTGGACTCCCCGATAAGATACCGAAAGCTTCGCTTCTCGCAGAGAGCTTTAAAAAATTGCCCGATGATTTTGGTAAAGAGCCAGCTGTGTTTGAAAACTTAGAAGAAATTTTGAGTGACAATAGTTTCATGCTTGCTCACGCTGAAAACGTTTTTGAAGTCTTTAACAACAATGCATTAAAGTGTAGGAGTGAATCGTTCAGTAAAGTAATTGATGTGCTTGATCGGGAAGAAATTATATCCCTAGAAAATACTGATAATCACGCCAACATGTGCATCATGGCTTCAGGAGAAGGATTTCGTATAGCAATGATGGAAGGGTTTGGAGGAAAAGATGTGGGCAACATCGTAAAAACGGTCATAGTATTTGATGGCGAACACTTAGAAACAAACGAACCAATTTCACCAGAGAATGAAATGTGGAATACGAAACCAAAAACCGCACAAGTATCACTTGCAGGCAGTGGAGAAATTACCCGTGAAGACATTAAAATGATTTCATTTCGATTTCCTATTAAATATTTTCCTAGTTCCCATCTGAGTGATTCAGAACGCGAATTACTTGAAGATCAAAAAATAGAATTTATAGTTCGCCATTATATACCTAATGAAATAACGGACAAAACAAAACCCGTGCATTAAATTTAATGCACGGGTTACTGCGTCTCGATGCCTGTGGCACACTCGGCGCAGAAGGGCGTTTCCGGAATGATTTTGAGACGTTTTGAGTCAATCCTAGAACCACAGTTCGCGCAAAGGCCGTATTGACCATTTTCGATTCGCTTGAGTGCAAAATCGATGCGAGTTATGTCGTTCCATGAGTGGCTGTACGCCTGTTCCCCGCCTCTTTTAAGAATGAGAGATTTTGAATCACGCCGGTGTATGAGCCACCGACGTTGACTCTCAACAAATGTCGAGTCATACATGGCTACTCCAAAGAACTACGGTAGATATTAACAATAGCATGTATTTCAAGATATGTCAACTACAACTACTTCCCGATATATTCGCTTGATTATTCTCATATTATTACTCCAATTTACACTTACAAATGCATCAAAAACTGGTATAGTGGCAAAGCAAAAAATGCGCGGTTAGCTCAGCTGGTAGAGCATCACATTGACATTGTGGGGGTCACAGGTTCAAGTCCTGTATCGCGCACTTTCACGACAAAAACCGGACTCTACGTCCGGTCTTTTTCGTGAACAGTCGCCCAGGACTTGAAGACCTTGCGTGATACCTTTGTGAGTGAAGCAAAACAAAGTATCCGCAAGGTGTACTGAAACTGTAAGTTTCAAGTCCTGTTTGGTGTGCGCGATACAGGACTTGAACGGTTTTTGATGTGAGTGGCTATTCATTATGCCACGAACCAGAAAACCGCGGGCAGATGAGAAGCGAGTACACGTAGCTTCGCAAGACCTTGAGCAGTTGTTGCGAAAGGTGTACAGCGTCTGTAAGACGAGCTTAGGAGCGAAGCGAGTTAGATTTGGACGC
>JAYSTK010000133.1:0-8228 GCA_043719825.1 Candidatus Kaiserbacteria bacterium | reverse complement strand
CGCTCATGGTGCGCTTATAGGTGTCCAAATGTTCAAGCGCAATCCCCGTACCCTTTGCTACACAAAAAAGTGCCTGGTCAGCGAGCGCCGCTTTCACTCCTGTACGTCGCTTAACGAGCTCCGGGAAATTGCGAAGCTGAGAAGTACCTCCGGTCATAATGATGCCATGGTCGATGATATCTGACGCGAGCTCCGGCGGAGTATCTTGGAACACATCCTTAATCGCCTTCACCATGTCTCTGAGCTCACGCGAGATAGCGCGTACAATTTCATTTGTTTTTATGTCGATAGTTCGTGGAAGCCCGGTGAGAATATCCCGTCCCTTTACCGGCATGGTGAGTTCTTCTTCAAGCGGTAGTGCGGATCCTACGTGAATTTTCACATCTTCGGCAGTTTTCTCACCAATAGAAAGATTGTGATTCTTTTTGACATAATCAATAATTGCCGTATCAATTTTATTTCCTGCACACTTTACTGAATTTGATGCAACAATTCCTCCAAGGGCAATAACTGCGACGTCAATTGTTCCGCCACCTATATCCACAATCATATGACCTTGTGGTTCGTAAATCGCAAGCCCTGCACCAATAGCAGCGAGTATAGGTTCTTTCACCACATATGCATTTCGTGCACCCGCTTTAAGCGCAGCCTCAACAACCGCCCTCTTCTCTGTCGAACTCACACCTGCAGGAACTGAAATAATAACGTCAGGCTTGAATACTGTGAACCCTAGTGCTTTTTTAAGAAAATAGCGAAGCATTGCTTCAGTAACTCGATAGTCAGCGATAACTCCGTCCTTCATCGGCCGATACGCTCGAATAGAATCAGGAGTTCGACCGATCATACGTTTTGCCTCTGCACCAATTGCTAAAATTTCATTCGCGTCAGAAACAGCAACGACCGATGGCTCATTCAAAATAATCCCTTTACCATACACATAGACAAGAACACTTGTCGTGCCTAAATCAATACCGACTTTGGGAATAAGCTTTCCAATCATTGTGCCTCTATCCTATAGTCTTTCCCAATATTATCAATGTAGCGATAATTTCTACCTACCTTATCCTAAATAGATTGCATATAGCATCCATGCTATATTGTTTTAATGCAACAACACATCGGAGCACGTATCGCTGATATGCGTGAGGCGCAAGGTATGACGCAGGCGGCGCTCGCTAAAATATTAAAAACGACTCAGAGCGCAGTTGCGCGTATTGAAAGCGGTAATCAAAATGTGAGCGCAGATATGTTACGCAAAATTGCGAGTGCTCTCAAAAAAAATCTAGTGACACTTTCACCCGGAACTATGAATCTCAAAGTTGAAGGCGGGAAAAAACTACATGGGACAGTGGTGACGAGTACCTCTAAAAACGGTGCGGTGGGACTCCTATGTGCTTCTCTCCTCAATCGTGGCAAAACCACCTTACGGCACATGCCGCGCATCGAAGAAGTGCATCGACTCATCGAAGTACTTGAAAGCATTGATGTACGAGTGGAGTGGAATGGGAGCGATATCACTATTACACCACCCAAAAAATATAATCTTAAAAAAATAGACCAAGTAGCTGCACGGAAGACGCGGAGTATCATCATGTTCATTGGGCCACTCATGCACGTGCTCAAATCTTTTTCACTTCCGCAATCGGGAGGGTGTAAGCTCGGAAGTCGAACGGTGCGGCCTCATTTTTATGCGCTCGAGCATTTTGGTGTACATATAGACACTTCGGACGATGCATTTAATATCAATGTAGAACCACAATCCCCACGTGAAGTCATACTCTACGAGTCTGGTGACACCGTAACAGAGAACGCGCTCATGGCCGCAGCACTCACTCCTTCAACGACGGTAATTAAATACGCTTCCGCAAATTACATGGTGCAAGAGCTCTGCAATTTTCTTGAAGTATGTGGTGTCTCGGTGGAGGGAATGGGTACTACAACGCTTACGGTGCATGGCATTGTTTCCATTGATGCAAATATCGAATATACACTTTCGGAGGATCCGACCGATACGATGTTTTTTCTTTCAGCGGCAATATTAACGAATTCAAAAATAGTAATAACTCGCTGTCCTATTGATTTCCTTGAACTTGAACTCCTAGTCCTCGAAAAAATGGGATTTAATTTTACAAAATCAAAAGAGTATCTATCAGCAAACGGGCGAACTCGACTCGTCGACATTACCACAAAGCCTTCAGTGCTCACTGCTCCCGATGATAAGATTCATTCCCGTCCTTACCCAGGACTCAATGCTGACAATCTCCCCTTCTTTGCGGTCATCGCAACACAAGCCACGGGCCAGACACTTATACATGACTGGATGTATGAAAAACGTGCACTCTATTTTACCGAACTTGATAAATTAGGCGCAGAAACGGTACTTGCCGACCCACACCGAATTTACATCACCGGACCAACACCACTTCGTGCAAATGAACTTATTTGTCCGCCTGCACTTCGGCCTGCAACCATCCTCCTCATCGCTATGCTCGGCGCAAAAGGCACATCAATTCTCCGCAATATCTACAGCATCAATCGAGGCTATGAGAATCTTGTCGAGCGCCTCGCTTCGCTCGGCGCCATTATCGAGTACCACGAGGAGTTTTAGCCAAGACGCACGGGAACAGCGCATTTCTTTGTTGCACTACACAAAATAATACTCATCGTAATGTGTATACGTCTCGTCTTATTTTGCTTGCGCGCCGCGAACTGCATCAATTCCCGTGAGTCTTGGTAGCTTGACTTAAGAAATAATAGGCTTACTATCCATTTGTTCTTTAACTATAGAGTAAGACATGTCCACAAGGCAATTTCCTCTCTTTCTTTTGAAGATTGACGGTAAGCAAAAATTCCTAACAATGAGAGAAGCGGGCATCATGTTCGATAGCAACTTCTCAAACGTTGAAAATATGAGACTGGTTCTTGAAGAAGATTTCAGTGTTCGTGACATCACCAAGGAAGAAACTTCTCAAATGTCAGAGATCGCCGATGAGCACAGCGCAAGTAAATAAGCCACTGCGGGAATCACTCCTCCAGTGGCTCTCGTGTTTATATTTCGATCTTCACCACCCATTTGCTAGAATGCAAAGAACTTACGCAGTTGTGGAAAGTTCAAGGCGAAACAAAGTTTGCGATTGAAACGTACTCTGCGTACGGTGAAAGAGAAAACTATAGTTTCAACAAAGAAATTTCCCAACTCCGTAAGTTCTTTACATGTTTGTAACTCAAGTAATTCCATTAAAGCGAGGCATCGGTCTCGATTCTCTTTCCTACTTTAGTAGTGAGCAGTATCCGCTTGGTACACTCGTTCAAATTCCTGTTCGTTCTTCAACCATTCTTGGACTCGTGATTGAGGTAAATGAGGTGAGTGCAGCAAAGACTGCGCTGCGGAGAGCGACCTTTTCACTTCGCAAACTCCCCCTTCAAGAAAACGTACAATCTCTATCCCTTGCATTCATAAAAACAGCCGAGGAGCTCGCCATTTTTTACAGTACTCATCTTGGCAATGTTCTCTATAACCTTCTTCCTCCCGAAATTCAGCGTGGAGATATTAAACTTCCTCACACGCTGTATGTACCTCGCGAGTCTGTCACGCCCATTCCTGAATTGCTTCAAGCTAAAAAATCAGAGCGTTATGGAGTGTATCGATCGCTCGTGCGCGAGACCTTTGCTCACGCAGGCTCTATTCATATAATTGCACCTACTTCAGTGGAAGCTGAGGATATTAAAAATGATCTCGCATCAGGCATTGAAGATCGCGTCATTCTACTCACGAGTACCATATCAAAGCGCGAACTTAAAAATGCATACGCGGCACTCGAGAATTTTACGCATCAGAAATTAATTATTACCACACCCTCCCATGCAATGATTGAACGGCATGATGTCACGCTTACCATTTTAGAAGAAGCACGATCTCCTCACTACAAAGAACGTGTACGCCCCTATTTAGATTATCGAGATGTAATTCGTATGCATACCGCAGAAACCGGACGACGCTTTATTATGGGTGATATGCTCCCGCGTACCGAAGAGGAAGCAGCGAGGAGAAATGACCAATTACTCACGTACGGTGAGACGCCGCGACGCATTGAGCTGAAAGGAAAAATTGATATTGTCGCGATGCCGCTCCACGTCACGACGGAGACACCTTTTCGTTTATTTGGCGAAACGATGGTAGCGCGTCTCCGCGAGGTAAAAAAAAGTAAAGAGCATTTCTTTATATTTAGTGCTCGGAGAGGACTAGCTCCGATAGTGACCTGTCAGGATTGTGGGTACATTTTTAGATCACCCCTTTCGGGAGCTCCCTACGCGCTTCTCCGAACACACAAAAATAATGTCGAAGAACGTTGGTTCGTATGTAATACATCTGGCGAACGCGTTCGTGCGCTCGATACCTGTCCTCTCTGTAATTCGTGGAAACTGAGAGAACGTGGAATCGGCATACAGAGTACGCATGATGAGCTCCGAAAATTACTCCCTCAAACTCCGATCGTACTTTTTGACCACACCACAGCCACCACGTACAAAAAGGCCCGATTCCTTCAAGATACCTTCTACGGCACAAAAGGAGCAATCATGCTCGGCACGCATATGGCACTCCCCTACCTCACGAAACAAATAGACGCTTCGCTTATTGTTAATATGGATGCACTCCTCACCACACCTACGTGGCGACTTGAAGAAGAAAATCTTGCGCTTCTCCTTCGCCTCCGTGAAATAACAAAAGGCTCAGTGTATGTTCAAACAAAAACCAAAGATGCGGACCTATTGAATTATGCTCGCTATGCTGAAGTTGAACGTTTTTACACAGACGAACTCGAGCTTCGCAAGTCATTTAACTACCCGCCCTTCAGTCGGTTTATACACCTTACGTGGCAAGCAGCGCCGGACCTCGCAAAAAAGATTGAAAGTGAAATTCAAACCCTATTAGAACCATACGGAATTTCTCTGTATCAAAGTCCACATTCTCCTAAAGACACAATTATTGGGCATGGGCTGATACGTATTAAGAATGAGGAATGGCCACATCCAAAGCTCACACTCGCACTCAAAGCACTTCCGCCGACGGTGCGAGTAGTTATGAATCCTGACCGTATTGTCTAACCAAACAAACTAAAATATTAACCTACTTTGTCGTCTTCATCGCTTAGACTGTCATCGTATGTGTATACGCCTCCACTCTTCGCTCTTCGACGCCGCGTATCTTAAGATTTTTGAATTGTTTGGGAAAGCATTCAAAAACTCAACTTTTTAGGCTATTATTGTTGGAATGGCAAAACTAGTCCCTGAAGAGCATCCAGCACTCCATGCAATAGCAGCTGAGGTGCCGATTGAAGAAATCACCTCAACTCAAATTAAGAAAGTGCTCAAAGATATGCGCAGTGCGCTTTTAAGTTACAAAGTGGACGGATTCAACGGTGTTGCTATTGCTGCACCGCAAATAGGAATTCCACTCCGTATATTCATGGTGCATGACACTGATGTGTCTCGTAAGGATGACGAACACCAACTTCCCGACCTGATTGCTATTAACCCAAAAATAATCAAACTTTCAAAACGAAAACGCATTGTCGGAGAAGGATGCCTTTCGGTTCCTGAGCATTATGGTGCGGTAAGTCGATCCACGAATGCAACAATTCGAGCATACGATGCAGAAGGTAAAGAGTATGAGCGGGGTGCAGGTGGACTTCTTGCACAGATTTTTCAACACGAAGTAGACCACCTCGATGGAACGTTATTCGTCGACCGTGCTGAAAAACTTTGGCATAAAGATCACCTTGAAAATGTAAAACTTAAAGAAGCTCAAGATTAACTATATGCTCTCTCCACGAATAGCTTTTTTTGGTACACCGAATCTTGCGGTAATCGTACTCAATGAGTTAGAAAAAAATGGTCTTACTCCTCACGTAATTATTTCAAATCCTGATGCGCCCAAAGGAAGAAAAATGATACTCACTCCACCACCCGTAAAATTATGGGCAGTCGAAAGAAATATTGAAATTCTTCAACCAGATTCCCTGCGCTCGGATGCATCTTTCTTTGAATACCTTAGAACGCTCGAGATAGATCTCTGTGTTGTCGTTGCTTATGGAAAAATAATTCCAAAAGATATTTTAAGTATTCCAAAATTCGGTACGCTTAATATGCATCCTTCTTTACTTCCAGAGCTTCGCGGTGCAAGTCCAATTCGATCTGCAATTTTAAATGACATACGAGAGACTGGTGTCACCATCATGGTACTCGATGAGGAATTAGATCATGGACCAATACTTGCGCAAGAGCGTGTAAAGATAAGCACAGATGCCTGGCCGCTTCGCGGCCAGGCACTTGATGTGCTACTTGCTATAGAAGGTGGTAAGCTTCTTTCAGAAGTTATTCCTACGTGGATACGTGGTGAAATAACACCAATTCCCCAGGATCATGAAAAAGCAACTTTTTGTACAAAAATTACAAAAGAAATGGGTGAAATTGATTTAAACGGTAACGCATATAAGAACTTGCTCAAAATTCGTGCTTTTGATGCATGGCCTCAAACCTTTTTTTATAACGAGCGAAATGGAAAACGCATTCGAATAAAAATTATCGATGCTGAAATGGATTTGAATCATTCACTTAAAATTCTTCGAGTTATTCCTGAAGGTAAAAATGAAATGAGCTATGAGGACTTCCTGAAGAGTTCTTAAAAGACATTATTCTTCACGACCAAAACGAAGCATATTTTTGAGAGCCTGCCCCCCTCGTTTTAAAAGACTTTTACGCTTGCCTTGTGCAGTATCAAGTTCGCGTTTTAGTTCATCCCTCACTTCGTCGATTGCTTTTTCAACTTGCTCTTCAGTTGCTTCTGCACGAAAGGACTTTCCGCTTACATACAAATTGGATTCAACGCGATATATTTTCCCCGATTGATGTTCAGAAAGTTTTTCTACTTCAACACGACATCGTACATCTGTTTCATCTGCTGGTATTAATTTTTCTAGAGTGGAAAATTTTTGATCAATAAGTGACGAAAGTGACGATGTAAGTTCAATATTGGTTGCTTTTACTACAATCTGTGGAAATGACATAGTATTATTTTTATAGATTATAAGAAGATTTGCGCGTCATCCTTGTAAAAATATTTTAAAAATGAGTATTCTATTGAATTAATTAACGAACAAAATCTGTACCTTATGGTTCACATACGTCCACATTTGACGATCTGTATATGCGGAGAGATTCGGAAGGTTTAGCTCCTATCTCTGAGTACTTGTTTTCAATATATGCAACGATTGCGTCTGATTCATAAAGTTTTGTATCTCCATCTACCATAAAAGGCACTTTGTGCTTACCACCTAAAGTTATGAGCTCTTCTTCAACACTAGAATCTGCAATATTTTTCTCTATATATTTAACATTGTATACATCGAGTGCGGCTCGAGCATGGGCAGAGTACTGACAATTTGACTTAACGTACAACGTAATCATAATCCAATAATTTATTTTGTTATTGTAACACTCCTCAAGGTGGATTTTGAGTGAATTTCTCTTGCTTCTCATTGACTTAGCGACTGAAGGCTATATACGCCCCAATACTTACAATACACGTCATTATACCGAGCAATAAAAGTGCTTGTCTCATCTATGCATGGTATCACATTTGCACCACGCCATTTTTTAGGTACAATGCTCACTGCCTCTTGTACTACAAGAAGCATCACAACATTCCGCGATAGCTCAGCTGGTAGAGCGGCTCGCTGTTAACGAGTTGGTCGTAGGTTCGAGTCCTACTCGCGGAGCTTGTTAAGAAAAATGCCCTCATGGGGCATTTTTCTGTTATAAGCTCCCGAGAGTAACAGTCTGGGAGACTGTTACGTTAGGACTCGAAAGGGTTGCCTGATATTTCAGGAATACTTGGACTGAAATATCGACAACCCCTACTGTTCTGTAAGAAAGAGTCCTACTCGCGGAGCTAGAAGTAATTAGGTCCTGACGCTAAAGTGTTGGGGCTTTTTGCTTCTTTCATTCGGTAGGATTTGAAAGTTCCATCACTGGTTCCCGTCAGCAGACGGAATGATGCGAACGTGGTCAGGCGCGGAATGAGGAGTGACGGCGACGAATGAGCGTATGACCGAATCCTACCCAGGGAGCACTAAATACTCACCTGAATCGCACACCCTCTCTTTCTAAGAATTCCCGTGGCGTTAAATAGTTGAGACGTTTGCGCGGTCGGTTATTTAATTTAGTCA
>JAYSTK010000132.1:0-1193 GCA_043719825.1 Candidatus Kaiserbacteria bacterium | reverse complement strand
AAAACTGTCCCATCTTTTAGTCGCAATGTTTCTACAACGGAATTATAGTCATCTTCATCCATAAACCCGGTAACGGGAGCAAAACCGCCTACAAGCATTACTTCGAGATCATGCAATTGCCGTCCTTTTACATTAAGGCGCGGCAGGTTGAGTACATTATTTTCAGATTCAGATTTTTCTTGTGACATAGATTTAAAAGTATTTAGGCGAATGTAGTATAGCGAATTTTTTATAAAATGTTAGTCGTTGAGTCGTATGTACTTCTCGCAAGACCCTGCAAAATGTGCGTCAGTTTCAATAATCTTCTCAATATCGGTTTCAGCAGAGGGTCCCACCTGTACTTCAAGTACGGTAAGTGACTCAGTTAAAGGTGCTCTAAGTGTATGCCATACATGGGGAAGGTTCATACGTACTTCCCCATTCGGCATAAAAAAGAACTCACTTCGCTCCCCGTGTCGTTGAAGAGAGAGCGTCTTCCCCGCCTCAATAGTGAGCATCTTTACTTTCATATTTTGCATATCAAGCATGACATCGTACCAACCCCACCGCGTTTTGACGCGTTGTTTTCCATTAATCGCTGAGCTCGACGAGTATTTTCCACCACCAAGCTCAAACACCAATTCAATCCCCAAATTTTTGCATATGGATTGCTCTGGTGTGTTTGCCTTTCCTCGGTCGCCACCATTTCCAAAGTAGTCAGGCTTCACTCGCCTTAACGCTTCGCACACCGTGTCGTCACTGTCGTCGACCGCATGCACGAACGGCGTATATGCCTCAAGTATTTTTTTTCGATCACTCCACGGTTGAAAGTAAAACCCCTTCTTTCGAATAAGCCACGCATCACTATTTACAATAATATGCACTTCTCCATACTTCCGTGCATCTTCAATCATCGCTATGTGCCCAGGATGCAAAGGGTCAAATCCTCCTGATATCGCAATTCTTTTTTGCATATATATCTAAACAATCTTAATTAGAGGTTGGTTTCATATTATTGTTCCTTCAACTTTCCACACTAGCCTAGAGCTATATCGTATTCACTTCGCTTTTATTGCTTTTACAAGCAATGTTGTGCCGAGACCCTTCCCAAAAATTTTTGAAAAGCGACCTGAGGGCTTTTCTTCCAAAGTAACTATAATAAAATTACTCTTTTTTAAAAGTGAAACAAGACTCGCGGGGGTAAATAATATTAT
>JAYSTK010000131.1:0-1196 GCA_043719825.1 Candidatus Kaiserbacteria bacterium | reverse complement strand
TGCCTGGGTTTAGTAATACAGTGACGAGCAACTATGCTCTGATCCATAAGAAGGCTCAATATCAAATCGATAATCGAGTGAAAGCTCGCGATGATGATTGGTTCGTCTTGTTTCCTAATCTTCACCCTGACGAGATTCCAGATTGGATGGACAAACTGACTGTAGTCGAAGCGGCAACGCTCGTCTACGCATTGTTTGGTCCTGAATCTACGAATCAACAACAAATCGATCAGAAGACGATCGATGTGAAAGTCAGGGAGGCTAAGTTCGGTCTGGACTTCACCGACGAGAGTGTCGAAGATACTTCTTTCGGGTTGTTTAACGACCTACTCGAAATTGAAATTTCTTTGAATGGTCCCCTATCTTCGGACAGACAATGTGAACTTTCAAAGATCATTTCATCTCGTCTACCAGTCGACAGTCAGATCGTGACAGCCTATAGAGAAGCATATACTGCACTCACAGTCACTCAACAACAGAAAGACACACCACAATTGGTAATTGACCGTATTAAACGTGTCATGTCTACTGGTCGTAAAGAGATGCGTGCCGCTAATAAGTGGCATAATGATGGCCTTAAATTCTTTATGGATAAAAAAGGCCATCCTGTGAAAGTAGCCGGTAAAGAAGCTCCAAAACCACCTTCGAGCACTGCTCCAAAAAAAGGGGTTTGCTCTGTCTGTGGGTGGAGCGGCCATGACAAACCTAAGTGCAACAAGGTCAATAAGCCTGGCACTAATAGTTCGGATCTCCCATGGCACACTTCCAAGACCGGTATGGCTTGGAAGTTAGAGGGCCATCATTGCTACAAGACCGATATCTCGGTTCCTGAAAGCGTGTTGAACGCAGAAGCTAGTTCATCTAGCTCGTCCAGCTCTTCTAGAGCAGCGACAAATCCCCCGTTCAACCGTAACCAGAACTCAAGTAAGTACGATTTTTTGTCATCAATTAATCTATCTACTTCAACCACTTCGCCAGATTTCTTAACTGTAACAGTTTCATTAAAATCTCAGGCAAGCCGTCAAGCGGCCGAGGTGGCCAATCGTACAGAGGTAGAGGCAGGGGCAGGGGCTAAAAGCGTGGTTCAAGCTTTGCTGGACACGGGCTCACTTGCTGGAAACTTTGTTTCTCAGGCCCTAATAACGGAATTAGACGCAGAGAGTTATATTTACTACAGTAAGCATAACTTTTCTGTA
>JAYSTK010000014.1:0-2177 GCA_043719825.1 Candidatus Kaiserbacteria bacterium | reverse complement strand
CCATGATAAACAACGCACTAACCCAAGAATCTCTTGCTGATTTTGCCGAGTATGAGCGAATGTCTACGAATGAGATTGGTTTTGTGCTCATTGGTCCGTCCGGTGTCGGTAAGTCAACACTACGTGATCACATATGTTCGCGTAGTGATAGCGACCATGGCTATGTAAAATACCTTCCTCTTACAACGAGAGCACAAAGACCAGGCGAGGACTCGGAGTATCGTTTCGTTAACGCCAACGAAATGAATACGGCTAAGTCGAGTAGTAACGTTGTCTTCGGGAACATTTCCTACGGCAACGAGTTTTTGACACTGTGGCCCGAGAGGCTCCCAGCTGGCTCACGCTATATGTACATTTATCTACCTGAGGCAGCCGCAAAGTTAAAAGAGACGTTTCCAAATACAAGAATCATACAAATCGCACCAGAAAGCACAGATGAGCTAAAGACACGCATCATAACAAGAGACCCTAACATTAACACTGAGGAACTTGAGAAAAGAATACATTCAGCCCAAGAAGAGTTAGTTGCAGGCGCAAGTATAGCCGATGTGGTAATTTTGTATAATGGGAGCATCGGTGAAGTGGCAATCAAGCTACAGGAAACACTATCTAGCTTAAGCGCATAAATCTCGCTTTATTACGGTTATAACTTCCTCTACAGTGGTGAGCCATATAAAAACGATCCTCTTTTTGAGGGTCATTTTTATATACCCCAGGGTCGTATTTGAACCGGATAGGCCGAAGGCCCGGTTCGATTATCAAAGCCACGCACAGAAGCTTGCTTCGAGCATGGTTACAGATATAACCATCCGGCCCCGGGAGCCAATATAAAAGATCCTCCTCGCCGAGGATCTTTTATATTGCTTCTGAGCCTTATTCGAACCAGCGACCGCCACGACAAAGTCGGGGCAAGGTCGCCGGTTCGGTCGACAATACCACGCGCAGGGGCACCTAGGTGACCGAGCATGGTTGCAGTCGTGCACTATCCGGCCACATTCTGCAGCCCGAAACTTCTTCATTGAAAATATGTTTCATCAGAAGGTTTCCTTGCAATAAGCCGCTGGCTTATCACACCCGTGAGCCAAGGTTAGAACTAAGATTTACAGAGGTAAAATCCTCTGTTGTTCATTCTGGGTATACAATTAATGCTGACGATGCTCATATTTTTAGGATCAAGAAAGGTGTATACTAAGGTTATGAGTAACGAACGCCCAGACGAATTCATCATTCCCTCAATAGACCCTACAGATACAGAACACTCAGACTATACACCGGACATTCAGGTACATGCTGCTTCAAGTGAACCTATAAAGGAGTTTCCCTTAAATCCTGACGCAACGCGGTCAGAACTATCGCCACAAGACGTAGCTAACGCGCAGTCAAGGCTTGCAATGCCAAAGGATCAAATTGCCGAAGATGCGCTAGTGGAAAATAAAGATTCAGCAAGCTAGACGATAATCAGCTCTTATTACAGTTATAACTTCATCTACTACGGAGAGCCAAAGAAATAGTCCCACCGGAAGTGGGGCTTTTTGTTTGGCTTTGAGCCTAGGCTCGAACCCGCGGCCCAAGATTGCTTCAGCAAAATTGATAGGTCGCGAGGTTCGATCTTCGAGGACACGCACATCCGCCGCGACGGAGAGCACGCCGCAAGAAGTAACCATCCCGCCCCGAGAGCCATAATTGGGATATCTTTAACGGTATTGTTCATATTTTTATTTGTGTGGTTCATTCGTTCGTTGCCCATGACTTCCACGAGTGAATCTTGCGACAGAGATTGTGAGTACTATAGAGAGAATCAACCCGATCGCGAGCCCGAACCAACAGACTATAACGGTGATGGCACTATTACACGAGACGAAGCTGAGGGTAACCCCAACATTTCTGGTACCTATGACTGCACGAGCGACTGTTCAGGTCATCAAGCTGGTTACGAATGGGCGCGAACAAACAGTATATGTGATCCTAACTATTCTGGAGGTAATTCGCAGTCCTTCAATGGAGGGGTTAGTGCTTGGGCAGCAAGCGGCTGTTGAGATCATAATTGCCAGCCAAACTAAACCTATCGCGTTGACAACGCAAACATTATTTTCGGGTTGTTTTGAATAAAAATGGCTCAGTGTAAATCACTCAATATATATAATAAATTATCTCTGCACGACGGGGCACTACCCCCC
>JAYSTK010000130.1:0-3108 GCA_043719825.1 Candidatus Kaiserbacteria bacterium | reverse complement strand
GTGTCACATTGTTACGGTGAGAATTATATAATTACTATTTCAGACTCTAAGCTAGTCTAAGTACAAAGGTTAGAAGGGTGGTATTTTTGATTCATCCTAATGTTCTCTCTTTTGGTTTGTTGTGATGTGCACGTGTAAAATGAAACAAAGGGTACATTCAAAACTCCCCATAGTAAAAATCATCAACTTGGACATCATGCTAAATCTCGCAGTTCTTTCACTCAAATGTGTTTCCATTGTATTAATCTTGCTCAATGACACCCTAATCCTCAAGTTTGGGGCCAGTTCAATTTCTACCTGGCCCAAAATCACAAAAGACATTTTGTGATCACATGAAATGTGCAAAGAACTTGCGGGCCATCTCTGTGTACGATTTGCATCCACTACACGGGGCCTTACTTCCAGTAGCATAGCCGGACTTAAAAATCTTTCACCAGATTGGTGGACCCCTTGGACCACATACCAGCCACCATCACACCTACCCCTGAATATGTGTAACAAACGCGGACCTGGATAATATCAGCGTATATTCAGACATACATAATCCAAAATATCACAGGCGCAACTACCTTCAACACCCCAATGTGATGATCAACAAAAAAGTGGCAACAATCACTTTGGATGAAACAAAGCTCCTTGTCGTTCCTACTCTACAACACAATCATGCAGATGTGAATACATATTAAATAAATCGTTAGATTTGCACTGCAGTGATGCAACACAAAAAATTAAATTTTCTTACAGTCCAGGACATTCACACTCATCCAACCTTCAGGTCACTACCAAACTCTCAACATGACGTCAATTCGTTGTCTCATCATATATGCAACTCGTTTGAACACAAAATTGATCGAATTCAATCTCATAAAATTTCCTACGATATGAGAAATCAATTGAGAAACTTTCACATTTGATTTTGTTGATACTCCTGCGAATTAAGACCATCCCCGTGAATACACGTATTGCACGCACCAATTCCAACAACTGCACTTCATCAGACATCACCAGCTACCCCAAGGACCAAATCACCACACACCCCAAATAATAAAATTGTCCTTTACCCAAACTTGACACCCCATGTACTCCTCCGTATTCCGTTTCACAACTCGATACTATGATACCGTGCCATGCATTTTCACAAAGATCCAGCTGCAAAACGCCTTATTTAGATTCAATTAGTAAAATGGCAAAATGCAAATAATGTAAATTACAGTACCTTCACAAATGTGAGTTTTGACACCAAATACACTACAAACGATGCTCAATGACGCACAAGATATCAAATAACGCGCTATGTTGAAACGATATAAGAGTGAATAGCATCAAACATGTCAAGGCAAATCAATGATAGTTAGATATCATGTCATTCAAGACAGTAACTACCTGACATTTGATATGGTGGCCAATATGTTACATCACATACAGAGAGTCTTCCACTACGATGCTGATACCATCAGCTCACCCTCCAACATGGATGATCAAATGGGCTGCAAATCATACTATGAAAAAATGGGATGAGTGATGGAGATAGACGCGGACCTAATAATTGGTCCCAAGACTATGAAAAATGAAATTGTAATCGAAAATACCTCAAGACAAAGACATTCCAAACATTTTGTGCAAATTCGGCCCAAATGCACCACTGTGCTGGCCACAAGACGTCACAATCATGCAGATAGTAGTACCAAAACGTGACCCATAAGTTCGCAGATGTCATGTGACAACAAATCTCCAACGAATCGACGAAACAACCACTATCAACATCACACAATCACAATCTCATACAGAGTGACATGGCAACACCCATCTCGGTGCAATGCACAAACGACCCATCAAATACAGCACTAACAACCTCTAGGTATAGGACTACGATCGCGGGTCACGTCAGTATCGCTCCTGTAAGGCCCACCATGAAACCACAAAAAAACACTATCGCCTCAGAGCACGTGCAAATCACTCATGGCCCCAGTGACGTACGCTCGCAAGTATACATGATATGTGCATGCGTTGTACTAGACAATCACGTGATGTTACCCACGAAACATGTCGCAACGAAACACACCTTTTCACGATTTTGCTCCCACTCACCCCGGTCTTCATCGTCGTCAATCTTCGTAGATAACTGCTTGTCCATATCAGTACATTCAAATGCGACATCCGGGACAACGAAACCAACCTTGATGACACAGTACGAATCACTTGTGATTGACCATGTTCCCACTGCAAGGTGCAGTGACCTAACCAATGGTGCCCATATATGTGCACTATTATGCTACACGCCCCCCAACACTTGGAATCAACATGGGACAATCCATTGATTTATAGGAATTAATGCATGCATTTTTGAGAGTTTTGAATATCCCCTTTGACGCAAGCGTCAGGGGGGTGGATTTTCTTTGTGTGGCCAAGGTTTCCAACACCTATAGTTACCTTGATAGTAATGGAGCTACTCGCATAATGACTCGCATTGATCGATGCGACGATAATGCGTGCAGTGGCAATTTTCGATCATTTGGTTATCCTGGACGACTCATTGGTGAAAAGAGTTGTGCAATACCATAGGTGCCATGTGTAAAGGTAAGGTTTCAAGACTATTTGATCAATGAATAGTTGTGGTTGGTGTGTGTGATTTGTTTTGCTTGTCACCCGTTTGGGCGTGTTTTTGGCTGCGGAAAACGTGATGTTGTGTGCACACTAGACACATGAATCGTGATCGTGTGGTTTTTTTGTGAAGTTGTCGTTTTCAATTGGTCATGGTCATGGTCCAGGATAATCTTGTCTCCCCTTCTCTTGTGTTGCTTGATTTTGAATGTTTGGCTGTCGAATGTGTGAGTGTGGTAATGGTCAGCCAAGAAACAACAATGGCATCTCGAGTATTTGCACCATCAAAAGGTCATACTGTGATTTATCGCTAAGTCGGCATAAAGCCGGCCCCAGTTTTTTTTTGACCAATCAAATCACTGGCATCATGCCAGTGGCCGATTTTAGATAATTTCTGACCATTGACAATCAAATTGACCCAGGCCGGAATTTTGACTGACTGGGTGAGTCAGGGTGACTGACAGCTGGCTCCTGAGGGTGACTGACTGGCTTCAAGTTGAAAAGTAG
>JAYSTK010000129.1:0-1210 GCA_043719825.1 Candidatus Kaiserbacteria bacterium | reverse complement strand
AACCAGAGACTTATGAGTTATTGCTTGGACGAATTTGCCCGGCCGCTATTTCTATATGATATGCGCTTTGAGTAGTTCTACGGGTTATTTACCAGATAACTGACTTACTAATACTGGATACTATTTTATCTGTATCTACTAAAACCTCTGCGGCAACATTGCCCTTGATTTCCGCTGATACCCACGCTAGAACTTCGTTTACGTCTGTTGATACACCATTGAAAGGCGATTCAGGATAATCTTTCTTATTAAGAGTTGATTTGTGGGTTGCTATAAAAGGGAAGCTAACACAATAGTTAGGGTTCGGATCTACTGAGTTTGGATATTCTCCCGTTGATGCATTTACCCAATCTTTATCTGACGCTGATACGCCCGGCTGATAACTAGTGGCGCCTTTTTTATTGGTAAATCGGTAGAGGTTTTGAACCTTAACAAGGTCTTTATAGTTGTAGCACATATTGCCCGCAAATCCGGTGGCTTTAAGTGTGCTAAAAGTTAAACTCAGGGTTGTCTCGCCCTTAGTGATCTTGATTTCGGAATCAGCCGATCCGGCGCCCCAAATTTTCTCATCATATTTTGCTGGTTCATTTACTTGCCAGCCACTAGGCACTATAAAGCTTAATGAAGGATATAGCTTACTTTGATAGGTGTTTGTTACTTCTACTGCTTTTTCCGGTGTTACTTGTTGAGTCTGTGTTGTTTGAGAAGTGTTAGCTGAATCTGGTTTTTTGTTCTTTGATTGCCAGACATACCAGCCCGCACCGCCAATTAAACCAACAACAATAATAACAATCAGTGTTTCTACGACACTAAACCCTTTTTGATTAGTATTCATGAATTTTTATGCTCCTTATGCTAAATATACAACAAAGAAGCCAACTATCATACGGGAAACAACAGTATCCGCGCCGTAGGTTCGACCTGGCTAGGAAGCCAATCTAAAAACCCCTCAAACAAGGGGTTTTTAGATTGGTGTACCTGGCAGGTGAGTGCACGCCGGCAGCCATGCTCGAAGCAAGCTTCTGTGCGTGTCTTTGGCGACCGAACCTTAACGGTTCGGACTTGCTACGCAAGTCGACCAAATAAATAATCCGTCACAAGGACGGATCACTTATTTGGTGTACCTGGCAGGAGTCGAACCTACGACCTCCAGTACCGCAAACTGGCGCTCTATCCATCTGAGCTACAGGTACACGTTTGGGGATTAATC
>JAYSTK010000128.1:0-1211 GCA_043719825.1 Candidatus Kaiserbacteria bacterium | reverse complement strand
TCTTGTACTGAAGAAAGTCGCTTTACAATCACGTGTTGCTTCGCAAGCTTCAATGCGCCGTGGGAAAGCGAGAATGTCATCACAAGCGGCAATGCTTCTGGAATTACGGAGACTGCAAGTGCGATTGCAAAAATAATGAGGTGCGGAATATCTGCGTCGGCACCTTCAATCACGATATTTGCAAGAACTACAAACAGAAGTGTTATGAGTGTGGTGCGGAGAATGAATGTACTGAGACGATCCACTCCCTTTGTCAGTTCGCTCTCGCTTTCAATACTCGAAGCAGTCGAAGTAATATGTGCGAGACGAGTATCCTGACCAGTGGCAACCACTTCAGCGTAGGCAAATCCCCGCACAATTATTGTTCCCTGAAGCAGTTTTGATTCATCTGATTCAGTACCATGCTCAACTGCAATTTTTGAAACTGATACACTTTCGCCGGTAAAGGTTGTTTCGTCGACCTGAAGACTATTGGTGAACCGCACAATCGCATCAGCGGGAACGATGTCTCCTGATTCAAGCGTAAGCATATCGCCGGGTACAAGTTCTGAAACGGGAACTTCCTCATCTCGGTTGTTACGCCGGACCGTAATTGTCTTCACGAGGTACGATTGTAATTTATCAGCCGCAGCGTTTGATTTGTATTCTTGAAAGAGACTCAGTGAAATGCCGAGAAGTACAAAAAGGAGTATAAAACTTGCGTCAAACGGCTCGCCCAGACCGAACGTGATTAGAGCGGCGACTAGGAGAATAATTATAAAAACACTTTTGAATTGTCGACCGAGTAAACGCAAAAAGCGAAAGCGTTGTTGTGGCAAAGCATTGCGCCCATATCTTCGTTGTCGCTCAGCTACTTCGACATCTGTTAGTCCGGTATACATCCTAAAAGTATATCGCACGCGCTTTACTTAAAATGTTCTAAATTCTCACTGAGTGATTTAACTGTTAAATTTACAACAAGAAACTTTGAAAGAATATATTATAGCTTTTGATGTTGTAAGTAGTCCTGCACAATTTCTTTGTAATGATTTCGATTATCTATAGCCATCTTTTCTAATAGTTGCGGCATCATTGATAAACGATAATTTGATCTAAAGAAATCACAATGGGTATCAATAAAATTCCAATACAAAGCGGTCCAAAGCTCTTCCCAGTTCCCGTTAGGATAGTCAGACATTTTTTTAAGGTAGCTACTCCCAGAAATGTAGGGC
>JAYSTK010000127.1:0-1213 GCA_043719825.1 Candidatus Kaiserbacteria bacterium | reverse complement strand
GCGCCACCGGCCAAGGTCCCGTCACCAGCGACACTGGTAAGAAGTAGCCTACGACGTAGTTGTAAGGCAGCATAGAGGAAACACCTGGTCGAATCTTTTCGACAGGTTTTTTTATTTCAATGAGACTCTAGGAGTGAGTGGGATTATTTCAAAGCTTGAAATAACGCTGTAGTAGGGTATACTCTCGGGATAAATTATAGTCAGTGACTTAATAATTTCTGGACTATAAAAATCACATTATTTACGATAGTAATTATTTAGAGTGTGTTCGCTCGTTTCAAGGCATTAGGAATAGCATGAAACGACGGCTAAGATTCTCTAATTCGTTACACTCATAACAGAATCTAAGCATGGATCGAAAACCACACCAAGAACGAACTTTTGTCATTTTGAAGCCAGATACCGTTCAGCGCTCACTCATTGGAGATGTTATTACTCGTTTTGAACGAACGGGGCTTAAATTTGTTGCAATGAAGATGTTTGTGCCTGATGAGGCGCGACTTTTAGTGCACTATAATAAAGATGACGCGTGGTTTTTAAAGAAGGGTAATCGTATCATTGAAGACCTAAAAGCCCACAACCTGCCCGTAGAAAAAGATGCAATGGCCTATGGACGATCAATTATAGATACCATTCTGACCTATATGACTGCAGCGCCGGTTATCGGCATGGTGTTGGAAGGGAATCAGGCAGTGGCCGTTGTCACAAAAATTGTGGGAACAACAGAACCATCGTCCTCGGATGTTGGGACGATTCGCGGGGACTATACGGTTGATTCATATGGTCATTCATCGTATGAAAATCGAGCAGTTCGCAATTTGATTCATTGTTCAGAATCTCCCGAAGAAGCAGAGCGTGAAATCAACGTATGGTTTACCGATGCGGATATTATGAATTACATTACTGCTCAGGAGCGAATTATGTATGACATTGACCTCGACGGTACAAAAGAATAAAACCACGACAGTGTCCCAGCTACTTCGTTAAACTTCACAAAATACCAGTCGCCGTATATTGAATACGTCTTCTGGTATTTTGTTTGTCTGCCTTGTATCTGTGCACTTTCGTGATTTGATTACTTCATCGTTCATTCGAAACTCAAATTAAGTGTGAGGTAAGTTGTTCACACATAGATGCTTACACAGGCCCTTCGGGCCTGTGGTTTTGATATACTCAGTGAGGAGTAGCGGAATGCATGTTCTTGGTATTTGAT
>JAYSTK010000126.1:0-8555 GCA_043719825.1 Candidatus Kaiserbacteria bacterium | reverse complement strand
GTTCACACACAAATCGTCTTCCAATTATGCGACAGGTATTTATTGGTGCCGGCGCTTTTGTTCTCATTGGACTTGCACTCGCACATTTTGTAGACACCACCTTTTTACTCATTCCACTGTTTGTGTCTTTCGGACTTCTTTTGTCAGGACTCACTGGCTGGTGTGGTATGGCTATCGTACTTGGAAAAATGCCGTGGAATAAATAATGAGGAATGTAATTATGAAAAATACACTTATTACTCATCCTATATTCGATGCTGACTCTCACACGGTCACGTATGTGGTCTCTGACTCTGCCACAAAGAAATCTGCGGTGATAGATTCTGTGCTCGATTACCACCACAAGAATGTACAGACCGATACCGTACTTGCTGATCGGGTTATTGCCTACATACATGCACAGGGGCTCACGAATGAATGGATACTCGAGACACACCTGCACGCCGACCACATCTCGGCATCAGCGTACCTACAAGAGCATGTGGGTGGAAAAAAGGCCATTGGGAAAAACGTAGTTGGCGTGCAAAAGTATCTCAAAGAGGTATTTAATCTAAACGATAACTTTAAAACAGACGGATCACAGTTTGATCATTTGTTTGAAGATAGCGAAGAGTTTTTGATCGGAAGTATTTCAGCTCGAGCTATACATGCTCCTGGGCATACACCCGCGGACGTCGTCTATGCCATAGGGGAAGTGCTTTTTATGGGCGATACACTTTTGGCTCCAGACATGGGTACAGCGCGGTGCGATTTTCCTGGTGGGAGTGCAGAAATACTATATGACTCAGTCCGAAAGATACTGGAATTATTTCCCCGCGAGACAGTCATGTATTTGTGTCACGATTACCCGGAGGGTAAAGATCGTGACTTGGTATACAAAACGACAGTTGGTGAGGAGCGCGAGCACAATATTCATGTTCGCGACGGGATAACCAAAGAAGATTTTGTCGTTATGCGAGCAAAGCGTGATGCGACCCTCGATCTCCCCGCATATATATTTCCGGCTGTACAAATTAATAGCAATGCCGGCTCGATTGTGCCGGGAGAGTTTATTAAGTTGAGTTACAACCGAAAAGTATTTTAGAGTACGTCAAAAAAGAAAGCCTTTCCCATGTAGAGTTACGAGCCTGATTCCAAATAATCCCTTTGGTTCCATGGGTATTCTGGTACAATTAGAATTATGCCATCACAAGAAGATACACATGAGGAACTTCTTCGTCTCACTCGTGAAAATCATGATCTCATAAAACAGAATCATGAGTTTCTTCGAAAGATGTACCGAAATGACATGATCGGTCTCGTACTTCGTCTTATATGGTATGCAGTTCTCATTGGTCTTCCATTCGCTCTCTATTTCTATGTCATGCAACCCTATTTTGAGGCGTTCGGCGCTAACTACGACGTTTTTATGCAAGGTATGGCTGAAATTCCAGGTCTTAAAGGACTCGAGCAAATGTTCCCTCCGAGAGGTGGTTAAATTGTGCAATGGAGGCAAAAATATGATACTATCTCGTGGCTGAAATGCAGCACAACCTCATGCTGAGGTAGCTCAGTTGGTAGAGCATTTGTCTGAAGAACAAAGGGTCGGCGGTTCAAGCCCGCCCCTCAGCACCAAATACAGAAAGCCCCGAAAGGGGCCTTTTCTGTATTTGGTGCTGAGGGAGCAAAGTGTATGGACACTTTGCGCGCGAGCTTGAAAGGCGGAGCTATGTTTTGCTATTCATAATGCAAAACAAGCGAGCCAGGGCAGGAGGTTCTTAGCGAATGCAATGAGCTTAGAAACCTGCGCCAAGCCCGCCCCTCAGCACACATATCAAAACACACCCAATCACGGGTGTGTTTTGATATGAGGGTGCAAGGGTTCGAAAACCGGAGGCGAAGCCGAGGCAGGGTAGCTAAAACACTACAGGGTAGTGTTTTAGGCATAGTATTTTAAATTTATGAAAAATACTTAATGAGCTGCGCCGAACCCGCCCTTGCACCTGATATACTTTAAAGATATGAACTTCTTTCAAAAGTGCAAGGATTACCATCAAGGTCACGCCCTTTTTGCATTTCAAATTTTTCTTCTTGTTCTCATAATTATTGGTATCCTACTCATTGCGACGCGTAATGCGTGGATCCCGAGTGTTGTTGGATATATCTTGAGTAACGATGAAGAATACCAGAATACGTTCAGACACCAGAGAGAATCAGTAGAAATAAGAAATACTTTTAATCCTTTAATGCAAGAGACTACAAACGAAGACACTGATTCTACTGCTACAAAAACAGATACCAATGTTTTATCGGAAAATACCAAAGTAAGTGAATTTGAACCATTCAGCATCACGAATGGTACTTTATACTACCGTGGAGACATCGATAAGCCCTTTGAGCAAGTTGCGACAGTGGATGAAGGTTTTGACCCCAACACCTTTTCACTCGTTGATCTCTTTAATGAGGAACATGGTTACAGAACTGACTCAAATTTTGGAAAGGATAAGAATAATGTTTATTACGGTAGTTCAATTTTAGAGGAACTAGACCCAGCAACCTTTCTAGTAGGCATCGGCTTTATAAAAGATGCGTTACATGTTTTTTATGATGAATCAGGACTCCCTGATTTGTTTACCCACATACCAAATGCAGACCCGGATTCTTTTGAATTTGTTGGCTATTGTGCTGGCTATGAGATTGATACGTATACATATTACAGAGATAAGTACAGAGTCTACATTAATGCTGAGCAAAAACCATATATCAATGCAGCGTCATTTCAGTATTTGGGTACATTCCAAAAGAATGACAAACACTTTGGATTAGAGACAGCATTTGCAAAAGATAAGAATTTTGTTTACAAAAATTGTGGAGAAATCATCGAGGGAGCTGACCCACTGACTTTTTCACCATAAAAAATACTTTACATTCAAATTGTAGCTCAGTTGGTAGAGCATTTGTCTGAAGAACAAAGGGTCGGCGGTTCGAACCCGCCCCTCAGCTTGATTTGCCTAGGCCCGGCCTAGGCAAAATGCAATGAGCTTAGAACCCTGCGCCGAACCTCGGTTCGAACGGTTACAAAATTACTAGTGACGCCGAACCCGCCCCGTTTCAAGGCTGTGCTGAGGGGGCAGTTTGAAAAGCTCTCGATTGTAAACATCATTAATAATAAACACTTCATCTTAAGTGTTACAGCCAGGATACCCAACTTCTAAGAAAATACATTGCATTTGATATCGCAAAATTACTTAAGATTAGGAGCCAAAGGAGAGAAATAATCCAAAAAATTTTAAGTGCACGGCCACCATCAGTGTAAGTTCGATACCGTATCTTTTTGTAAACGAGTGTTAATATCCCAAAAAGAATATTAAGTGGGATTGTTATAACGAGCACTATGAAACCAAAACTATCTCCTACACCACCCAATGGCACTAGGAAAACATTTAGAGCAGTAACACCTACTAAGAAAAGAATTGACGCAAAGTACTGAATATTAAACAACGTAGTTTCACGCATACTCGCTTTACTTCACATTCAAATGATGACTCTTCACCGTAAGTCGCGCGCTGCGTTCCTTATCGAGCTTAGGAAGGGTGATTTCAAGAAGGCCATGCTTTTCTTTTGCTTCCGCTTCGTCGATGATGATTTCTTCAGGAAGGAGAATGGTGCGAGAGAATGAACCCCAGAATAGTTCACGGTGGTAGTAGTCCTCATCGGGCGCTTCCTGCGTCTCTTGCCGTTCACCTTTAAGAGTTACCATATCGCGTGTGATGGCGATATCAAGATCTTCGGGGCTCACTCCTGCAACGAGCGCACGAATGATGATAGCGTCTGGCGTTTGGTACATATCAATGGGAAGTTCTCCTTCTTGTGGCTCTTCTGAATGAGAGGCCCAAGAATCATTACCTTCTTGAGTCTCCATGTCTTTATCCATCATCCCTACCTTTATTTCATTTTGTTCGTCGAAGCTATCTTCTTGTGCATCAAGCTTTACTGAGCCTGTGAGTCGTTCGAGGAATGATGGTTTTTTCATAATACGGTGCGATGAATTCTTTCTAAAAGTTTAACTTTTTCAAATATAAGGAATAAGACAATGATGCCCATCCAAACAAACATAAAGACGCCGAGGACTCTCTCACCACTTGCATCCATTATAAAAAAATTGAATAGTGCATGCAATAGAATGGCAATGAACAATCCTACCGTAGCCGAAGCGATACGGATAGCATCATGCTTATAATACGCGAGTGCCATAGATACACCAACGGTTCCCGAAGCAAGAACGTGGAGAAGTGTAGAACCGAGGAATCTAAAATTACCTGTTAAAATTGAGCTTACATAGTCTCCGTCCTGTAATGGATTAAAAATAAAAAGAGCATTTTCGAATGCGGCAAAACCAAGTGCTATCGAAATCATGTATATAATTGCATCAATTGGCTCATCTACAGCTTTATTCCACAATACGACAATGAGTGCTGCTGCGTATTTTAAAACTTCCTCAATAATCACCCATACGAAAATTAAGTTGTCACCCGTAAACCGTTCCATTGCGAATTTTTGAAGGGGAAGTACTAAAGCAACGATGAGCATTCCCGCTATGAACGCAGAAGCGATAAGTGCTCGAGGCTCAGGTCGCGCAGTATCCTCACGAAGCCAAAACCACAGCCAAAAAAGAGCAGGAATTAATCCTGCAAGAAAGGCAATAGCAAAAAGCGTTGAATCCATACGGATTATTGTATCATCCCCTCAAGCGTGTTTTTAAACACCATCTACATCGTTGCATTCGTCATTCAAACCTTCATCGTACAAAAAGTAGGCCTCAGGTTCTCATTTCTCCGCACCTTGTATCTGGAATTTTAAAACACACTCGAACCAATAGGCCACTTTGCAATCATGAGAATATCGCGCTCATCTTTTTTCATATGTCCTGGTACATTTTGCCAGACTGCTTCAGTTACAAACGGCATGAATGGATGGAGGAGTTTGAGCGAGGTGCTAAGTATAGTGTTAAGTACATACTGACGTGATTGTATTAACGCAAGATCACTTCCAGCAAGAATTGGTTTTGATTCTTCGATAATTTCATCCGCAAAACGCTTCCACAGATATTGATAAATTGAATCAGCAGCGAGATCAATTCGGAAGCTTATGAAATGTCCGTCAACTGTTTTTGTAAGTTCAGCGAGTTCTTTCATAAGTAGTGAATCCGTGTCAGTCAATTTCACATTTTGAAGATCGGTATCGACAGTCGTGGTAAGTACAAATCGGCTAATATTCCAAAGTTTATTGGCAAAATGTTTATAGCCACGAATCTTATCTTCCGAAATTTTACTGTCGGTTCCTGGAGCCATTCCCATGATGAGGGAGATCCGTACTGCATCCATGCCGTATTTTTCTGCCATTTCGACAGGATCAATATTGTTGCCGAGCGATTTTGAGATCTTTCTTCCTTGCCCATCTCTCACAAGACCATGTAGGTATACCGTTTTGAAGGGGACTTCCCCAAGGAAGAATCCACTCATGAGAATCATACGGGCTACCCAAAAGAATAGAATGTCATAGCCGGTTTCAATGACCGTTGTCGGATGATAATTTTTGAGATCATCAGTTTCATCTGGCCAGCCGAGTGTTGAGAATGTCCAAAGTCCAGAAGAGAACCATGTATCAAGGACGTCTGGGTCCTGAGTACAATCTCCATTGTTCAGTATTTTTGCACCACATCGAGGACATTCTGTAGGTGGTTCAATTGATACGATAGGCTCCGCCTGACCGGTCCATGGTTCATTTTTTTTGCTTTCATTTGGCATTTGGCATGTGTCGTGATACCAAACCGGAATGCGGTGTCCAAACCAGATCTGGCGTGAAATACACCACGGACGGAGGTTTTTCGCCCAGTGCATGTATGTCTTTTGAAATCGTTCAGTAATAAATTTTACACCCCCGTCTTCAGCGACTTTGAGCATGAGCTCTTTTAATGAGACTTGCTCACCTGAAGCAATTCCTGGAATTTTTGAGCTTTCAACGACGAATGATTTTTCAACATCAATCCACCACTGGAGCTTTGGAAGCGGTTCTATAATTCCCCCGGTACGCTCTGCAGTAGAAACATTTTGAGTGATATCTTCTTCTTTTTCGAGGAGGTCCTCATCTTTAAGCCATGTGACCACCGCTTCTCGTGCATCACTAACTTTCATTCCTGAGAGGTGCCCGTCTACAGTCATCTTCGCGTACTCATTGATGACTTGTGGGCGAGGGAGGTTGTGTCGGTCAGCAATTTCCCAGTCTATTTGACTATGGGCTGGCGTGACGCCAAGAGCACCAGTACCGAAGTCTTTTTCAACGGCTACGTCGGCAACAATTTTTATATGAAGCGGAACGCCACAGAACACCACATCGTATTCTTTTCCAATAAAATCTGTATACCTTTCATCATCGGGATGTACCGCAACGGCAGTATCGCCGACTTTTGTTTCGGGACGAGTCGTCGAGATAGTAATTGGGAAGTCCTTTGAATATTTAAATGTATATAGTTTTGCTTGTCGCTCCTCATAAACGATCTCATCATCAGAAATAGTTGTTTGTCCCTTGGGGTCCCAGTTCACAATGCGATTCCCGCGGTAGATAAGACCAGCTTTGTGCATGAGTACAAACGCTTCCATTACTGCGTGATATCGTTTCTCGTCCATTGTATATGCGTACCGTGACCAATCGAGGGACGCACCAATCGAGCGCATTTGGGAAATTATGGTGCTCTTGCTCTCTTCAACAAACGTATCAATACGTTTGAGAAGCTCTTCACGTCCAAGCTCATGTCGCGTTATCTTCTCTGCCTTTTGAATGTCTTTTTCAACTCTTGCCTGTGTTGCTATTGCTGCAGAGTCTGTGCCAGGAATCCAAAGTGTTTTTTTCCCTTGCATACGTGCATGACGCACGAGGATATCCTCGATTGCGAGCATGAGCGCGCTTCCCATATGGAGCGTCCCCGTGACATTCGGAGGAGGGAGGACAATAGAAAAAGTTTCCGCGTCAGACTTCGCGATGCCATGTGCGACACAAACATCAGGGTTAAAAAATCCTGAGTTCTCCCAAAGCGCATAGATATCTTTCTCATGCTCATTCGGATCGTACGGTTTCAAAAAAATCTCTGGAATTGTGGAAGGAGAGTCGTTTTGCGGAGTTTCTTCAGGCATGGTAACGCGATAATAGCATGGAAATGATGGGTACTAAAGGTGTGATCTACACCCCTAACTCAAGATTTCCATCTGCTTTTATTTCACTGAGTCGATTGTAGGGGAGCGCTAAATCTTTGTTTGCGTGTCCGACAAGGGCAATCATAATACTATTGTCCGTAGACATATTTCGAGGGGGAAGATATACCGTCACCATAGGATACTCCTTCCAAAAAAATTCTTTAAAGGTTTCTCGGATATAGGTGTTTGCCGAAACCCCACCTCCAATAATAAGAGTCTGGGCATTGTGTTCAACAAGCGCAGCTTTTGTTTTGCGGAGCAATACCGTGGTTACTGCTTCTTCAAATTCTCGTGCGATACCAATTTTATCGTTGTGCGTGAGGGTTTTGTTTTGGACTGCGTACCGTACAGCCGTTTTAAGTCCTGAAAATGAAAAGTCATAATCTCCCGATTCAAGCATTGGTCGAGGAAGTTGCACAAATGTGTCCACCTGGTTCTTACGCGCCTCACGCGCTAGATTGCTTATTTCAGGTCCACCGGGATAGGGAAGTCCTAACATCCGTGCTGTCTTATCAAAAGCTTCACCCACAGCGTCGTCTCGCGTTTCACCTATTTTTTTGTATTCACCCCACTCTTTAATAAGAATGAGTTCTGTATGACCTCCTGAAATCAAAAGCGCGATTGCGGGGAAAACAAGATCTGGTATCGTGCGGCCATCAAAAATTGAAGCGAGTATGTGTCCTTCCATGTGATTAATAGGGACTACGGGAATTCCCCATGCGTATGAAAGCGCTTTTGCAAAATTTATCCCAACCCAAAGAGTTGGTTCAAGTCCAGGTCCATTCGTTACCGCAATAAGATCAATATCTGGTTTTTCATATTGCTGTAAAAAATTGATGAGCGCTTCCGCAAGTCCCTCTTCTCGTGTGAGAAGGGTATAGAGTTCGTCGGTTTGAGGATGTGCGCTGTCTTCTTCATGTGGTAAGAGCATTGCAGCATCTTTAAGCGCTCTCATAAGCATCGGCACAAGCGTTTTTACATGTTCTCGTTTTGCGACTGCAGGGAAAACTCCCCCATATTCTCGGTGGATATCAATTTGAGAAAAAAGTGAGTTCCCCAGTACTTTGTAGTTAGCGTGAGGGAATGTGCCTGTTGCATCGAGAATACTTACGGCGGTTTCGTCGCAACTGGTCTCGATGCTCAATATTCGCATGTACCTAGACTATACAAGAAATAATCGAGATTTTCTAGGGTTAGCCTTTATGAAATTAAAACGACTGCAAGATTTTATGCAGTCGTTTATACGCGCCCCGAAGGGTCTTAAACAGTAGGATACCTCCAGAATCCGTAATCGTCGTGTGGGTAATCGACAACACACGTGATTTT
>JAYSTK010000125.1:0-3137 GCA_043719825.1 Candidatus Kaiserbacteria bacterium | reverse complement strand
AACGCAAAATAAAATTGATTGATAATTGGAGTAATAAAACGGACACATTAAGACATAGGATTCAACGCACAGCAGGTGAAGTGCTTGAGCCAGCAAATAATTCATTGATAGATAGCAGGATGAATTATAGGAGTGGGGGAATGAAATGCGGCACAGAGAATGATTGAAACGTGATAACATTTACCTTGAGAATTCCTAATCTTCTGACGAACTAATGCTATCAATCGCGTATCGTCAGTCGGAAATCTTTCAGGATGTAATTCGCCGTCATTGTAAAGGACATCCGCCAGAGTCATCTCTTCAGACGTGAGCAATCCAGGCAACCTATCCATTCCTACTCGGCAGGTGTGGTGAAGAGTGCTTTTTACTGATTATGCTACAGTATGTGCCAACTTGCTCTGGTCAACTTCTTGGTTCTAGATGATCTTAATTAGGTCGTTCCTTGTGGGCGGTGAGAAATCGACTGTGTCCCAGCTGGTCAAAAACAATGGCAGTCGAGGAAGTTGTTGTGGCTTTTCATCAATACTGAAGAAGAGACTATTGTAGGTACAGTGGCCGTCACCTATAACCGACAATGATTTCAAAAAGGGCCACATCGGGAAATAAAAATTCATTGTACCTAAAACCCGGAAAACATCGAAACCCGGAAAAAATTCTGTACCTCGATGATCGATCCATCCAAGTTACAACTCACAACTCACAACTAACATCACTGCACACCATATTCTCAGCGGGTATAAAAGCACGCCGAAATCAGACATGCCGTTGTTGTCGCGACGTCGCCGTGCAGTTGCAGCGATGTTGCGCTCCAGTAGCTGCAAATTTCAATCGAGGGTTGGAAAATGCTCGATTGAAAGGGGGGGTTGTGACAGTTTGTACGTACGTAAATGCTCGGTTTGGAATGATTGACATGATTCACAGCTATCATTGTCGAGTAAATCTTCCTTGTCGATGGCATGTTGCAACAAAATTAGTTTCCTCTCTACTTTCTGATCATTTTGATCTATCGCACGTACCTTAAAGCGTCAGTACAAGAATATGTGTACGTACGTTGTACGTACGTACACCCAGGGGCCACATCGAAAATTTAGTATGTAAAACGGAAATTGGATATGCTCCTCCAAAAACTTTCAAAAAAAAATTTTAATCCGTAATAAATCTTTGTCATGGTGTTGTCCATCATTATTATGGAATAAAAATCTAATTCAAAACGTATTGAGACCTGGCAACTGTTTTGGGTGATCCCCACTCAGGATTGTCGCTTACAGGTGACGGCCACCGTAATAATATCACTCGTCCGATAAAATGATACCTACCTTTGTCCGTTGTCCGTGTGTACAACTCAGTTTCATCTCACATTCGGGCGTACAGTGCAGTCACAGCTCAGAATCACTGAAAATGTCAAGTATTGGTGAAATCTGCATGCAGCACCCAATACACGGAAATAGTGCCACTTGTAAATTATTAAACGGATATTACCATTTTTGATCACTTTTACCGCGGTATGACGTCGGCTAGATCATCCTTAGAGACACCATATCTCAACTAATACTCTGAGACATACTGGGCACTCGCTGATAACAGTCAGACCTTCTTGAGCTTGATACAATTCCTCACGAAAGGACTGGCACTTCGGGGTACTCACAGACTCCGACATTTGAATCCTCGAGATCACGGTGCTCCCACGTAAAGAGTGCTCTCAACAGCGTAAGAGCTTCTTAAAGTTCCTGAGGTTGCTCAAGGGGTCTGTCAGACAAATCATGATAAGTATGGCTGTCTAGTATGTTATAGTTTCAGATATAGTTAGTTAAGTATTTAAGTAACAACAGATGATTATAGTATAACAACATAAATGCACGAACGTACAACATAAGTCGCTTCCTCAGCACGTACGCACGTACGGACGAAAATAAATAGTGCCATTTTGATCGAAGGGGAAGAAGAAAGTGAAAAGCTAGAAGCGCCGAATTCCATTCCACAATAGTCGTTTACATTTTGGTTGTTTGCACTTTGTAACCATAATTCTTCACACATATAGTTGCAACAGGTAGCATCTTATCTTAGCCAACTGAGACATCCGACTCGCGACGGGATCTCTACCGTGCTGGGACCCAGCACAGGTAATATCGAATGAACTATCTAACAGTGTCTTTGATGAATTTGACCTTTGCCGTTTGCCGAAAAAAGATATGCAGGGAGGGTCTAGTCTAGTGTCTAGTCTCTAGGAGACTGTGTGTGTAAGCGTTATTGTCGTGGTCATAACTGAACGACAAATAATTTTATATTATTCGGTATAAATTGAAATAATTTGGGCGATTAGTTATGACCGATACAATAGCGAAGAGTAAACGTAAAGTCCCTAGAGGGGATGTGCATTTTTAAACCGTCTTATTTTACCATTATATCATTTATTTGATGGATTAATTACCAAAATTAACGACATGACTTTTTTCCTGAAATTCCTTGTACATACATCTTTAATATTCTCTAAGTGTCATCTTTTTTTACCATTTCTTCATCAAAGAGACTTTAGTATTCAATTCCATTATTTAGTATTAGACTTCTAGGTAAATACATTTGGGGTTGAATAGTCCCCCCAATATGGAGGGGGTTCTATTTATTTATTTATTATTTTTTTGATACTATACATTCATTTAAAATAAATACTTTACCTAGAACACTAAGACTGAATTACGGACTCTAAAACCGAATATTTTATCCCTTATGCCAAACATTTCAATTCCTTTGATACAACAAAAAAACGTAATCTAAATCATTATCTTTAATCTTTAGAGTATGAATCACTATGAATCTTCAGAGACTCACCTGTTTAAATATTGTATATTTAGTATTAATGTCTATTATTTGAGAAGTATCAGGGTATCAGGGTATCAGGGTCTATAAATCGGTTCTATGCAAAATCAACAGAAGTGATTGGTAAGGACTTTGAAAAGGAAAAAGTTCTTCCAGGATGTCCCCGATGGTCGTTTTCACTATACTTTGTAATGACGGACTTTTCATACCCTGATACCCTGATGCCTCCTATTCACTAATTTTGGTATTATGCTCGTATTTATGAGGATACTTATATACGAGGGTTGTATTAATTAAAATAGATTGTTTAAATGAAGTATTGA
>JAYSTK010000124.1:0-1224 GCA_043719825.1 Candidatus Kaiserbacteria bacterium | reverse complement strand
ACGGCTAATTTTTTATCGCACTGCAGATTCCTGCGAACCTGAACAGTTCTGTTTTATTTAGAGCGAATTTCGTTATTTTTTCGGCGATGTTTGTAATTTCAGCCTGCCTTAAAAGAGAAAGTGTAAGGTTGCGAAAACTTGCCATTAATCTTGGTCCACTTCCTTTTCGTATTCGACTCGCATCCTCACCCATTGTTACATCGCGCACGTAGTGAACTTTGTTTTCAATCGTCCAATGGCCTCGGTTTAATGCGAGGATTCTTTCTGGCCCAGCTTTTTCTTGGGATAATGAAGTGATTCCAAGGACCGTTTCTGTTGAGATGAGCTTTCCATAAAAATCTGAAAAATTTCTTTCTACTGAAAATATTTGCTTTGCAAATGGAAAACTGATTTGCCCAGGCTGAAGTGGCAAGATAGAAATTGTTCGGGTTTCAATGCGGCCATGTGCTTTATCGGTTGTCGTTATTTGCTCAGGGGGAAAAAGCACTTTTTTGAAGTGCTTTTTCGATCTCAGTTTTAAGATTTGGCTGATTGCCCTTTACGGTAAAGACATAGTCGGCTTCTTTTTCTCTGACGATCACCGTGGCTGTTTCAGTTTGTGTATGCATGGCATCAGCGGTGATTATTGATCCTTTGATATCAAGTCCTTTCAATAATTCTTGAGCCACTGGGATTTCATTGGTTTTATCGTCAACTTTTTCTTGAGTAACAACAACTCCATCATCATGGGTGACCAACGATAGCAATTGCAGGGCCTTCTTATCGCCATCGCGACTTCCGCGTAGCGTTTTACCATCGATTGCTAGTGCCAATCCTCGAAGTGAATCAGATCCTAAAAACCAATCAGTAATTTTTTTATCAACTTCATTTGCATTTAGACTTAAGATAAAACTTCGAATCGCAGATACACTTGGCGCCCGCCAAACCCTAAGATCAGCCAGCTGCTTAGTTGTCAGAGATTGCCCCCATAAACATATTTTATTGTACGAATTCATTCCAGAAAAGATGGCAAGAAGACAAAAACTGAGCAGTGGTCCAGTCTGATATCTTTTGCCATGTTTTGACCTGGTATCTTTGACTGTATTGCAGAATGCAAGTAAACCCTTTGGGCCAAATACAGGGACATTGAGAGCATCAATCACACATTTACTCCTTTGATAGCTTGGGATTAACACTGAATTTGTCCACGATAGACCTAAAATCTCGCGTGCGTTCACGGCTAAT
>JAYSTK010000123.1:0-1228 GCA_043719825.1 Candidatus Kaiserbacteria bacterium | reverse complement strand
CCCGAAAATTCTCCGAGGCATAGTTCAAAGTTCTGGTATGTCTGATTAAGAACTGATTCTATTAACTCAATTAAAACGTCTTTTGGTGGTTTAAAAACAGGCGTTATGATGCTAAATATTGGCTGCTTGGGCAGAGTCTTAGAGTGCGCAATCTGTCGCTCTAGTTCTTTTGCACTAGGCTCAAAGTCATTCTGCCACTGAGTGTATGCCTCATTAATAATGGCCGAGTTATGAGGCGTGGCCGCTCGAAAGTACTTTAGCGCTTTGGGGCTAAGGCGTTTGGTTACCTTAACTATACGCGCAACCTTTTTAGCAACCCGTACTGGATCCCGGTAAGCTACCCTTGCCAAATTACCCGCACGGTACGCCTTAGAGCCATATAGTCCGTGCAGTTCATTGGTAAGCTCATTGTGACTTGAGCGTAGCGCTTTAAGCTCGTTCTCAAGCTGTTCTACATATTCTTCGGTATAGCGCGTGTCATCAATCATTTGTTCTCCTCTTCTGAATTCGGTGCTCTAAGCTTCGCACTTTATGTACAATCTTTCCTCCGGCTAAGTTCTTAACTGACCTCATCAATTGCTGATTTTGTTCGGCCAAAGACTGAACCTCGTCTTTCAAACGCTTCGTTTCGGCAGCATACCATTTAATATCATTCTCCTGGGTGTTATATTGACGAGTTCCGTTAAGACCGGCTACAAGAACATCAACATAGTCTTCGGGGGGGTGGAGCAGCTGGGGCTCATAGGGTTTCAGGTCACCAAGCTTGTGAATCTTTGACCCAACATAAAATGTTCTATAGCCTTGCTGGTATATAGATTCCTCCGGTATATATTGATTATCACTAAAAAATCGTTGGTTATATTGTTCATTGAGTTTTTCCAAATTTTTTAACGAGACGGATGCGTTAACTGCGGGGGAAAGGTTTGCGACACTTGAGATATACCAATCGCTTAAAGGGAGTACCGAAAACACTTTCCGTGAGAGACTTGCGCTGGTATAGCACTTCTTGAGCAATTCCTTTGAAGGTTTACCGAACTCAAAGTGTTCGGCTAGCCATTTCTGGTCTTTGGAAAAAAGAAGTTTATTTTGATTGTTTAATCTTTGTTCAAACTCTGTAACTTGTTGTTCATCGCATGGTCCTGCGAAAATTACTAAGTCCTTGCTAACTCTTATGGCCTCATTAATTATGTTGCGCTTCACTGTTTCATTAGGAAGATGCTCGAGCATA
>JAYSTK010000122.1:0-1230 GCA_043719825.1 Candidatus Kaiserbacteria bacterium | reverse complement strand
TGAGGATTTGAAAATCCGCAACGGCTATTTTGCAGGTCTCTCCAAAGGAGTCCTATGGACTGACCTGCGTGTCCTATCTCATTCAACACAAATTTACTAAAAAAAACACCCCTCAGTATTGCAGCTGTTTTATTGCTGAATACTCAGGGGTTGCCATATTAAATAGGACACGCAGGTCAGTCCATAGGACTCCTTTGGAGAGACCTGCCAAATAACCGTGTCGTCGGGTAGGTAGGAGGGCTTACGCCCTCTTTCCCCCCTAAGAACCGTACATGAAAGTTTCCCTTCATACGGCTCAAGCATCTAAAACGCTTAGATTTATGGTTAAAGCGCAGCAATTAAGTTCATTAATTGCCTTTTACAATACTCTTTGTAAGGACGATACACGGCTTGTGACTTCTGCCCAATCTTGCAGCTGCCAAAAGTTAGTCCGCTAACAGGCGCACGACATACTCACAACCGTAAAATGATTGGCAATTGCTTGTATGCCTCCTTTGCTTTCCCGCTTTTCATCATTCAATGTCAAATTTCTCGTAATTAGACACCTATCGGAAGTCTGCTTGCTTTCGCAATGAGGTGAAGTTGAAAGCATCCGTTCCCGATTTTATCGGGATGTAACCATTTGTGCCGTTTGCTGTCTCAATCTCTATGTCTGTCATTACAACAAACCATTCGCTTTTTCCGATTTCCTCTACCCGCTATACCGTCTCGCCGTCTTGCGACTTTGATTCCTTCATGTTGCCATGAGGAGTATATCGGGCTTACCGTTTTTCTTGCTTTTACATCCGAAACACTTAACCCCTGCCTGTACACCGAAGGGCTTTTCAACTCTATCTTACAATAGAATAGCAACTGCGTGTCAAACAAATCCACTCTGACACCTGTACCTCCTAACTTTTGTTCAAGGCGTTGGTATGGCTACCTTAGTCCGTTCCGCCTTTTGGATTTTAACGATGCTTACGGCAATTCACTTACGTTGGGCTTATGCTTCTTTTCAATCTCCCTAACCGTCTTGGACTGACAGTTTTGGTCGCCTCTCACGATTTGACCTCCGTTATTTTTCAATAAAAGGGCTTACTTTTCCTTCTCCATAAGAGGCCCTTTCGGGAAGAGCTTCGTACCTTCCAATTACTCGAAACGCACGTCTAAGTAGAAAACTGATGGCAGTACATCAGGTTAAATCCCCTATATTCGCACACATTTTATTGAATTTAGTTCGTTTAACAATGT
>JAYSTK010000121.1:0-1231 GCA_043719825.1 Candidatus Kaiserbacteria bacterium | reverse complement strand
GTGAGAACCCAAGAGCTTTACCTGCAGCCATAGAAATCATAGATCCTGCTTGGCGTTTCTTAATTTCTCCCGCATATGGCTTGAATCCAAGTACGCGTGAGCAGAGAATCCCCTCTCCACGTGTGTCAATTATGAACTGGCCTTTGTACCCGAGTAGACCACGAGTCGGGCCTTCGAGAAGAAGACGTGTTTGATTTCCATGAATAATCATGTCAGTCATGATGAATGCGCGACGTCCAAGGCGTTCTATCACCGCTCCTTGGTACTCTGTTGGAATATCTACCGTTACCTCTTCGAATGGTTCATATTTTCCATCAGCACGCTCTTCGATAATCGCTTGCGGTTGAGATACCTGAAGTTCATACCCTTCACGACGCATGTTTTCGAGTAGAATTGAAATGTGCATTTCTCCACGTCCATACACTTTACATGAATCACCATTGTCAAAATCAACTTTAAGTCCAACGTTTACTTCGAGTTCTTTTTCGAGACGTTCGCGAATTTGACGTGTGGTTACATACTTCCCTTCTCGGCCAGCAAATGGTGAGTTATTTACCACAAAATCGAGTGCAATTGTGGGTTGGTCAACTGCAATAGCCGCGAGTGGCTCAGATGCTTCACTTTCTGCAATTGTTTCACCAATATTGATATCAGTAAATCCAGCAGCAATTATAATATCGCCAGCATATGCAACACTTGATTCAACTCTTTCAATTCCCTTAAAAGTGAAAAGCTTTGTAATTTTAGCTTTTCGAGGAGATTGTCCTTCATGAAGAAGACTAATCGTTTGCCCCATTTTTATAGAACCTTCATACACACGTGCAATAGCGAGGCGCCCAAGAAAATTGTCATATCCTAAGTTGAATACTTGTGCGCGAAGTAATTCCCCATCAACGTATCCTTTGGCAGGAGGAACTTTTTCGAGGATAGTATCAAGAAGTGGTGTGAGATCGGTAGATTCATCAGTTAATTGCCTCTTCGCAATTCCTTGTCTCCCGATAGCATAGACTGTTGTGAAATTTGCCTGTTCATCATTTGCACCAAGTTCAAGAAAAAGTTCTAATACTTGTTCTTCAGCCTTGTGTGGGTCCGCTGCGGGCTTGTCGATTTTATTGATCACTACAATTGGCTTTAGTCCAAGCTCAAGAGATTTTTTGAGTACAAAACGAGTTTGCGGCATTGGACCTTCTTGAGCATCTACAATAAGAAGTACAGAATCGATTGATCGAAG
>JAYSTK010000013.1:0-2186 GCA_043719825.1 Candidatus Kaiserbacteria bacterium | reverse complement strand
AGAATGTGACGAAGATATATTCTGATATTCCACGTGTCCCTGCCATATAGTTTTTATACTAATCCAACCAAACCTCACCACTGGTGAGGTTTTTGTTTGTTGTAATGATCCTTGCTCACCCATAGTCCACACCCTTGTAAAAAATATTCGATTCTAATACCCCCCTTACGCTTAGGTAGCGCTAGACAGACACTGTAAAAGCTCTGTGTAGATTGCTTTTGTCGCGTTGTCTTTATTGTTTCGAATAACTTTTGCTGCTTCTATTTTGTCAGCATCAGCTTTAAGGTAATCTTTTACTTCGCCAGATTTGTAATCAATTGACTCTGGCGTCTGACTATCGCTTTTTAATTTTGCGTCTTTCCATATTGCTTGTTTTGCTTTGGGCAAAAGAGCTACTACAACAGGGTCAAACAGGTAATTTTCGATTTCTTTTCTTTTTAGCATTCTATAACCAGCCTGAATATCAGACTTTAGAATCTTTTTTCTTTCATGGTCCGTAAACATGAGTTTTCCAGCACCAGTTTTTGCAACATATTCGTCAATACCCACTCGGATATCAGAGAAAGAACATGATCGATCAAGTAACGCTAGTGCACTCGAACCCGCACCGAATACAAACTCAGCCGATGCGCGCGCCGCATAGTAGGCATTTACAGCATCTGTATACCCGCCAGTACTTATAAAAAGATAGCGCTCAGTTTCGTCGGCAAATATTGCAGTATAGATATCCGAGTCTTTCACTTTTTTGGATGCACCTTCACAGTAGACGATTTTCACCGATTCCTTAGTGGATGGCGTGGGTGCAATATCCTCAAATCCAGCATCAAGCATTTTTGCTGCAACATTAAGACATTCGTCTGAAGCATAGCCCGAGCTCTCCGCTACAACATCTTCTGCAAGGTTTACTGTGTAGCCATCCTTTATGAGGTAAGTTTTCTGGTCATCTTGATTACACGCAGCACTGATGATAAACGGACTATGCGTCGTAACTATCAACACAACATTGGATAATGCATCGTCTTCAAGAATCTCACTAAAAAGCATAGGGAGTTTCTTTTGCAGTCCAGGATGTAGTCCTTGTCCGGGTTCTTCGATGCAAACAATTGCAACTCTTTGAGTGCTTTTAGCTTGGTCAGAAAATTGTTGCAGCTTCTGTCTAATAGAGAAGTAGAGACCTAGTAGCTGCATATATCCGGATGACACAGAGCGCAACGACTCGTACCTAAGTGTTACAGACTTATCCGCTTGGCTTGTTATTTCAAATTCTATTGTATTCGCCGCTGTAATTGACTTCACTACATTACGTACGTATTCACTTTCCTTCGCATAGTAACTGTTAAGAAATTTTCGTATTGCTTCTGGGTCATCTGCAACATCACGACTAAAGTCATAATTTGATTTCAGATCAATAGACATTTCTTCACCCGTGGCATTCGCATCCAAAATATTCGCCATCCAGTCCTGGGAGTTCAAACCAGAGTCGCTAGTAGGATTATCTGGTGGGTACGTCCTCGTAAAATTAGCATCCTGTATGGATAAATTGTGGTGATCCGTTACATTCATCGTAACAATGTTCATAGCGTCATCATCAAAAGACAACTCGAAGTAGAAATTATCATGAATAATTCGATTTAAATCTCCGTACATTGGAACAGCAATTGCTCCAGCATTAGCACTTTTAACGAAGACACTTGGTATAGATAGCACTTCAAAAATACTGCTCTTACCACTACCATTTGTACCTACTAAGTAATTGATACGTTCAAAATTCGTAAGACGTATATCTTGTATTGCCTTGTAACCCTTTAAATGTACACCTTTTAGTTTTCTCATATTGTTTATTATACTCCTCACAGCACTTTTCTTATGATTAGCAAATTATTGATCACGAAACTTCAAGTATTTTTCATCACGAACAGTATCATCGTGCTCAGAAAAAATATCTATAACACGCTGAGTTCTATAATCATCCTGGAGCCCCTGCCAAACAGGATAGAGAAGCTCCATTTGCGAGTTTTGCATAATTTGACTCCCGTTGTTGGGGTCATTTTTTGTGGTGCGGTTAAAAAACATTTTCATCTCAACATTTTTCTTTGTTTCTTGGCTCTGCTGCGATATATCTCCATACGACAAAAACAAGCTAAAATTCAAAATATATGCTAAAATTGTCGTATGAGACTAAGCAA
>JAYSTK010000120.1:0-1248 GCA_043719825.1 Candidatus Kaiserbacteria bacterium | reverse complement strand
TAAGAGGGAAGTTAGATTTCATATTAAAATCTGCTAAAAGCTATTTGTAGCAGTTTGTAGCTATAATTTGCTTACGTATTTAAAAAGGCTAAAAATGGCTAGCACTAAGCTTTCAAAATCAAAAATAATAGCAGGCTTGCAATGTCCTAAACGTCTTTGGCTGCAAGTGCATCGCCCAGACCTATTGAAAGAATCAGAACAAACTCAGCAGTCATATGACACTGGAAATCAAATAGGTCGAATAGCACAGGGCTTATATCCAGATGGTAAATTAATTGAAGATATTTTTAATCCATCAAAAGCAATTGCTGACACCAAAGAGACGCTATTAAAATCACCATCGACTCCAATTTTCGAAGCGGCTTTCAGTCACGATGGGGTGTTGATTCGGGCTGACCTGACTTTTAATGATAATGGCGAGTTACGTGTCGTAGAAGTAAAATCATCAACTTCTGTAAAAGACTATCACCTAAACGATTGTGCTATTCAATCTTGGGTAATTGAAAGTGCTGGGTATAAACTTAAGCAGATAGAGCTTGCACATGTCGATTCATCGTTTGTGTATAAAGGTGGTGGCGACTATCAGGGGTTATTAAGTTTTGAAAACGTCACCGAGCAAATCGAACCACTAAAACAGCAAGTTAAAGACTGGGTGGTTAGTTTCAAAAATGTTTTAGAGTCAGACATGCCTGAAATTAAAACAGGAACTCAATGCCGAACGCCGTTTGAGTGCCCATTCAATGATTTTTGCAACCCAAATCCGCCAGAGTTTCCATTAACACTCTTATCGTACAGCAAGAAATTTATTCAGGAAATGCAAAATCAAGGGATAACAGATGTGCGGGATGTACCACAAGAAGTGTTGAAAACTGACAAACAGCATCGCATTTTGGAAGCAACTGTAGGCGGCAAGGCAATCACTGATAAAACATTGATTCAGGTGCTATCGCAATTAGATTATCCTCGCTACTACTTGGATTTTGAAACAATAGGCTATGTCATTCCCATCTGGAATGGCACGAGTCCATATCAACCACTACCATATCAATGGTCATGCCATGTTGAAACCAGTGCTTCTAGCGAACTGGAACATCTTGAATACTTGGATGTTTCAGGCAATCCACCGATGAGAGGGTTTGCAGAAAGCCTGATTCAGGACATGGGAGCTTTTGGTCCGATATTGGTCTATAGCAGCTACGAGCATGGTGTTATTCAGCAACTAATCAAACTCTATCCCGACTTGGCTGA
>JAYSTK010000119.1:0-24921 GCA_043719825.1 Candidatus Kaiserbacteria bacterium | reverse complement strand
CTTTTGCACTTCCTGCATTTCCTAAGATATTAAGACTCGTAAGGTCTGGATAGATTGTATTGAGGACAATAAAAGGGATGAGAAGAATCGCGAGTCCGAGGAGTGCTCCTTTGATATCTTCTTTAGCTGACGACTTGTCAGTCACTATGTCACTCATGCTCCACTTCACCCCCGCCATAGCAATTTTTAAGAATGCAATAATTGCGCCAACTGCAATCAAGATGACGTAGATACGGTTTAAATACACTGCAAGTCCCGGGCTCGATGTATTTGTAAGTCCAGGGATGCCGACAAGCGGCTGATAGGTTGCAGGCGCTCCCCACGCATTTTGAGCAATTATAAAAAATGAAAAAATGAAAATCCCTAAAAGCGCTATGCGGTAGGTTTTGCGAGATAGAATAAAAGGCATCATATTAAAATTGTATGTTAAATGTTTTACGAATGTACTGTGGAATTTTTGCAGTAGTCAAAGCCTTGAGTTCAATCGCGGCACTTCCTCCTCCCCCGCTACGACGAAGTGTAATAGTGTTTGGATCTGGGTTTTGGTATGTACTTGTTTCACCGTTTATACTCCACGTAAATGTAGCCGTTCGTGGAGAAAGATCAGTTTGCATATAGTATGGCTCACCCGTGATAGTTGTTTCGTCACCAATAAGCGTAAAGGTATCGTTTATTGCACGCTCATGGAGTCCGCGGAGAGGATTGTCCTCATAGAAATGAAGTTCGGTGTTGGATGGATTTAATGAAAGTGATTTCTGGGCAATTGATTGGCCACTATTATCAATGACCGTAACGGTAAGCACATTGTCGGAAAAACGAGACATTGTGAGCTCGATACTTTGTTTCCCACGTACTGGTCCGCCCTGAAGTACCCCTCCACCGTATTCCCATTTGTACGTAAGTGAACTTGGGGATAGTGCTCCGCCGGTATGGGGAATCGCTATTGCCCGTATTCTACTCTCTCCACTTGGGAGTGCGCGACCACGGTAAAATGCAGGTACATATGTATCTGCCTCAATAATAAGATCCACTACTGCAGGGATAATATCTCTGCGAGTAGTAAAGGTTGGTCCATTTTGCATAATTACCTGTGCGCTCACCGATGTTTTCTTTCCTAATGCACCCGTTCGTACGACAATACTTCGCTCATTTTTTGAAGACACCACTTGTTTACTATCTATATACCATGAAATAGTTGCCCCAACGGTATCCATAGAATATGCATCGAGGGATACTGTAACTTCTGATTCGGGTTCTGGGAACGTAGGTTCTACAACAAGCGATGCACTTGCACTACCAGGAATTTGCGCTGATGCAATAATAGGAATGCACACAAAGAGACCACATATAAAAAGAAGTAATAAACTTCTTGCAATACTATTCGAAAAGATAGGAGATGAGAGCATATATATGCATATAGCTTAGCATGAGTTATATACAACTTTTTACACACCACTGCATAATTAATAATTTGTTACGCTGTGCAATATTTGGTATTAACAGAGTTCTCACTTGGCTTAGGGAGGTATTAGGTCGCGTATAACACAAATGCTTAAGGTACTACCTATGCAATTTATGACGGCCTAAACAAATAGCCATTAAACAGAAGATTTTTCATCTCCTCTTAAATTGTTGTGTTCCGTGTGTTCTGGGAACCTGTCGTCTATGATTTTGAGTGCCAACGAAGAAAATCTATCTCGGTCCTGATATAAGCTCACATCTCGATTGTCAATGCGATTTTCCGAGAATCCATATGTAGGATCATTAGTTCGTTTTACAATACCGCTTTTCCTGCGCCATTCATTCAGTGCATCGGATGGGTCGCCACCCTTGTAGTAAATAATTTTTGAAGGGCGCTGTTCAGGATGTTCTTGGAAATATTTTTCCCAATAGTTCTTGGAGGAAATAGTGTTCTTCGCCTCGACAAATCCCGCACCAGACTTCTCTACAATTGCCTCGATGACAAAATTTCTTTCTCCAACCCGCGCCCATTCTTCTTGTTTCAAATTCGCATAGTGCAGACTTTTTAAGTCCGTATATCCCAATAGTTTTGCAAGTATTCGGTCATCATCAATTCTGGTTATCTTTTTGACTTTGTCTCGGATAGGAATGATCCTCTTGTAGAGTTCTTCGCGCCCTTCTGGTTTATAACTAGATTCTTGAATTTCTTTCAATTTATTATCCCACGTTGAAGGCGGTGAGGTGCTCAACAGCTCCAATTGTTCTGGCGACAGACCCATGATTTGTTGGTATATTGCCTCAAACTCATGAGAAACAGCAATTTGTTCCAAACCTTTATAAGCAGCCTCATTTTTTATCGGACTATTGTCAGCACTAATTTCATATCGCGAGCCTGTTTTTGGGTCAACTCTCGCATCTTCAGGAATGAATACCAACCCCGCATCAAGTGGCATTCCCTCGTGATCTTTGGTATATATCCATGTATCATTATGTTTGTCATGATCTCCATCAGTTAGCTTACCTGTGTGTTGAAATTGCGATGCAACATAAGCTGAAGGATAGGCAATAAATATCTCGTTTTTGCGTTCTCCTCCATAAATACCATCTAAAACAACTTCAGCCGCGGTGTGTACAGAAGACTTATCCGCATATGTAGCAAAAGAACTTGACATGCTATGTTCAAAGTTTGATCCATGCATCAATAGTGCTTTTTCTCGAGGAGTTGTTTTTGTATCACCAGGAAGAAGTTCGTCTAGATGGTCTAGTTTTAAAAATTTCACCACAGCGTCTTCTTTTGTGTGCTCTTGAAGAGCTATTCCGATAGAAGAGCGTATACGTCCGTCAGTAAGTATGTCTGTGAAATTATTATGAAATTTCCCTAGACCTGCCGTATGTTCACGCATTCCAGCATGATCGCGAATTCCTTGCCGTGTCACATGCGTTATCATCTCTCCTGGGAACCGCTTCATGAGCAAAGCATATTCATCTATTGAAAGCTTTGACAGGTTGTCTTCGGTAAATTGCTTGGAAATGTCTTCAGGAGTGTAGCCTGCCTCTGCCCATTTCTTCTTTTCTCCATTGTAAAAATCATCAATCATCTTTTTTGTTTCAATGAACTGTGGAATCTCCTCCTCCTTATCACTGATAACTGTCGTAACTGCAGAAAGCACTGCCTTTTTTTCAGCTCCTTCCACTTTGGTTTTTTTGTATTCAAAATAATCTTTGATTTTTCCGAGGAATGACGCATCGTTGTACCCTTCGATGGTTGTCGCAAGTTTTTTGAGATCCTGTTCTAGTTTTTCTTTTTCACCACCGAGCACGCCCTGTTCTACTCGTATATCATCACGTTGTCTTCTACGTTCACGAATGCCTCCGGCCAATACATTTCGTTCTTCCTGAGACTTCTCACGTGAAAATTCTTTTACGAATTGAGGCGCTCTTACCTCATGGTTTCTCGGAACCGAAAGCTCTTGTGGTGCGACTGGTTCCCTAGTCAATGTTGGGGAAGTCGGTGAGGCTTCAGATATCTCACTTTGCTGCAGATTTCCTTTTATTGGTACTCGCTCCTTACTGTCGATGTATGAAGTTGGCGACTCCCCACGTTGGCTTGTTACCGATGGTCTGTATGAAAAAGATGTTCGACTTCTTGTGTTAGGAACACCAAAAGATCCGGATTGTTGTATCGGCGTAAATGTATTACCCTGTTGGAGATTTTTCAATGGTGATGAAGTGTTTGCGGTTCCCTTTATGCCACCTACAAGTGAAGCCGTTTCCATTAGATTTATATACACGATCCATAGTGCGATCCATGGAAAAAGATTAGAGACAGGAAGAATTGAAAGTGCAAAACAGAGTGAGGTGAGTAGGGTTGAAATTGTCGACCGGAACACTCGTACGCCGGTAAGATAAAACCAAAGCATAAAGGCTATAAATGTAAAAAGAGCGATGAGAGTTGCGAGACCCCAAAAGCCAAATGCAATATACTCGGCGGGAAATAATTTCTGAAAATCGAGCCCCACCCATCCTGCTACGGTAGAGACCGTTTTTCCTACAACCGTTTCATTCACGATATATTCACGAGACCCCCAAATGCCCATACCAATGAGTGAGGCAGACGCAGCTAAAAATTGCCAAAAATAAGCAGTTACTGCGATTCCTATCCCCGTCCAACGCGCAAACGTTGAAATTCCACGAACTGCACCAAGCTTTGCCTGTTTAAGCGCTGCACGCTCCTTTAGAAGTGCTTGTTGCGTGAGAGAGCGCTCTTGAAGTATATGAATTTGCTCGGCTTCCATTTCAGCCATGTAGAGTGCTTCGCTTTCGACTCTCTCGTTCAGTTCTTCATGAGTCGCTCCTCCTCTTTTTTTGTTGGGGTTAAATGCCTTCGCTGAAAGTCCTATTTCAGAAAACTCTCCTTGCACGGTGTTAGGATCAACCCAATTCCCTTCATCATCTTGGTATCTTTTTTTGGGATTCTCTGCCATATAAGATTACTATTTACCTCTAAGTTCTGCGCGGGCACGTTTTATTTCAAGTATTTGAGAAGGATCTGAAGTAATTATCTGATCCTCAGTGTACGAAGCGATCACTTTAATAGCAACGTGTTTTAAACCAACAAAGAAAATTCCTTCTCCTACCCCCGATTCGAGGAGTGTAAGTTTTTCTTCGTCAGTAAGATTGAACACATTTTGAAGTGTATCAATCGACGTCGGCGATTGTTTCATGAGGATCTGAATGGAAGAGTTGGTGATCATAGGAACACCGTAGGGTGAGCGGAGAAAATCGTCTACGTCTTGAGTAATGGTGGCGAGACCAAGATAATACTTGCGTCCGCGCTTTGCCATATTATGGAGGAATGCTGCTGTATCAGGGGTTTTAAGCATCCACCACGCCTCATCAATTACGAGGAGGCGCTTTTTAAGTTCCCGTCGGACCGCTCCCCATATATAGTTGGTAACCAAGTACATCGCAATGGTTTTGAGTTCGTCTTCCATGTCGCGAAGAGAAAAGACTATGAGTTTTTGATCGATGTCTATGTTACTCGCCTGGTTCATAAATCCTGACCATGTTCCTGAAGTGTATTTTGATAGACGCTGCACAAGGGATTCACTTCCCTCCATGCCTGCAAGTACCATCTCAAAATCTGAAAGGAGCGGAGGCTGTAGATCACGATAATCAGTATCACCAGTAATATCTTTAAGTGCATATGTTTCACGAATAGCTTGGTCTAAAATTGCATCTTCTCCGGGGGTAATGCCTCCAAGCATTAATTTAAAAAGTCCAATGAGTTCTATTGTGTGAGAACGGAGTAAATCTTTAGGTGATTCGTCAGCAAGTGGCGCAGGGAGATCAAACGGATTTATGTGATTGTTTGAGGAAAGAGAAATGTTAAAAAAGCGACCCCCTGCTGCTTCGGCAAGGTATTCGTATTCTCGTTCAGGGTCGATTACGATCACTTCCGTCCCAAACATTAACGAGCGAAGAATTTCGAGTTTCGTCATGTACGACTTACCTGCACCCGATGTCGCAAAGGTAACCGAGTTGTAGTTGGTGAGTGAAAAACGGTCAAAGAGAACAAGAGATGAATTATGACGATTGATTCCATAAAGTATTCCGTCATTTGAGGTGAGATCAAAAGAGGTGAATGGAAAAAAACTCGAAAGCGGAGACGTATTAAATTTACTATGAACTAGAAGCTCATCGGTAACTGTAGGAATAATACTGCGGAAACCCTCCTCTTGTTGGAAAAGTGCGGGCTTTATGTAAATAAGGCGCGAGTCGAGCATCCCTTTTACTTCCGATTCTATTTTATTGAGCTCATCTTCTGTATCTGCATAGAGTGCAATATAGAGACCTACATTGAAAAGTTTTTCTTCTGCTTGCATGAGCTTGTCGCGAAGTTCTTCGAGATTGCGATATGCTGCATCAAGTTGGGGATCACGCACCATTCCCTTCTCACTTCGGTCACTGATCTGACTCTGCACTTCAGCAACTTTCTTTTGAAATTTTTTAAGTGTTTCTGAGGTATCAATAGGGTGAATGACGATAGACACATCGGTTTCTCTTTCCAAATTAAGAATTGGTTCAAGCCAACCGTCAGAAAGGTAGCGGGGGTACGACACTGCAAAAAATATGCGCGTGAGTTTACCACTCACATTTAAATGTCGAGGATTGAGCCCTACCGCAGACGGAGCGATTATGTCCGGAAGCGAAAGTGGTGCATCATTTATATGCCGATCCCCTTCCGCCTGCCCTCCTTTTTTTAGTAAATCAAGTATTCCCATACATTAATATTTTGGTGCTTTATCTAGTTCTTCAGGGTTAAAAATATGATAATACAATTCTGTAAGTTCCTCTGTCCCGAGCGGTACTGATCGCACACCAAGTCGAGCAAGTCCTTGCTCCACTATGGCAACACGCTGTTCAAGTTGTGTTCGGTCCTCTGCAAATTTTTCGGGAGTCACTGGTTCTTTATGTGCTTGACCCGGGCGTAGAAGACCAGAAATTCCGCTTTTTATATCACTGCTCCCGGGGATATACGGGACCGCGACGAAAAAGTTTTTAGACATGATGTCTACTTCATTGGTAAACGTACTAATGAAATCAATGTATTCTCGGAGTTGGATGCGCATGAGATCATTATCTTGGTTTGGTTCTCGCTCTTTTAAAATGCTTAAGTATGGTCGAATATCGAGTCGTCTTGATTGTATGTATATCTGGAGAGAAAAATCGAGTGTATTGAGAAATGATTGAAATTGAGAAAGTATCGCTTCTTGTTCTTCAGTCGACTTAAATGCAAAATTAATAGATGAAGAGAGAAGCACCATGCACATTTGTCCGTTTTTTAGTATCACCACACCATCACGGATTTCAGAAAGTGGAACAAATTGTTGTGTTGCAGTGCGCGTTTGCATGTCTATTTTTCGTGAGAATAAAACTCAAGTTTTTGCGCAAGTGTTGTGAGACGTTTTTGACCATTATAAGGAAGTTTTTCTTTTGCAGCGGGGGTTGTTCGATAACTCACAATGGTTTGCGTATGCTCTTTCCGCCACAAATAGAGCTTTCCATTGCGCATATATTTAACAAATGACTCTAAAAATATCGAAAAAGGTCGATTGTTGACTCGATGAAACGCGAGAAACCCTGCAAGTGCCGCAAGGGGGAGACCAATAATAGCAAAAAGGATTTTTGGTAAAATCATGTAGCAGACAATAAGAATGCCCACGCCTCCCGCGAGGTATATAAATTGTTTCCACGTGAGGGGGCCAACAATTTTATCTTCGACTTCTATAAACTGAGGTACTTCAAATCGCATAATCATAACTTGTACAGTCGGTAAATTTCTTTGTTAAAACTACAGTTTCCTCACTCACCGTACTTTGTGTACGGCTTGATCGTAAATTTTGTTTTGCCTCGAACTTTCCTCGACTGTTCAACTTCTTTAGTATTGTACCGCATTCACCCGTGTAGTCGGAATGAATGTTGGGGTATTGAGTCAGTTTTATAATCCAAAAAACGAGTGAGTATATATTGAATCTTGCTATAATTAGCGTATGAGTTTTGAGAATCGCAATACGCAACCACATTTAGGTTTAGGTGGGGCATTAAAAAAGTTTATGTCCGGTGACCCGACTCTCCGTTTAAACAAATTAGTGGATTCACTTCAAGGAGCCGTGGTGACTACAAATGAAAATACGTGGGTATCGTCGACACGACGTAATGAACATGATAAGAACAAAATTTCAATAGGTACCGCTCAATTACCGCACGAAGTAGCAAAGCGATGGGGTGTAGAAACAGATGATGTAAATGAGCAAATTCTTACTAAATTTGCGCATGAGCTTGCACACCAGTTCCAGATAGAAAAAGGATTTGAAAATGCGTTAGTCCGGTGGCTGGTTGACTCCGAAGGAAAAGAAGTGATTGCGTCAGAACACATACCCTACATTGAGCTTTATGCTTTCATTGCGCAAAACGGAAGAATCACCGGTCTTTCTAGCGAGCCTATATATGCCGAGCAGAGCAAAAATACCGGAGAATTAAAAGTTGAAATACTCGAAGATATAACCGAACTTATTTCTGCCTATCTCATTAGTGATGAATACTTCAATTATATGTTATCTATTTCTCGTAAAAGTCTCACTCATGAGGAAACAGAGTTTATTTGTACTAAAGTAATAGAAATTTGCAGAGATTTACATTAAGATTTGAAAAACCTCGAGCTTGGATACTCGAGGTTTTCAATCGTTTAAATTGTTTTGAGATTCGTTATTCCTTCTTTGCTTCCTCACGAGACTTTCGTACTGCTTCTATATCGCTTGCCATCGTACGCTTCCCTGCGAGAGCATTCATGAGCTCTTCTCTCGTAAGTGGTTGTGCTGCACTATCCTTTTCTTTTGCGACCGGTGTAGTTGCTGCCACTTCACCACTTCTTACCTCATCCGTTTCTTCTGCTCGCCCCCCTCGTTCACCATCAGGGTGGAGTTCAAGTCGCTCCTTCGATTCTAGATTTGCTACAGGTATGCTTGCCTCTTCCTTTTGTTGCATTTCCCACAGAGCATCAAAGGCAAGCAACTCATCATATACCGGCTGTAAAATAACAGCTTCAATCAAGTTTGCAATACGATCGGCGCTTTCAATTGGAAGTCCCGTACTCTGACTGAGATTTTGCCCAAGTTCGCTGACTGGAGCATATTGTGCAAGTACCAGTTTAATTTCAAACTCGATTTGTTCTCTGAGTCCAAGGTTAGCGTGTTCCGAGGTAAGAATTTCCGAGAGTGACTTACCAAATGTAGCATTGTTTACAAGAGCGAGAAGTTCAGGATACTCCCCGAGGCGCACCGCGATCATTTTTTCTGATTCTTCGTAAGTGAGTTCCATAGAATAGTTTTAATTAATGATCATCCTTTGCGGCTGCTGCTTTCGAAGCTTTAGTTGCATCCATAAGTTCCTCATGTCGGGAATCTTCTTTAGATTTCTTTACCTTTTTCTCAAAAGCTTTACGAATAGCTTCCCCCGCCTCGTGTTCGTGCGCTCGGAGACGACCCTTGGGCCATGCGTTAAACCAGCGACTCTTTTGAAGAACACCGGCGTAGCCCATACTCTTGGAGGCTTCTTTTTGCGCAGCTTTGTAATTCTTTTTAGCGTCAGCCACTTGTTCGTGCAGTGAGCCTGCCATTTTTGCTAACATCTCACGTTCCGTCTCAGTTGTTGCAGCAGCTGCTTGGCTTTGAATTTCTTTCAATGCATCCAGTTCGATATCAAGTTTTTCTTTTGCATCCTTTACTGTTTTTTCATTCTCAACATGTGATGCGCTTCCAAGTACACGACGCTGCTTTTCTCTACTGTGTGCTTCTTGAGCTTCACGATGAGTGTCTTCAAGTTGTGCAAGTTGAGCACGTGCTGTTTCTCGCTTCACTTCTGTATCACCATCGCGCATTTGTTTGCGCAGAGACTCCCTATCTCTATCAAGATTTTTCTTTGCATCATCCATCGCCTTCTTTCGTGCTACAACCTGTTCGTCTTCATCCCCAACCTCTCCGAGTGATTTTGCATACTTCATTTCTTTATCCTCAATTTCCTTTTTCACCGTTGTGTATCCACCCTTACGGCCCTCCCCTATACCAGCTGTTTTTCCAACTCCTGCCACATTACGCGCATCAAACGATGCGTCCCCGACTGCTTTGCTCGCCTTGAGCTGTTGGCGAGCAACAAAGCCACCAACTCCTCCCCTACTTGCTCGATCTTTGAGACCTTCTCTTCCCGACATGTTGTGTGCGTAACGTCCAACTGTAGCGCGTCCTACTTTTGCCCCTAGGCCAAATGTAGCTGCTCCCGCAGTTCTTCCTAGGAATTTCTGTCCCCGACCGCGGAGGTCTTTCCCTACACTCATTACTCTATCTGCTCCTGCAATGCCGAATTTCATTGCAATCTGGAGTGACATTATGAGGAACATAATGGCAACCATGAAATTAATGACCACTCCATACCCGGTAACTTTACCTGCGAGTGCATCGGAAAAAGCTGGTGTTGGACCATTTCCATACATTGTTGCCATAAATCCTTTAAGCAGTGTGAGAGAAACGAGGAGGAGAAGAAGGTATGCGGGAGCGAAAAATGAATAGTTAATAAGTTCGTGCCAGAGTTTACTCGCCGTCGCTTGTGTTTGTGGAAATACCGTTGCGGCAAAAAGTACGGGAGAAAAAATCATGATAAAAACCAGTTTTACAAATCGTACGATGAGAAGGATTGCTCCTGCAGCGAGTACAAATCCTGCAACAATAAGGAATATGCTTCCCATAAAGTAGAAGAATATATTCCCTCCAGTCGTAAGATTTGCGAGTGCATCCCCAGTAAGTGGTTTAAAAAGTGACACGAGACCCATTGCGTCCATAAAAGATTGTGCAATGCTCCCTGATCCTGTGGTTAATGAATTGTAGATTTCTACAGCAATATAATTTGAGGCATCGATCACTACTTTGGTGAAAAAGAGACTAAAATTAATGAGGAGCGCGCCAATGATAATAGAAGCGAGCATGCGCTTCGTACTGGAGCTGTCGGCGTCAATAATGGTGCGAATACCGATATAGATAAAACCAAATATGAACGCAAGATTTGCCATGTCCCGCACGATTCTCCATACGGTATCAATGCTGTTTCCAATACCACTGCTGTTAATTAGCGAACCGAGCTGCAATATAAACTTATCAATGCTCATTTCAAGCAACATACCTCCCATGTAGAGAAAACCAGATGCAACGTAGAGGATGAAGTTACCAACTACTTGCCCCATCATCGTCGTCCAGCTGAGAGTGCTCGATTTCGGGTCCACCACTCCATTTCCACCTGCTTGATCATGACCAGCAATTGGATCTCCAGAAATATGAGTTGCAAAAGCTGCAACAGGAATTATCAGAAATGAGACGAAAATGAGAATTAAAAAACACAATATTCCTTTTTGAATCACGTTGTTTTTCAGAAGTGCATGCATATTTAGTTTCCAAATCCACCTCCGCTACTACATGCATTGTCGATATCAGTTATGAAAGTGTTGATTAATTCTTGGTTACGTACAGTATTAATTTCTTTCAAAATAGTAATTTCAGCTTCAGTATGGAGATCGCCACTTGCTTGGAGTTTCAAATATTCTTGTAAAATAGCTTGCTGACCACTTATATTTTTTTGAGCAACGGCAGTATTGTATTGAAGGAGTAGAGCGTTCAAAGTAATAAGATTTCTATCAGAAGATTGTAGGCTCATAAGGGCAGTGTCTAAATAGCCGTCGAGTTCAGGGGTGAGAAGTCCTGAGTGACATTGGTCGGCTACACCGTAGGTATTATCTTTGTACGCTGCAGCTTCTTGTAATCCTTGTATGAGGCCAAGTTGCACAGCCTGGTATGACCTTTCCGTAGTGATAGATTTTTGTATAAGATTTGTGTCGGCTCCAATAGCTCCGGGCGCTTGAGCATTGAGGTTATTATAATATTCACCACTGCCTGCACCATTCCCGCTCTGCGTGAGGCCGAGCAGTCCGCCTACACCTGCAAAAGCTTGTTGAGCAAGTTGGGAGAAGAGCGCTGCAAAAATTTCGTTAATTTCGTCAGCTACCTGAATACGCTGACGTGCGCTGTCTAAATTCGCATTAAGATGAGATTCTATAGCGGTGCCTGGAGTAACAACATTACCTTTTACATCTTTCATTGAGAGAAACCCTTTTCCAAAATCAAGTAATTTAATTTCTTGACCTTTCGCATTGGAGAGGCGAGCAGAAAACTCTTCTTGCATCATTAGTAGAGAACCGTAGGTATTGTTCTGAGGAACCATAGTAAGCTGGAACCACCCATTCCATCCTCCTGAAAGAAAATTACCGTTCACAAAATTATCGATATTGGCTACTACTCCAGAAAGCGTGCACTGGTTTTGCCCAACCGCACCAGCATTGCGTGTCTGTTTATATTGAATTTCAAGGGCAAGCCTAAGATCAAGTTGAAATGGCGAACAGAGAAAATTTAGATTACTCCCCCATATGTAATCTCCCGCCACCCTGTCTGCAATACCGGTGAGAAAACCATCTATATCTCGTATAAAGGAGGGGTCACCCTGAAATCCGGAATTGATCCAAGTGATAATACTTTTAGACATTTGCTGCAATATCATGTTGATTAATGCAAATGCAAACCCATCGAGAAGCCACTCTTTAAGCCGTAAGGCTTCAGTAGAAACATATTGGTACACAGAATAAGTTGCCTGGATTATATTTTCAGCGAGGGATTTAAGACTTGTTAGTGAAGTATCGCCCAGGATCCAAACACCTCCACCAGCGTGTGCGCGAGGCGTTTCGGGAGAAGGGTAATATGCAGCGGTAAAAAATCCCAAGATGAGTACGAGAGATACGCCGCACATTGCCCACTTCTTTTTTAGATGGAGGAGCGTTTTCATATATTAAAGGTATAGATCATACTGCCGGGCTCATCTTTGGCGTAGCTCACACCTTGTGTAATGAGCAATGAAGCGATTTTTTTAAGACTCTCAAAAAGCGCCAATGCATCACTTTCATGACGCTTAACGCGCGCCATGGTATAGAGTGGGTCTGAAAACACCATGTCAATAGAAAGCACATCAGCAAGCACTGCTTCAAGTGCATTTAGGAGGACTAAATGACTTAGAACTATTGTGTTAGGTACTGGTACCAACTGAATCTCCGTAATAATTTTTTTGTATCCACTTACAATCGGTGCAAGTTTCTCAAGTGCTTTTGGGTCGTTTGATTCGACTGCACGCTTTAGTATAAAAAGTTCATTCTCACCTGTACCGGTTTGACGAGCAATAATTTCTGCTACCCGATTCCCATATTCACGAAGACTTTCCATAGAATCGGGGACGACAATCACCTCTGCTCGAGTATAAATTTTGCTCTGCGTACTTTCCTCGATAGCGTTAATCGCATTATTAATAAGCGCATCTTTGTTTTGAAGTTCCTCGCCACTTACCTTTCCATCCATATAGTCAGTAAAGAACGCTTCAGCGAATTTACCGGTAAATGTGGTCGGTGGAGTGTACGATTCACTGTTTCGAAGTGCGAGAGTAGTCTCAGGAGTTTCAATTGATTTAAAAATTTGATCAGTAAGACCCGCTTTCCAATCTTCTACCCCGTCCCCGTCAGAGTCAGTCGTCGGTATAATCTGTCGACCCGGTGCGGCGCTCACAATGCTGCCCGTCATTTCCTCCGCACTAATTTCCTTTTTACTTTGCACGTACAAAGCTCCGAGAATAATCATTACTCCCACAAGGGTTGCTCCGCCAATACGTACGTTGGTGCTCACAGCAATAAAACTATACTATTAGTATAGCAAGAGGTGGGGACACTCTGGGGGTTATCTGTACACAAGGTGTGGTTATCTAATGAATATCATGTGAACGACGAGGGGTAACCACACACGCTTAAAGTGAATGGTGAATATGAAATAAACTAAAGTGAGCAAGGTTGAACCTTGCTCACTTGCTCATTTTTTAGAATGTGTTGTGTTTATTAAGTATTTTAATAAGCAGAAGCCATTTTGAAAGGTTAAGATCTTCACCTCGGACATCGTGTGCGAATCCTAGTGTGGAAAACGTGTGGAGAAGAAAATCACGTGGGTACAGTAGTGTAAGGTTTCCAAGAAGTTGCTTACGCTTTGAGCGTAATCCTGCATGAATGAGTGTAAAAAAGAATGTTTCGGGGGTATTCCCTAAACGCTCGTGAGAAATATTTGAAATTCCGATAATTGCTGAATCAACTTTTGGCGATGGTGTAAAGTTCCCTTTTTTTACTGTTTCTACGTATTTTGGATCTCCGAAAACCTTAATTGAAAGCGAAAGAAGTGATTCCTTAGGGTCACGAGCAATACGTTCGGCCACTTCTTTTTGAACTAGAAAAACTAAATCAGATGGTTGAATAGTACTTTCAAGAAATGTTCGAAAAAGAATACCCGAAAGATAGTATGGAATGTTCGCAACTACTTTATATTTATGTTTCAAAATACCCAACTGAGAAAGTTCCTTTCTTTTCCCTAGGTCCGGCCTCGGGAAGTTTGGAAAATTGCGTATATCACTATGAATTATCACTAGGTTATTATTAGCAATTTCGGATTTAAAAGATTCTCTGAGTGATGCTATTGCACGTTCGTCAGCTTCAATTCCAATAACTTTTGCTCCACGAGAGAGCAATTCTCGGGTAAGCACACCAGTTCCGGGACCAATTTCGAGTACGGTATCTCCTTTTTGGACGTTTCCTGCATCCGCCATAATTTTAGGAACACGTGGATTATTAAGAAAATGCTGGCCTAGGGACTTTTTAGCTTCAATTTTCCCCAAAGCGTGCTTTAAAAACACATCTACTTTGTTGCTTTCGGCGCTCAGACGGTCACCGTATGTTAAATACGCCTCCCGTCTTCGCATCTTAGCGCCTCGTATCTGAGGCTTTAAAACACGCTTTGATTTCTTAGTTTTTGCTTCCATTTAATTGAGCATAGCGAGTAACATCGGACTGTGCAATAAAGGTTTTGTACTGAAAGTAAAAAGGCCATGCGCTTCGCGCATGGCCTTTGACCAAAAACTGGCTCAATTCTTGAAGGAAAATCCGCGTGGGAGTTTGTAACAAGCCCCCATCATTTCCAAAGCATTGCCCAAACTCCGAATAGGAGGTGACCGAAGAACTGCAACGCTGGCCGCCACTTCTGCAGGGGCAAGTACCCGGTCTTCAGATTTTTTTGGGGCCACAAGGCAGTCGTTATCGTCGAGTTCAACGGTTGCCCACCATGCTTTTCCCAAAAAGTCCTCAATGAGCACCGTAATTTTCCGACGCACTCGTTGCTTGGCGATTTCCTTCCACATATCTTGCATCTGCAAGAAAAGAAGAACAACGATCACCGCTGCCACAGCAATTGGCCCGCTGATGTTTTTGACCTCATGGACTTGATACCCCGCCACTCCAAGGAGTAACAAAATGAGTCCGCACAGCAAGGCAAGAAGAACTCGATAACCGTTACTTTGCATGAAAAGCTCCTTCCCCTCGATGGGTGTGTATGAAAGATCGTTCGCCTGAACTATGAGAGCAGGTATATCGTACATCGCGGTACGTTTTAGTATAGTACCACATATTAGACAATAATACAAGTTTTTTGCTTGCAATACCAACAAAATAAGCCGTTAATCAAGGAAAACTGTTCTTTCGTATCCTGATTCTGTGGGGTTATTACTTTCCATAAGATCGGGACTAATGTCATGGAGGAAGGAAGATGGTGCATTAATACGCTGACTTCCAAAAATAGTTCGCATATGTGCATAGGAAAGAAATACTTTTTTTTCAGCGCGAGTGAGGGCGACATAAAATAATCGACGTTCTTCTTCGGTATCAGTACGTTCGTCCCCGAGTCGTTCATGCGGGAAAAGTCCTTCCTCAAGACCCGTTATAAAAACATAGGGAAATTCGAGACCTTTTGCAGAGTGAATAGTCATGAGTCGAACGGCATCTTGTTCTTCTTTTTCTTTTAACTCGTCTTGATCACTTTGAAGCGCGGCATCCTCGAGAAGATGTTCTACCGCTTCTTCCGGGCTATATTCGTTATAGCGTGTAGCCAGGGTAACGAGTTCGCGGAGGTTCTCAATGCGCTCGAGCCCCTCTTCCCCGTCATGTTTGTATGACTCTTCAAGTCCCGTGTGACGCATAATGTATTTAAGCGTTTCATGCACAGGATTTATGAGTGCGTATTCCGCAATCTCTTCCATGAGCCGATAAAATCCTTGTACTTTTTCTGCAGTTGCACCTCTAAGTTCTTCACGCTTTCCCTCAACAAGTTTAAGGAGAGTCACTTTCCCTATGCCACGTGTGGGTTCATTAATAATACGTGCGAGGTCAGATATGCTGTCCGGATTGAGTGCGAGGCGTAAATATGAAAGCACATCTTTAATTTCTCTTCGCTCAAAAAAACGTGTACCGAGCATTTGGTACGGTACATCAAAATTAATAAATGATTCTTCAAGGACACGTGATTGAAAATTGGTACGAAAGAGTACGGCAATTGAAGAAGGCGAATTTCCCCCCTTAATAAGTTTTTTTGCGGTCATCGCAACATACTCCGCTTCCTCTTGTCCACCCATTGCTGCATAGAGTGAAATTAATTCGCCCTCTGCATTTTTGGTAAAGACTTTTTTTTCGGGGCGATTAAAATTCTTTTCAATAATACTATTTGAGGCAGCAATAATTGTTTGGGTGGAACGATAGTTTTCTTCAAGCATTATAATTTGTGTATTTGGAAAATGACGTTCAAATTGAAGGATATTTTGGATATCAGCGCCGCGCCACGAATAAATATTTTGATCGACGTCGCCGACCACACATATATTAGCGCGTTCCCCTGCTATCAGTCGCGCGATCTCATACTGCACACGGTTCGTATCTTGGTATTCGTCTATGTGTAAATACAAAAAGCGTTTCCGATATTCTTCAAGTATCACAGGGTTACTCTTAAGCATGTTAAGCGTCTTAAGAAGAAGATCATCAAAATCGAGCGCCTGCTCCTCTTTGAGTATTTTGTCGTAATGTTCCCATACCTCACCCGCAACACGTTCGGGGTACGAACGAGCGGCATCCATAAATGATTCTCGTGATTTTGCATCACCTTTTGCGCGCGAAATAATTGAGAGAATTTTGCGTGGCTCAAATTCCTTTGCGTCATACCCCGCTGCTTCGAGCCCTTTTTTAATCGCACGATTTGAATCGCTCCGATCATAAATGACAAAGTGGCGTCGAAGTCCGATTGCAGCATGAAACTCGCGGAGCATACGCACACCAAGTGCATGAAATGTAGATACGGTCGGTGAATGCTCAGTACTAAAAGAGCTGTGAGGAATATGTTTGTGTATAAGGGTACGCACTCGTTCACGCATCTCTTTCGCCGATTTATTAGTGAATGTAACCGCAAGAATATGTTCAGGAGCAGTACCACTCAATATGAGATTTATAATGCGATGCGTGATAACTCGTGTCTTTCCTGACCCCGCCCCCGCAAGTACGAGAAGTGGACCCTCAGTCATCCGCACTGCTTTTTTTTGCGCCTCGTTTAGTCCATCTAAGTGATCCATAGTAAAAGTGAGCACTTACTATAGCATGTAAAATTTCTTCTCTTCGTTTCACTTTGAAAAAAGATTGTAAAAATCACACCACGTATATACATATTTGGGAAGATCGTTTTTGTGGCTCCTTGCAGCGCTCTTTTATGGAGTTGTGTTAGACTGTGGACAAAGGAATTTGGCAAGCTTGACCCATTTCTTCACTCAGATATCATGTAGGGACATTCTTCGACAAGGGGTTGATAGAGTGTCGAGGGGGCCTCGAAAGATGGCTCTTTTTGTTTCAGAAGTTTCCCGTAATGGTTGTACTGCGGCGAGTCCATAAACACTGCATATAAAACAGCACTCATACGATCTTGATCTGCTCATTAAAAAAACTGCGAGCATTCAGGTGAAATACAGAAAAGAAACGCATGCCATGCTTGGTGTGCTCCTTCTTTCTATTTTAATTCTTGTACCCTTTTCCGTACATGCAGGTGTATTTTCTATATTTTTTGATACCGTCTCAGCAAAAAGCACTGACGAAGTAGTGTATGTAAATAATAAAACCGCACAAGATATACCTCTTCTTCGCGCGGTCCTCCATACCGATCCAAATCCTGCAAAAGGAGGAGGAGATATTCTTATTGAAGAAGGTGTACTTGTGCCTACAGGAGACGTCGATAAGAAAGAAAGTACTATTAATACAAAAACAGCGCAGGGTGAAATTAGTGTGTATGTAGTCCGTGAAGGGGACACACTTTCTCAGATCGCGGAGATGTTTGATGTGAGTGCAAAGACAATTCTTTGGGCAAACGATATTACTAATGTAAGTCGTATTCGTCCCGGGGATACACTCGTGATCCTTCCGATTACGGGAGTTCGCCATGTGGTAAAGAAAGGAGATACGATTACGACAATTGCAAAAAAATATAATGGCGACAGTGAGGATATTCTTGCATACAACCAACTTGAGAGCGGTGCATCGCTCACGGTAGGTGATACGGTCATCATTCCTGACGGGGCAGTTCCTGCAGTTGTTTCACCAAAAGGCGTGGCGCAAACTCGAACGGGCGCGAGTGCTTCAGTAAATGGCGGAGGAAGTGCAGGGTTCGTACATCCCGTTCCCGGCGCGGTACGTTCACAAGGTATCCATGGATACAACGGTGTTGATCTCGCAGCCCCTGCAGGTACTTCTGTGCGCGCCACAGCGGGGGGAGAAGTTATTGTTGCACGAGGTTCTGGATGGAATGGTGGCTATGGGCTCTATGTCGTAGTGAAACATCCAAATGGTACCCAAACACTGTATGCACACTTAAATACGGTAAGCGTTGGTATGGGTGAGAGTGTTGTTTCGGGGCAAACAATTGGTAGTGTCGGGAACACAGGACGATCAACAGGGAATCATCTTCATTTTGAGGTACGTGGTGCACGAAACCCATTCTAGTCAAAATTTCTGTTTTAAGCACATTTCTTGTAAAAAGTAATCCCATTACTTTTTACCTTCGCTCATTTGCTCCATGCGTCGTACATCAGGTACGCCTCAGTTGTAAATCTCGCTCGCGTCTCGAACTGTACTCAAAAACAAAAATTCTGATGCACAGATACCTTTGTCGAGCTTCGTAAAATAAAAATCTCCGTACGTCTAGTACGGAGATTTTTATTTTAATCGTGCTTCGTGGTCTTCATCTGTTTTCTCTGGTTTCTTTCTTGAATGGAAGCCTATACACTTACACTATGCTCGAAGTTACTAATGTACTCAAACCTCCAATAATCAAGCGTTCATGGCTACTTGCCGTGTATATTGTTTTACCCCTTACACTGATCCTCGTTATTATTGACTTTATTTTCCTTGAGCAAACACTTCAGCCGTATCTCACCGCGAACGCGCTTTATTTCCCACTCGTTATTTTGCTTTTCGAATTGCCGCATATTATAGGAAGTCTCGTGACTTTTGCTGACACCGAATACCTTACCTTTTACAAGCAGCATTTACTCAGTGTACTTCCTATTACACTCATTGCGTTTAGTACACTTTTCTTTTTTTCCATTTCGGCAGGAGTTCTCGCGTATGTATTCTACACAATGTATCATTCGGTGCGCCAGCAAACTGGACTTGCGCTCACCATGACAAAAAAACGAGACCGATGGCATGAAGTGTGGACATATAGTGCAGTCATCGCGACATTTCTTGGATATCTGCTCATCTTTTCAGAAGCATTTTTATCACCGGCTTACGAAACATTTATTCAAATCATTCTCATACCTTTATCAATTCTCTTTGTGAGCATAAGCACATTTATGCTGTATCGCGCACCGAGGGGTACCGCGCGCATGTATGTAGGTGCAGCGAGTGCAGCCATTTTTGCAAGTTATCTTTTATTACTTTTCAATTATTTATTTCTTGCCGCATTTATCTTACGCTTTATTCACGATGTCACTGCGTTTATCGTCTACATTACCCACGACCGCTCACGAAACCGAATTACGTTCCATAATGTATTCTATAAACCGTTTGCACATTTAGGGGTGCCCATATTTTTGGCAACTCCTTTTGTTGCCATTTTAATTGCGTACGTACTCCGTATAGAATTTACTCACACAACGGTGGGTGCGGTGTGCATTATGCTTCTTGGAGTGATGCACTATTCACTTGAGGCAGTGATGTGGAAACGTGATGCAATCCATCGTACACAGTTACGCTTTGAGTGAAGAATTATTTTAAATTTTGACTCTGTACTGTAGTGCCTCAAGTACATGTGCTTCTTCAATAGCAGGTGCGAGGGCAAGATCAGCAATTGTTTGGGACACTTTAATAAGTCGATGGTAACTCCGTGGTGAAAGGTTGAGCTTCGCCGCTGCACTTTTAAGAAGTGTCGCAACGGATGGAGTGAGTGTGATGCACGCTTCAATATCGCGCGCTGACATTTCTGCGTTTGATGTTGCTCCACGTCCCATGAGTCGGTAACGTTGTTGCTCACGTGCTTTTTGGATAAGGTCTCGAGCTCGTTTTGTTTCGTCACTCATTGTTTCACTATCTCGTTTTTGTGTGAGTGTTTCGTAATCTACATGGGGAACAGGAAGCCACAGATCTATACGATCAAGAATGGGTCCAGAGATTTTATGTCGATACGTATCGAGCATCTGGAGTGCGTAATCTCCTCGTTCATCCCCTCCCCTCGTTGGGTTCATTGCTGCAACTAAAATAAAATCAGCAGGAAACAGTACTGAGGAATGCACACGTGTAATAGATACAACCCTGTCTTCGAGTGGTTGCCGAAGAGCGTCAATGGCACGGCGTTCAAATTCAGGAAATTCATCGAGAAAAAGAACACCTCGATGAGCGAGAGTTACTTCCCCCGGTTTCGGATGCGTTCCTCCACCGACAAGGGATGTGTATGACGCTGTATGGTGTGGCGTACGAAAGGGTGGTTGTGTTGATATCCCCGTATGCGTGCCCGCAACAGAATGTATCGAAGTAACCTCAAGTGCTTCTTCGGTCGTGAGCGGAGGAAGAATTCCCTGAAGCGCTCGCGCAAGCATAGTCTTACCTGTTCCTGGTGGACCAACAAGAAGTACATTGTGGCGACCTGCTGCGGCAATGATAAGCCCGCGCTTTGCTGATTCTTGACCACGTACATCTTCGAGTCGAATCATTTCATCGTCAGTTATAGAGTGAATTACCGTAAGAGGTGCACTCGGGATTTTTTCGTGATCGTCTCTTGTTGCATCAATATGACGAACGATTTGATGAAGCGTTGAAGCGGGAGTAATGGTGATCCCCGCGATGAGTGCTGCTTCCTCACTGTTCTCTATAGGGATTATTACCTCAGTAAAACCTTTTCGTGCTGCCTCGCGGACAATGGGTAAGATTCCTCGCACGGGACGTACCGTTCCATCAAGTGCTAATTCTCCAACAAAAAGAGTTGTTTCAATGTTTACGCGGATGATTTCAGCTGCAACGAGATATGCAATTGCCATTGGAAGATCAAAAAGTGGACCTTCTTTTTTTAAATCTGCAGGCGCAAGTGAAATAACTACTTTGTGATTGTGACTTTTCGGAGATTGGAAGCCTGAATTTTTTATTGCACTACTTAATCTATCCCGCGCTTCTTCCACCGCTTTCCCGGGAAGACCGACAATCGTAAACGCATACAGACCTCGAGAGAGGTCTGTTTCGACGGTTATAATATCTGCTCCAAGTATTCCGGGTTGGGCTGCATAAACACGTGCAACAGACATAGAAAATTATACAGAAAGAGTCCCCTCTTCATTCATGTGCGCAATATTTGTTCGTGCTGCAGGATTTGCATTGAGGCGAGCTGGCTCAATAAATTCGTTACTTATTTCGCAGATTCCATATGTGCCCGCTTCAATTTTAGCAAGTGCTCGTTCAATGTCGTTATATCGTTTTTCGAGAGTTGCAACGAGTCCTTGACGTTCATCCCATTCCTCAACCACATCTGCGACGAGGTCAACGTCTGCTTCACGAACATCCATACTTGATGGTACCGCAATCCAATCCTTTGGATTTTTGGGATCATGAATACCAATTGCTCTCAATTCTTCTTCGAGCTCTTTATGCATTTGTTCGAGACGTTCTTTATAGAGTGTCGTATCCATAATAATTTGAGTATACCACAGAGAATTTAGCGAATTCGGCCAATAATTTGGGCGAGGGATTCAATAGTTGTCGTGATGATAATAAGATTTTTATTTACCAGTGCGTACACAATACGCTCCTTTCCGGTCTCATCGTAAAGAATGCGGATTGAACGGTCTGAATTTAAAGCGTCAACAAAGTGAGCTGATGTAGGTTGCTCTTGTCCCGATGGGAGTCGAGTCCTTATAACCTGAGTTCCAAATAATGGTTCCAAGTCAGCACTTATGTATTGTTCCCATTCAAGCATACCTGCAAATACAACATCAAAATTTTGAGATTGGAGGATAATGAATGGTTCTGGTGCGCGGTTCACTTCAGTAAAACCAAACATACTATTCGGACTCAGCGCTCGTACAAAAGATCCTGGTGCACTTGGCTCTAAAATAGACATAATGTCTTCTGTTGTAGCAACGGAAGTTCCATCCCCAAGGACCGGGTACAATTGAACGAGGCCACTAGCAGCTACATTTTTACTTTTATTAAGCTCCGCAATAAAAGTGGTTCGTGAATCGGGAAGTGGAATACTCGTTTGTGAATCTGCATTTAAGAATGTAGGGATGGGCATTACTACAAGAACTTCCTCACTGTTTTTAAATGGTGATTCGAAAAAGAAAGCTGCAAAAATTCCACATGCACTTGCGAAAACTACCGTACCCCATATGAGTGGTGCAGTGAATAATGGTTTTCCTGAATATTTTTTAACAACAGTGCTCGTTTTTTTAAGTGGTGTTGCCTCAATATATGTATATGCACTTGTTTCTTTTGGAGTAAATTCCGATTCAATCCTCACTGGTGAAAGAGACACTGTTTTAGGGATTTCAACTTTTTCGAGGGATGCTTTCTCCTTAATTTTTTCACCTTCATTTGTCTTTTGAAGATTAGGCATTTGCGGTAGTTTTTGTGTTTCAGCACGAAGCGTGACGGATGTCTTAATACTGTGCGTAGGAGAAGCCGACCCATACTCACTCAATCGAGAAGGAACGTGCGTCTTTTCAACATGAGGTATCACCGGAATGGTTGGATTTATTGGTGCAGGATTTTTTTCATTTTCATTTTCATTTTCACTAAAAAAAGTCCATACTCCACTTTTTCCTGAAACAATTTTTGGAGATTGTGGATGAGCTTCGAGTGGGGCTCGTACGGTAAACGATTCTATGATTGGTGTTTTTACACTTTCTGTTTTTGAAGCATATGCCGCAAGAGGAGTGCGAGTATGGGTGACGTCGGGCGCAATACTCGATGATCGAAGATCAAGTGTAGGGAGCGGTACAGATTTTTCATCTGCTTGTTTTTGTTCATTTTCTCGTGCAGCCTTCTTTTCTTGAGCCTCTTTTTTCCACCGGGGGACGTCTTGTTCCGGGGCTTCTTTTATACTAAATGGTTGGCCTGTTACTACTTCAGTATCGTGAGCGAACGTACGAATTTTTTCTACGACGAGTTTGTGATCATCGCGCGGTGCTTGTCGTGCATGGAGAGCCGCTTGAAGAAGTGTGCTGGTACGTTCTTCGGGGGCTGTTATTGTGGGAATTTCTTTCGGCTTAAGGAATTCCATTTTATCGGTAGCCTCAGTTACCGTTTTTTGTGTATTTCCCCACCACTCCGTGAACGCAGATTTCATCAGTTTCCCCAAAGTGTGCGTACTTTGTCGTTTGTCGGTTACTATCGTTCCTTCCTGAACGTTCTCATTATTGAATGCGCGCTCAACATCAAAAAGCTCTTTACCAGAAGTTTGTTTTTGATGCGCTGCCCCTTCCGTGCGAACTTTTTCTAGAGTTGTTGCAGGTGTGGTAAAAGAGATACCACCGAAGGTTTTTTCCGAAGCATGTTCTTCAAGATCATCCGAAAAGGTATGTACACCAGGCAGCGCTGGTTCATGTACTTTGTCTTTATCCATACGTTATATTGTATCGCATACTACACGAAACATCGCTCAAAAGGTGGGTGTTATGTCTGAATAGCGCTCTAGTTTAAGGTGCCTTTAATCCTTTTCGAGTGCCAAATTCAGGGTCAACCTTCTTGATTGAAAGACCTATTTTCCCATCCTCCACTTTCGATACTACTGCGCGTACTCGTTCACCGACGCTTAATATTCCCTCTAGATTTTCAATGCGCCACGGCACGATTTCGGAAATATGAATAAGTCCTTCCGTAAACCCGTTCAATTTTGCGAAGGCACCAAACGTAGCAATTCGTGTAATTTCTACTTCCATCTCTTCTCCAAGCGAAAAGATATGAGTAAGTGCTTTAATCCGTGATTGCGCTTTTTCGGCACTCCCATCTTTCCCTGTAATATAGACTGTCCCGTCATCCTCAATTGTGATTTCTTCCACACCTGTTTCATCTTTAATTCCATTTATGGTTTTCCCGCCTCCACCAATCACAAGTCCAATTTGATCGGGAAGAATTTTCATAACGAGAATCTTAGGGGCTCGCGGCGAAATATCCGCTCGTGGCCGCTCAATTTCAGCTTCAATTACATCAAGAATCTCTAAGCGAGCAACTCGAGCTTTTTCTAACGCTTCACCAAGAATTTTTACTGGCACGCCATCCACTTTTACATCCATCTGTATTGCAGTGATACCATTCCTCGTTCCCGCTACTTTAAAGTCCATGTCACCATGTTCATCTTCGGGGCCCTGAATATCGGTAAGGAGCGCATACTCAGTATGACTGCGCATCATAAGTCCAGAGGCAATCCCCGCGACCGGTGCTTTTATGGGGACTCCTCCGTCCATAAGTGCAAGCGTTGATGCACAGACCGATCCCATCGAGCTCGAACCGTTTGATGCAAGTGTTTCAGAAACAAGTCGTATGGTGTACGGAAATATTTCTTTTCCGGGGATCACAGCAGCAATCGCTTTTTCAGCAAGTGCACCATGACCGATCATTCGACGATTAAACCCACCCACGCGCCCCGCTTCCCCCACAGAAAATGGAGGAAAATTATAATGGTGCATAAAATTTTTCTTAGTACCATTTTCTTCAATAGTGTCGAGGATTTGTGAATCGTCTGGCCCACCAAGCGTGAGTGCGGTAAATATATGTGTTTCACCACGATAGAATATACCTGAGCCATGGAGTACGGGAGAAAATTTCCCCGCTTGCGCAAAGAGCGATCGCACTTCGTCCATCCCCCGTCCATCAGGGCGCTTACCTTCATCAATTGCACCGCGGTGTAGTTCGATATCGAGCGCGTGTTCAAAATAATC
>JAYSTK010000118.1:0-3232 GCA_043719825.1 Candidatus Kaiserbacteria bacterium | reverse complement strand
AAATTATGATTGAAAAACATCGTAACGGCCCCGTGGGAATGGCTGAACTCTATTTCGATGACAAACATGTACGCTTCCTCAATCTTGATAAGCAACATGCGTCTAATTACCAGACATCGAACGCTAATGACGATTTCTAAATACAAATCATACCCAATTACATAATCAAATATGTCACAAAATACAAACCGAAAATTTTATCTCAAAAGCTCTTATATCCAAGGCGCCAAATCTCGAAAATGTGAGTCGTATTTAATATACGATGAATATTTGAGAGATGCAGGCAACGCAGGAGATAAAATTTTTGAATAAAATTTATGACGAGTCTGGAAAAATTAATGAAACATTTTGAACGCTTTCCTGGTATCGGCTCACGGCAAGCTCGGCGCTTTGCATTCCATCTCCTTACAGAGCACGAAAGCGAGCTTAACGAATTTGCGGAATTAGTGAAATCAATTCGTTCAACAGTAATTGAATGCACTTCATGTTTTAGATTTTATTCTCAACAGGCACAGGGTGCACTTTGTCCTATTTGTGCGAGTACGCTTCGTGATCAAAGCAAACTTATGATTGTTGAACGTGACAGTGATATTGATGCACTTGAGCGCTCTCGGATGTACGACGGCCTCTACTTTGTACTTGGTGGTACCGTTCCCCTACTTGAATCTGTAGATGCTAAAAAGCTCCGAGGCGGAGCACTTAAACACACGGTTACGACAAGACTTGCTTCGGGGTTGTCTGAGATCATTCTCGCTTTTTCAGTAAATCCTGATGGCGAAAACACAACGCGCTATATCCAAACGCTCATTCGAGAACTTACAGAAGAAAAATCAGTAAAAGTAAGTGAGTTGGGTCGCGGTCTTTCAACTGGTTCAGAACTTGAATATGCAGATCCTGAAACAATTAAATTTGCACTTAAAAACAGGAGCGACGCTCTGTAATTCCTGAACTAATTTTTAAAAACCCCGCAGTCATAAGACTGCGGGGTTTGTTTTGAATTCCTCATAGTTTTGTTTACGTGTCGATATACGGAACTGGCATGAGGAATTCACCAATCAACACGGCAGCTATGACGGCAAGACCAACCAAAGCTGAAATGAGTATTGATGCTTGGGCGGCAGAAGCACAAGCCGCAAAAAAACCAAAAAGAAATCCTCCTGGAGCAATTCTATTAATTCCTTCATTTCTCTTTTTCCCCTTTACCAAGTTCGGCGCGAATCGTCGCACAAATGCTAAAGTTCCGAGAGAAATGAATGGGGTGCAAAGAAAACCTAAAACTTGAAGAATGGCGAGAGTTGTATCTGTTATCACGGAGCCTCCATTTTTGGATTGAACACTTCGGACGACCCGAATTGCTATTGACAATACTACAAATTTGTCCTATTTACAATATATACAAAACCCCGCGCCTGTGGCGCGGGGTTTTCAACTTATTTAATGGATTCAATCTTCACTCGTGAGTATTTCTGTCGGTGTCCAAGCTTTCGGTCGCGGTTGCTTTTTGCTTTATAGCGCACGATAGTGATCTTTGGCCCCTTTTTCAAACCTTGGTATGAAGCCTTCACCACTGCACCTTTAATGTACGGCGTACCAATAGTTGTATCTTTTCCGTCGTCAACGAGAAGAACCTTATCGAATTCAACGACTTCTCCTTCCTTAAGATTGCCAAGAAGCTCAACATCAAGTACATCACCGACTGAAACCATATATTGTTTCCCGCCAGTCATAATAACTGCAAATTCGCTTTGGATTTCTTTTGCTGGTACTTTCTTTGGCATAGTGGGGCTGATTGTATAAGAAAAGTAAGAAATATGCAATAGGTAAGCCCTGCGCCGTACAAGCTCGACAAATTCTCTTTCTGTAGTAGTGTTTCTAGGTTCAAGGGCTTTAGGAGTTTAGGATGAGCACAAAGATTGTTCCTTCAGCAGCCTTAGGTCTTAGCGTGGTGCTGTTATTCGGGGTTGTTCTTTACCCAGCACCGAATGCGGAAAAGAGACACTACCGAATGGCGTCGGATTTCTGTGCCAGTAAGGGCGGCGAGATTCGTATATCTGCTCCAGTCCACGTTTGGTGGTGGGATACGAGACCATTACTCCAGGTGCACTGTAGAAATGGAGAATGGAAAACAATCCCTCAAGAGTGATCGAACAGGCCCAGCTGGTTAACTCCGCTGGGCCTGAACTTATTTTTAATCTACGAGCTCCTGAGGTTTTTCGAGCGCAATCTGCTCAATTTCCATAGATGTACCTGATATTTTAGCGACGTCTTTATCCACCTTCCCCAACTCTTTTTGTGCAGAGTTGTAGTGATTTACTGTCGTGCCAAGTGAGATTCCTACTTTTTTAAAGTAATCATCATAGGCCTTAAGATGTCGCGAAAGAGCCTCTACGTGCTTACCTATTTGTTTTGCCGACTCCTCCACCTTAAAGGCGCGAAATCCGTATAGCACTGATTGGAGATATGCCGCAAACGTCGTAGGTGACACGATAATTACGTTCTTGTCTTTATATGCATAATCTATGAGTGAGCGCGTGTTTACTTTCACTGCTCCCACTTCATTTACGAGTAGGTCATAGTAAATTGCCTCTGCGGGAATATACATAAAAGCGAATGGGAGTGTTCCATCTTTCGGTCGAATATATTTTGCAGTCTCATCAATGCGTTTTTTGAGATCGTTTTTAAATTCCTTCTCAAGTTCCACGCGATGCAGTTCGTCGGTCGAATCAACAAGGCGCCTATAGTTGTCAAGGGAAAACTTTGCATCAACAGGAATCATTCCGTCACGCGTAATAATGACCGCATCAACCATTTCACCTCCAGGGAATCCATATTGTAATTTGTATGCTGTTGGAGGAAGCATATTTTCAAGCGCGAGCTGTAGCGATGCTTCACCTAAATTTCCTCTTTGTTTTTGATGCTTTAGAACTTTTTCAAGACTTTGTAATTGCTCAGCCACAGTAAAAATCTGTTTCGAAGATTCTGAAACCTGGGTTACCTCTTTTACAACATTTCTAAGCTGCGCATTTACTTCTCGATTGATTTCTTGAATGAGATCCTTACTCTCTCGAAATTGCATACGACTTCCCTCTTGCATTGAACGATTTGTCTCACCAATACGTTCATCCATGGTGCGTGTGAGTTCTTGCAGTTGTGCTTGGAGGAGCATCATCCCCTCCGAATCTTGAGGAGGAAGTTTTTCCTCACGTTTGAGAAAAAAAACGTAGACGAGAAC
>JAYSTK010000117.1:0-3243 GCA_043719825.1 Candidatus Kaiserbacteria bacterium | reverse complement strand
AATTTGCACCGGAGGTACTCAAGGCATTCCAAGCATTAGTGAGAACAGGACGCGTGGAGATTCTTGCTGATACGTATCATCATTCATTAGCATTTTTTTATTCTCGACCAGAATTTGAACGCCAGGTAGCACTCCATCATCAAAAAGTTTTTGAGCTTTTTGGAAAAAATCCTCGAGTCTTTAGAAATACAGAACTTTCATACACGAACGACCTTGCGGTATGGTGCGAAGAAAACGGGTATCAGGGCATTATGGCAGAAGGTTGGGAACCGGTACTTGGTTGGAGAAGTCCAAATTATTTGTATAACCCGAAAGGCTGTCGTCAAATAAAAGTGCTCCTTAAAAATTACAAACTTTCTGACGACCTTGCGTTTAGGTTTGGAAATCGAGAATGGAAAAGCTGGCCCCTTACCGCAGATACGTATGCTTCATGGATTCATGCACATCATGGAGACGGACAAACTATAAACTTGTTTATGGACTTTGAAACGTTTGGGGAACATCAGTGGAAAGATACGGGCATTTTCAACTTTTTAAATGAATTGCCGTCAGCATTACTGAAACATGGTGATACAGGATTTAAAACTCCATCAGAAACTATTAGCGCATACGAATCAGTGGGTGAAATTGATGTGCCACACATTCTTACATGGGCAGACACGGATCGTGATCTCACTGCATGGGTGGGAAATGATATTCAAAAGGATGCGATAAAAAACATTTATGCTCTTGAATCGAGAGTAATGGAAACGAAGAATGCTGATCTCATTAATACGTGGCGAAAGTTACAAACTTCAGACCATTTCTATTATATGTGTACGAAATGGTCGGCTGACGGAGATGTGCATGCATATTTTAGTCCGTATGAATCCCCATATGACGCGTATATCGCTTTCATGAATGTACTCAGTGATTTACAATTAAGGGTGACAGAAACGTTACGGAGAAAAGCATTGGAACCAGTCGTGCAGAGAGGATGGCGTATCCGACTCACATTATGGTTTAAGCATATATTTTCTCGACTCACGTTTCTGAGGCGGTACATTCGTGAGTAGTGTATTACAAGTTCATTACGTTCTATGACAACAATAAAAAAAGTAGCGAGTAAAAAAAGCACCAAAACAACTATGGTAAAAAAAGTTAAGAAGGATCCGCTTCGTGATCATACCAAGTCAAAACGAGTACTCGTCTGTGCAGAAGGTGATCAATGTTTTTGGACAACGGATGGAAAAGTTATTGCAAACCTAGTGGAGTTAAAGGATGCACTCAGTACAATGGGGAAAGAAATTTTTGAATACCATGTAACGAGTGAAAAAAATGATTTTGCAGATTGGATTCAATATGTACTTGGGGACACTGAACTTGCTACAAAAATACGAGTTGTTAAAAAATCTGGTTCTGCTCACACAGTTGTAGTATCTCGACTTAAAATCTACGACCTTTAAATTTCATGTCACGGGCACTTACTCTAGGTAATGGAAATATGCTCATAGGTATCGACCGCTTTGGTCAGGTACGCGATTTTTATTTTCCATTTGTGGGGCATTCGAACCATGTGAGTGGTGCAAGTGGTTCCTATACGCATCGCGTGGGAATTTGGATTGATGGAGTCCTCCATTGGCTCACGCATGATTCATGGGTAATCGACATTCAACAAGATTTGGACGGAGTGGGACATACGTTTATTGCAAAAAATGACGCTCTCGGAGTACACATGACCATTATTGACTCAGTGCACAATGAAGAAAATATTTTCTTAAGAAAAATTAGTATTTCTAATAATCGTGCAGAAAAGCGAAACATTAAAGTTTTTTTTGGTCAGGAATTTAGAATTTCTGAATCCCGAAGAGGTGATACCGCGTTTTATGATCCACGTGTTGCATCAGTAGTTCACTACAAAGGACATCAAGCATTTTTGATTCATGCCCTTTTAAACGGAGAATCCTTTTCCGATTACAGCGTTGGAATTTTTAACATCGAAAACAAAGCAGGTACGTACGCTGACGCTGAAGATGGTGTGCTTTCTAAAAATGCAATAGAGCACGGGTCTGTGGATTCAGTCATCGGGCTTTCACATGACTTTGAAGGCAATTCGACGGTACCCTTGTATTATTGGGTAACCGCAGGTCGTACCATTCAAGAAGTACATGCACTCCATCGTCATGTACTTGAGGAGACACCTGAGCGACTCATTCAATCGACGGATCATTTTTGGCATGCGTGGGTGGAGAAGGAATCAAAAGAAATACCCTACCTTGATGCATCCTTGGCGCTTTTATACCGGAGGTCACTACTCGTCATTCGTACACATGCGGATAAGGGTGGCGGAATTATTGCGTCTTCTGATTCCGACATGTTAAATCAGGGGCGTGATTCATACAGCTATGTGTGGCCCCGCGACGGAGCAATAAGTGCTCATGCACTCGACAGAGCAGGGTACTTTGACACCTCCAATCGTTTTTTTTCTTTCATATCGAAACTCATTGAACCTGACGGATATCTTATGCATAAATACCGCGTGGATGGAGTTCTCGGGAGTTCATGGCACCCGTGGATTCAAAATGGTGTAATTGAACTTCCGATTCAAGAAGATGAAACCGCAGTGACGATTTATATGCTTCAACAGCATTATGAACGAGCAAAAGATCTTGATTTTATTGAAGCACTGTACAATCCATTCATTGAGAAAGCTGCAGATTTTATGGCGGGGTTCGTCGACCATGAAACTGGTCTTCCCTGTAGTTCGTACGATCTTTGGGAAGAAAAATTTGGCATTTCTACATACACTGCCTCTTCAGTATTCGGTGCACTCATCGCCTCAGCTGAACTTTCGGCACTCCTTGGTAAGCGAGAAAACGCGGATCGTTATAGACGGAAAGCCGAAGGAATTAAAAAGGCTATTCTCACATATTTATTTGATGTTTCCACACAGACCTTTATGAAATTAGTGCGCAGAGAAGGAAATGTTTTGCGTAGAGATACGACACTCGATGTGAGTAGTCTGCATGGAATACTAAATTTTGGAGTTCTGAATGCATTTGATCCACACGTAACACAAATGGTAAAAGCGATCGAGGAGAAATTAAAGGTCTCCACTTCGTTTGGGGGGTACATGCGCTATGAGGGAGATCGCTATTACAAAATTTCTGAAGATGCAGTGCCTAATCCGTGGTGCATAACAACGTTATGGATGGCGCAATATTATATTCGTATATCTAAATCGAGAGAAGAACTACAGAAAGC
>JAYSTK010000116.1:0-1288 GCA_043719825.1 Candidatus Kaiserbacteria bacterium | reverse complement strand
CAATAAAAAACACTATGACAACACTATACGTCGGAGTTGATTGGCACAAACGTACTAGTACGTGGATAGCCATCAATGAAGAGCGAGAGAAAGTGTATGAAAAAGTATGGGACTGCACACCGCAGGCAGTGCAAACTGCAATTATGTCGCTCCCTGCTAAACCAGAAGAAACAAAGCTTGCCATTGAACCAGTTTGTGGATGGCGATGGATGACTGATATTTGCGAAGAGGTAGGTATTGATGTGCGTATTGCCAACACCATAAAGCTCAGACAAATCGCTGATAGTGGACAGAAGACCGATAAAAATGATGCACTCACCTTAGCCGAACTCCTTCGGGCTGACTACCTACCTGAAGCATACAAGGTACCAAACGACATCTACGAACTCCGAATGTTGGTACGCGAACGAGCGCACTTCATTACTCAAAGCACAGCGACCAAGTGCCGTATCCATAGTGTCTGTACTGCACGCGGTGAACACAATACAGCCGGGCAGCCACTGCACAAAGCGGGTTGGGACAAACTCTATACCAAAGGGTCAGGATTGTATGAAATGTTTCAAAGTCTAGAGGAGATCAGTACACACGTGATTAATTTGGAAAAACAGATCGCAAAAACTATCATCGGTACAGATACCTATAAAATACTCCTCAGTATTCCAGGTATAGGTCCTATCACCGCAGCAGCCATATATGCCGAGGTTGGAGATTTCAAACGATTTAAGACATCAGCATCTCTCATCAGCTACGCAGGTATCTACCCTAAAGAAAGATCAAGTGGCGACACTAAACGATACGGTAGTATGTCCAAAGCAGGTTCAAAGGTACTTCGGTACTCAATTATCGAAGCAGCAATGCGTGTGCGTGATACTGAAAAAACACATAATCTCTATACTCACTATGAAGCAGCTAAAAAGAGAAACAAGACAGCGAAGCAAGCACGTATAGTGGTCGCTCATAAACTGCTTACCATTGCGTGGTACTTGGTACACAGAGGACACAAGTATGACGATCATAGAGTGAAGCCAGCACAAAGGGAGATAACTTCTTAACGTTCTTCTGGTGCTTCTGACACCTTGGGTTCGATTGAAGTATCTCTATTCACGAATGTTGGTGTGTACCTTTGAGTACTCATAGACGAATGAGAATATAAATATCTTTTCTAGACGAGGGTGTGACTTTGTGCTGACTTCACTACGCGATCAATCTTAATAGATAATAACAAATGTATGCAGAACGTTGTACGGACTTATTATTTTAGTTATCAACAGGGGTTCTATAGACGAAG
>JAYSTK010000115.1:0-1295 GCA_043719825.1 Candidatus Kaiserbacteria bacterium | reverse complement strand
ACTCGTGTCCAACTAAACCATCCTTCATAAACAAAAGACGCCTCACCTACGGCGTCTTTTGTTGTTTTCATGTGTACACGATTTGAATTGACTCACGTACGCTGTGTCAGTTACTCAGTAATTCACACACATGCATACGGGCTCATATATCTTTGCTCAACTGGTCGAATACATACCACGCCGTACCTTTGATACGTGTGTGGATACATACAAAGGAAATAGGTACACCAAGAAAATATCCTGTCGTGATCAGTTTCTCACAATGCTGTTTGGCCAACTGTCGTATCGTGAGTCACTGCGAGACACGGTCACCTGTTTGTCTGCACATACTGCAAAACTCTATCACCTTGGGTTTAGTAGTACACCAAGGCTCTCAAGTATGTCATACACAAATGAACGGAGAGACTGGCGTATCTACCGAGACTTGGTATTGAAATTATCGGGTATTGCGCAGAAACTGTATGTTGGTGACATTGGTATAGTGGACACGCTCAACACTCGTTGTTTTGCGGTCGACGCAAGTAGCATCGATGTCTGTCTTTCATTGTTCCCAAAGCTTCCGTTTGTGTCAACAAAGGGTGCTTTGCGACTCCATCTTGGACTGTCACTGCAGGGCTCTATCCCTGCATTTTTTGATCTGACTAATGGCAAAGTGCATGAGACGAAGTTTATGGATACTCTTGTGTATGAGAAAGGAAGTTTCTATATATTTGATCGTGGGTACATGGACTATGCACGGTTGTATCGACTGCATACCTCAGGATCATACTTCGTCATACGCGCAAAGAAGAATACTCGGTTTATGAGACGGTATTCACGGAAACAAGAGATTGGTATTACTTGTGACCAAGAAGGGGTTCTCGACCACTCTGCATACCAGGGATTACTTCGTCGTGTGAAGTATACAGATGCAACAGGACATACCTACGTGCTCCTGACGAACAACTTTGACATACCAGCGTCATCAGTTGCACTCTTATACAAGAAACGATGGCAGATTGAACTATTTTTTAAATGGATTAAGCAACACCTGAAAGTGAAGTCGTTCTGGGGGTACTCAAACAATGCTGCGTATACGCAGGTATGCATTGCACTGTGTACCTATCTGCTTGTTGCTATCGTGAAGAAACGACTCAAAATCACACAAGACCTCTATGAAATATTACAAATATTGTCGGTGTCATTATTTGATAAAAGTGGCTTAGTTGAGCTGTTATCTAAAGAAACTGCCAGAGAGAAAAGTGAGGGTGGTGAAATGGTGACGCTGGGTATGGGTTTTTAGTTGGACGGTAGTG
>JAYSTK010000114.1:0-3311 GCA_043719825.1 Candidatus Kaiserbacteria bacterium | reverse complement strand
TGCTCCCTCATATCAGGAGCGATGCGATGCTTTTTCATATGTAGCTATTCTAACGAATAATTACAAGTTTAGTGTCTGAAATTTGGGGACCGGACCAGTTCTGTATCCCAAACAGTACATGGGACACCACCGTCGCATGGAGTACTCAACCCACATTTCTAGGGTGCACTGGATATCTTACCGTGCCTTCAACAGACAGTTGGGCAGGATGGTATATCACATCTTGGTATCAGAATTGGCAGAATGGTGTTTGGGGCAAGTATGGCATGATGCTCGGACCGCAAAACAATAACAACAACTTCACGCTCATTCGTAGTTCGCGCTACAAGGATTTTGTGAATGACCCTATTGCTGACGGCAAGCGTCCGATGCTTCAGTTCGACTTTACTCCGACACTCACACTTAAGATGCCACTCCCGTCCACATATAGTTGGTTGCTCACGAATGAAACTGGTGGATTTGAGTGTCTTGGGCAGAACCCGTGGCCTGATACGTATCACCAAGATGTCACTAGCCCAGGCAACTACTTTTCCTTGGACTTTTCATGGAAGAATAAGCTTACATCTGGAATTGGGCCACTCCCTTATGGACAAAATAACACGCCGATACTCGCTGCAGCTGGTGGAAAGGTTGTTGTTGCAACCTTCAGCGACGGCAATGGCTATTATGTAGTCATTGACCACGATAGTGATGGTCTTGTTTCAACTGGTTTTCAAACGCGCTACCTCCACATGCAGTCAAACCTAGCAGTAGCTGCTGGCAATGACGTGGCACAAGGTCAAATTCTCGGCTACATGGGAAACACTGGCATCAGTACTGCTACCCACCTTCACTTTGGCGTCCGATATCAGGATAAAGGCCTTTCGACTACCGCTGAATTGACCAAGGTGGTCATGGAGGGAAAAATTTTGAAGAGCTACCAAACTGAGTGCTCTGTCGACTCGAACGGTGTTCCGACGGACTGGATTCGCTACTACCCCTCTAACTGAAATAAGGTAAAGAGCATCCCGCGAGGCAACATTGTTGCCTCGCTTTTTCTTATAAAAAAAACTATAATACACAAATGAAAGCTACGAAAAAACACATAATCGCCATCTTGCTTTTTCTTGTAACGTCGGTGGCCATCCTTGAGGGCGTATATATATGGGGATATATTCACAGTACAGTTTATGGATTATCGCCCATTGAGTATTTCCCTATGCCCATTTCTGCAACCACGACCCATCCATCTCAAACCGCACAAAATCAAAACTGGAAAGTGTATACAAATATAGGTCATGGCTATCACGTATCCTACCCGGAAGAAGCAATGGTTGCCCCTGTTGCTGAAATGGAATCAAAAACTATCGATCAGTCAGATGATGTGGTTATATCGAAACCTGGAAGAAGTGGGACTCGATTGACTGTAACTGCCTATGTACCTCTTGCACCTAACGCTCCGTCCTTATTGCTTGAAGAGCGGAAAAGTCTTATCGCCTTGCCTCTGCAACAATTTGCGGAAGAAATACGCAAAATACAGTTTAACGATACCAATGCAAGTGTTCAAGGTAAGCAAACGGGAGAACTCAAAGAAATAACTTTTGCGGGACAAAAAGCATATGCCTTCACGCTAACCAAAAGTTTCAAGGAGTGGTCGAGGGAAAATCTTGGACATATCATCCCGGAAGGTTTTGTTTTTAATTTTATTTTCGTCGAAAATAAGTCAGGAGAAAAACTTATGATCAGTTACCCAATGAACGATCCTAGTTCAGAGCAAATGAGGAATTCTTTCGAATTTATTAAGTGATCATCTTGTTTATGGCCAAGAGCAGAGTGCTCATTACTACCATCATTGTACTTGGACTCACAATCCTGTTTATTTGTGCCACATACGCCGCATGGTACTCCTACGATCGTCAGGTAAAAATTGCGCAGATAGAGAAATGTGCCTCCAAAATGGAGCACCCAGACCCGCCCACAACGTACGTGGGTCCAGATGGAAATATTGTGTCGGTTATGATTTCTGAACCATGCCTTATAATTCCTATACCGCCATCACTGTGGAATCTTTTGCGTGGTCGCCTCGTGTTCGAAGGTGTGCATGATGGACTGGAAGTGAATCCATACTCGTTAAAGGACATCCTACTTGGCAATTACACTCTCGGCCCAGGAATAGACCTGCCATGCGACCAATCTGCAACTACGACACCGTGCGCAACACTCGAAGCACTCAAAGCTGCGCAACCCCCAGTGCCTGCACAATATACGGTAAACACAAATGAACCCGTTGGAACAATTTCAACGACAACAAGCGGACAGACGTCATATGTTAACAAAAACATGGGGCTTACTTTTGAATTTCCTCAAGATTGGCATTTGGGCATGAATACACTGGGAGACGCATCGGGTCACGGCTATCTTCAGTTGTTTAATTACGACGAACATCAAGCTGATGGAAAAAGTGTCTTCTCAGAAGGTCACAACAAGATAGAGGCGGGGATATCTTCTGAAGATACATATGGCACATCAAGTGATTATCCAGAAAAATCACGAGTGACAAAAAAAATTACTGTTTCGGGACAACCAGCCACTCTTGTTGATATCGAGCTTGGAGGACAAAATATTCGAAATTACTCAATTGAGTTACCCTCGTCGAGCGGAAAGTTATTTTCTATAAGTATTTATGGCGATCCTAAAAACTTTGAAGTTCTCGATAATCTGATTAAAAGTTTCAAGTGGATTCCTTCTCCCGAGTAAAAGTAGTGATGACAAAAATTCACTGGATAACACCTGCTACCGGTGACAATAGTTCTCCATCAACATAACGTGATTATTTTATTATTGAGAACTATTTTACTCTTCAAACACCCTAATAGTTCCCGCTTCTCAACATCTTGCCCCTCTCGGAGGATGTACTTTGCGTAGTTGCGAATGTCGATATCTCCAACAATGATTTTGTCTTTGATCCCGAGTACTCCTTGTTGAAATTTTTTGACTCGCTCCACTTCAAACCTCAGCTTCTCTCGGAAATGGGGATAAGTCCCGTTGATTTATAAGTTTCATGGTGTAGTATCTGCATGCCCCGAATGAACCGCCTCGCCATTGGCGACACTATCTATCACGTTATCAATCGCGCAAATGGTCGCGCGACGATATTCAAAAATGACAAGGAATACAAACACTTCGAGCTCTTGCTTGAAGAAGCACGTGAGCTGCTCGACATGCGCATCCTCGCATACTGCATCATGCCCAACCACTTCCATCTGGTACTGTACCCAAGAAACGACGGTGACCTAAGTGAATTCATGCGCTGGCTCACCACGACACATGTG
>JAYSTK010000113.1:0-1298 GCA_043719825.1 Candidatus Kaiserbacteria bacterium | reverse complement strand
ACTAGTGTCTCGTTAAAATCTCCCAAACACTAAAACTACGCTTCATTAACGCCGTATTTTAACACTTTCCCTTCTGCACGATTTGAAATTGCTATGGTGTACCGTAAGTACCATATCAGTTCAGTATTGCTCTATGAACCATGGCACCTATATCTTCACCCAAGTCATTGAACATCTCCCTCGCTCCCCATTTTCAACCGCAGTCTTAAAACACAAAGGTGAACGATACACAAAAAGTCTTTCTTGTCGTGACCAGTTACTCGCACTCATGTTTGGACAGTTGTCGTACCGTGATTCTCTTCGGGACATTGTGGCATGTCTTTCTGTGCATCAGATGAAGCTCTACCATCTCGGATTTCGTACACTTCCGACACTGCCAACACTTGCAAAAGCAAATCAGAAACGCAGTTGGAAGATCTACCGTGATCTCTGTAACACCTTAATTATAGAAGTACGAAGTTTGTATGCACATGATGCTGGTATCGTGTCAGATATTGATACCTCCTGTTACGCCATTGACTCCAGCAGTATTGACCTGTGCCTGTCACTGTTCCCATCCCTGCCTTCTGTTCCCACAAAAGGTGCAGTGAAACTGCACCTTGGACTTGACCTACGTGGCTCTATTCCTGCATTTTTTGATATGACCAGTGGCAACCACCATGATGCTACCTTTCTAGATTCACTCACCTACGAAGCAGGAAGTTTCTATATCCTTGACCGAGGGTATCTCGACTTTGTTCGACTGCATCGTATCCATACCTCGGGTGCATTCTTTGTCACCAGAGCGAAAGTGAATACGAGGTTTAATCGTCGATATACTTGCACTTCTTCGTCCACGATTACCTGTGACCAAGTGGGTACGCTCCATAACAAGAAGTACCCCGACACACTGCGACGTATCAAATACACCGACGATACAGGACATACGTATGTCTTTTTAACGAACAACATGTCTGTGTCTGCACTGTCAGTCACGTTGCTATACAAAAACAGGTGGCAGATTGAGCTGTTCTTCAAGTGGATTAAACAACACTTAAAGATTAAACGATTCTGGGGACACGGAGAGAATGCCGTGAAGCTTCAAATTTGTGTCGCATTATGTACCTACCTGACGGTAGCGATACTAAAGAAAAAGCTCGGTCTTCGTCAAAATCTCTATCAAATATTACAAATACTGAGTGTGTCACTTTTTGACAAAAGTGGCTTAGTTGAGCTGTTTTCTAAAAAAACTAATACGATGGAAATGGAGGGTGCTGAAAATACGTTGCGGTTGTTTGATTTTTAACGAGACACTAGTG
>JAYSTK010000112.1:0-9246 GCA_043719825.1 Candidatus Kaiserbacteria bacterium | reverse complement strand
CACGTGCGGAGGCTGCACAGGTAACGATTGATCCCGATGCAAATACAGCGGGTGCGTCGCACCTACAATCTGGTGGTCAGACTGTGTTTGTGGATGATCAAACTGGATACAAATTTTTTCGCGATGCAGCGGGTTATTGTGTGTATAGAAAAACCACAAACGGTGGAAATTCATGGTCTGGTACAACGACGGTCGATGCGCAGACAGATTGTATTCAGATTCAGGTATGGTACGACAAATGGTCGCCGGGATCAGCAAGTTCGAGTATTCATATTGCAACTTTAGATACGAGCGTCGACGATATTTTCTACAATCGACTCGATACGAACGGGGACACTCTCCTGATGGGATCGGCGCCTGTAAGTATGGTGTCAAATACTGCTCAAGGCGGAACTATCGTTCTTGGAGCAAACACCATCTCGATCACTCGTGGTACGGATGGAACAATTTATGCAGTGTCAAACGATGCGACTGATGCTTATATTGTTGAGTGCACTGTAAGTTGTAACCTTGCAACAAACTGGACAGAAACCGGCACAAATCCACTCGACCTAGCGAATGACTACGACATTCTCGTACCGCTAGCGAGTGGTAATATTATGGTCATTGATCGCGATATTACATTAGACGACATTCGATATAAAATTTGGAATAACGCTGCATGGTCAGGGGCGTGGACCGTCATCGATGCAAACGCCCCCGACAACACAACCTATGATGTGGGTATGGCCGTTACGGTGAGTTCGACAACGCCTGGCAATCTATACCTTGCGTACATTGCACGAAATGCGGTACTCGGGACTGACGACCAAGTGCGTGCGGCGCACTACAATGGCTCAACATTCGCAACAACTTCGGATCCACTTACTTCGACTACTCGGGGTCTCACCAATGTCGCTATTGGAATAGATAGTGCAAACGACGATGTGTACGTTGCATACACTGGACGCACGACAGCAGGCACTGTAGGAACAGGAAATGTGTACTTTAAAACGGCTACGAGTTCTATGATGAATTGGGACGCAGAACAAGGACCTGTTAACACAGGTGCTGGTGATCTTTTCGGAATAGATCTTAATAGAGCTAGTGACCAACGCCTCTACGTGTCATGGTTTGATGCTGATGCGGCGGATACAGACATCTACGGTGACACCATTGCAGATATTTTTCCTGGAGTTCATGCGTCAGCGACGGGCGCACAAATCGTCTCAACGGTTGCAAGTACAACGAACGTGTATATGGGCGGTGCATTTCTACTCTACAATACGTATAAATCATTTGATGTTACGAGTATTACAATTACAGAAAGTGGAACGGTCGATGGAAGTACTGCACTTGCAAATGTAAAATTGTTGTACGAAATGGATACGACCGCACCTTACAACTGTGCGAGCGTTTCGTATGATGGGGGAGAAGGCCAATTTGGAACCACAGATATCAATGGTTTCTCTGGTGCAGATGGTGTTTCATCATTTACTGGTACAACCGTGACATTGAGCACGACTACTGCGCTCTGTGGATATGTTGTTCTTGATGTGCTTGATTCGGCAATAAGTAGTTCGACAATTGATATCTCTATTAATAACCCTGAGAGTGATATTACGGTTACAAATTCTACTGCCGGTCCGAGCACTATACAAAATATTTCTGGTACTACACTGGTCTACAACGATACACCGACACTTTCTCATTATCATTGGCGTAATGATGATGGTACAGAAACAACTGCTACCTCTAAGACCGGTGGAACAGAGGATACATCGCTTACTTCAATGCGTCAGGGATCAACGACCCGCCTCCGCATTGAGGTTTCAAATGAAGGAAGTACTTCAACACCTCTTGCACAGTATCGCCTTGAGTATGCGTCAAATCCCGGTTCGTGCGCTGCAGCCTCGGGATGGACTGATGTTGGCGCTGTAGGAGGAGACTTTGATATGTCTAACTCAGCAAATCTTTTGGATGGAGCTGATACAACAAACATTAGCGTCGTTTCAGGAGGGGTTACCGATGAAAACACCACATTTCTTACCCCTAATGCGGGCATTAAAGACATTTCTTCGCAAACAACGGGAATACAACTCTCACCCACGCAGTTTGTAGAGCTTGAATATTCAATTCTTGCTTCCACGACCGTTACAGAAGGGAATACGTATTGTTTTAGAGTGACGGACCAAGGAACTCCATTATTTACCTATACAAATTATCCTCGAGCAAACATTTCATCTGATGTCCTCGTCACTATTGCCACTTCAACGCAAGTCACCTCAACAACCATTCCCGCTACTAATTTCTATGTTGGAAGTGCGTTTGTAATTACTGAAAACACTTCTGCACGCAATGTTACCAGTATCACGATTGCTGAAAACGGCACGGTGAATGGTCAGACACACCTTGATAACATAAAACTGTACTATGACCTTGATACTACGAATCCGTACGATTGCGGCAGTGAATCGTATACCGGAGTTGAATCGCAATTTGGATTGACCGATACTGATGGCTTTTCAAGTGCAAACGGCACAAGTACTTTTACTGCGTCGGTGGCAATTAGCACAACCTCAACCATGTGTTTGTATACCGTGCTTGACTCAGCTATGGGTGCACAAAATGGAGAAACGGTTGATATCATTATGCAAAGTCCATCTACAAATCTATCGGTGTCGGGGGGAGGATCAGTAAGTCCAGCCATCACGCGTGACATGAATGGGTCAACGACACTAGTCGGACCAGTCTTAACACAAACTCACTATCACTGGAGAAATGATAACGGGAGTGAGGCTTTAGCAACGTCTCTTTTAGGTGGCCTTGAGGATACTCCTGTCACAAATATTGCACAGACAACACCGGTACGTCTCCGTCTTCAAATGTCTAATGAAGGCAGTGTTACCTCAGCATCTGCTACCTATCGACTCGAATATGGAGCAAAGATTTCAACGTGTAGTGCCGTAAGTTCATGGACTGATGTTGGAGGGATTGGAGGTGCATGGGATATGTTCAACTCCACAAATCTGACTGATGGGGGAGATACTACTAATATTGCCGTGGGTACCGGTGGTGTGACTGACGAAAATACTACGTTTCTTACTCCGAATGCAGCAGTAAAAGACACCTCATCAGTAATTGGAGCTTTCACACTCAGTAGCACTCAATTTTTAGAATCTGAGTTCTCAATTCAGCAAACTGCTGATGCAGGCTTTGATACAACCTATTGTTTTAGACTTTCACAAAATGGAAGTGCCATTGATGCATACACGAGATATCCTGAGCTTACCACTTCTCCAGAGCGTGACTTTGAAATACAGAGAGGAACTGTCACTATCACAGGGACCTCCACCTTGTTAACTGCTGGTGTCGATTATGTTGCACCGAGTGCTTCTACGAGTGCGTTCATGCGTATCACGAATTCGCATCACACTGGGGCGGGCAGTACCGCAGCAGGTACACAGAACTCTGATGACGTAACTGCGTATCTCGTGAACCCTTCAAATATTATTACCTCAGTGACCGTCGCGCGACCCTCAACGGCAACCGGCAATACGAGAGTGTCATGGGAAATTATAGAATTTATTGGAACAGCAGGCTCAGACAATGAGATGATCGTGCGTGCACAACCAACCATTACGTATGACACAACTGCCACCACAGCAACCGGTACAACAATCTCCAGCGTTGTTAATGACGCGGATGTCGTAGTCTTTATCACCGGTCAACATAACCCTGACATAGGTGCTGCAAATTACAACACGGGCCAATCCACCTCTGAGTGGGGTGCACTGGGAAATGTTCCGGTATTCATGCGTGGTGACGCGGGGAGTGACGCCAGCATCGTAAGTTACGCAGTGGTTGAATTCACGGGTCCTAACTGGAGTGTACAGAGAAGCACACATACTTATACCTCTGCCGGTACCACAGAGACAGAGGCAATCACGGCGGTAAACAGTCTTTCGCGGACCTTTGTGCATACGCAAAAGAGAAATGATGTCGCGCTCACGGGAACCGATGAATTTGGGCATGAGGTCTGGCTCTCAAGTATTGGCTTCGTGTCATACTTCCTTGAACCAGGCGCAACGACACCGTCCGGCCAAACATCCGTTGCATGGATTATTGAAAACACACAGACAACCTCTGGTGCGATGGATGTCACGCGCTCGAACGGAAGCAGCAATGGTGGTACTGAACCACTTACCATAAGTATTGGTATTGGAAAGACACTTACCGATATCACAAACGCATCACTTTTTGTAAATACACGCAGTGCGGGAACAGGTCAACTCTACCCACGCCCTATTGCAGGCGCAACGATTGCATCGACTACGCATTATGAACTTTGGCGAAGCGACACGGGAGCAACCCTATCGTACCGCGCTGAAGTTGTGGAGTGGCCCACGGCAGGGCTTGCATTGAGGCAAAATTATTATCGCCTTTATGTTGATAACAACGCGCTCGACCCCACCGATCCGTGGCCAGCGGGGGGAGTAGATCTTGGAGAAAACACAGTTCTCACAAGCAGTGATGAACCACTCGGTGAAGGAGAACGGATACGCATCCGTATGAGTGTGCAGGCCGTGAACGCAACACTCCCCACAAGTACTCGTGCGTTCCGACTTGAATATGCACCTCTTACCACATCGTGTAGTGCAATTAGCGCTGCGTCATGGGTAACGCTCGGAAATAATGCATCGAGTACCATTTGGCGCGGGTATGCGGCGACAGGGACAACTGATGGTACTGCTCTTTCAGGTAATCCACCGACAGTGGGAGATCTCAACCTCTCAGTTTCGGACGTGGCAGGTACGCTTGAAGAAATAAATGATTCAGTTGCAAACCCGTATTCGGTGCAGGAAGGAAATGATGTTGAGTACGATTGGATTGTAGAACAGAATGGCGCAAACGCAGAAACATATTATTGCTTTAGAATGGTTGAATCAAGCGGTACTCAACTCGACACGTATCTCCAGTATCCGCAGATTCGAACTGCTAGCTTTACACCACGAACACAAGACTGGCGCTGGTTTGATGATGAAATCAATGCGACACCAACCACGAGTCTTGCAGCCTACAACGTTGCACCAATTAACATTGCAAACGGACAGGTAATCGTACTTCGAGTAACGGTAAAAGAAATTGAAAATATTGCTCGAAATGATGTACGATTTAAACTACAGTATTCAGAATATGCGAATTTCAGTACCTCAACCGATGTATTCGCTTCAACGACATGTAGTGCGACGTCAACGTGGTGCTATGCAAACGGCGCTGGCGTTGATAATACAAAAGTATCATCAACGACATTGTTGGACGCCGACAGCTGTGTTGCTGGTGTGGGTAATGGATGCGGGACATACAATGAGTCATCATCAATCATCACGGGCTTTCGCCATGAGAATAATGCTGCTGCGGAGTACTCATTTACCATTCAATCTGCTGGGCCGCGTGTAAATACGGTGTACTATTTTAGACTTTTTGATCTTGTGCAAGGAATACCGGTACTCACTAATACGAACGAAGCATATCCATCACTCGTGACCGAAGGTGCCTCACTCACCTTTACCATCAGTGGTGTTGCATCATCAACGGCAACTGAGGGAGTTACCACTGATGTGCTGACCACAAGCAATACAGTACCCTACGGACTTCTCGGTATTGGGAATGAAGTTGAGGCGGCGCAGCGGCTTTCGGTTACTACGAATGCGCCCGAAGGGTACCAGATATATATGATGAGTGACGGAGAATTCTTGAGTGCATCTGGCGATACTATTGCACCGATTACAGCTACAAATGCTGCACCCTCCGCTTGGGCAACTGGATGTGCTGGTGCCGCAACGGGGTGTTTTGGATACCACGCAGGAGACGATACGCTTGATAATGGCTCCGCACGCTTTGCAGCATTTGATACGTTTGCGCGATTTAGTACCACCACCCTTGATGAGGTAGTATATGGGGGCGGCCCCGTGACGAATGATACGCTTGATATGATATACAAAGTACGGGTTATTGAACTGCAAGAAGCAGGGCAGTATACAGCCGCTATCCGTTACATAGCCGTTCCAGTATTCTAAATTATGCAAGGACACACCTTACCCTCATATATCGGTGCACTACTTCTCGGAGGTTTCCTGTCACTTCTTTTTACGATGACTGCGTATGGCGCAGCATCCTACACGGTGACGCCGCTTGTTATTGATGAGGATGTCGAACCGCGAGACATTATTGAAAAAACAATCACACTCAAGAATACCGGTTCCCAACCCGTCACCGTGTATCCAAGCGTGAATAACATTTCAATAGACACCGGAGGAGGTATACAAGAATTCTTGCCACCTGTCATGAGTGACCAGACATCTTCACTCGCCTCTTGGATTGAAATCAGTCGTGCAGGTATAGACCTGAAAGTTGATGAAACAAAAACAGTGACGCTGACACTTCGTATAAATCCAAATCCACAGGAAGGCGAATACCATACATTTGTTGGTTTTGGTAATGGGAGAAATCGCGATGAGGCTGAAGCAATGGTGGCACGAGGTGATGCACCAGGGACGATCGTCAGCGTGAATTTCGCTGAAAAGAAAAATTCACTCCTGAAGTTATCACGTTTTAATGTCGACCGTTTCGTTACGAGCGATGACAACGGTGCTGCAGCGTATGTCATCAGAAATCCGGGTGACGAGCCACTCATTCCTACCGGTGAAATAATTTTTTATGACAAACGAGGTGGGGAGGTTGCATCGCTTGCGGTAAATCCCGATAACGCTTCAATTCAACCGGGTGAGGAGAAAACATTTAGTGCGAATGTTCCCGCTGAAGGTCTTTTTGGTAAATATAAAGCCTTTCTCTCAGTTGAATACGGTACTGCAAATCTTGCTTCAGTGCAGGACACTACATATTTTTATATCCTTCCGCTCCGTACGATACTTCTGATTTTGGGAGTACTTCTGATCCTTGTCATCATCATTTCTTTTTATGTTCATCGAAAATATTTCGATGAAGGAGTAGATGACGGTTCAGAACAACTACCTGTGCATGTGCGTGAGAATGCTTCTGACCCGCTTCATCACGATATTGATCTCCGTAATTCATGAAAACATACTACCGCTACACGCTGACGACACTATTCTCTCTACTTTTTGCGTGCAATGTTCAGGGAGTACACGCTGAGTCGCAGTCTATGAGCGTTACGCCGCCTCTTTTTCAACTCTCAGCTCTCCCTGGTGATATTTGGCAAAGCACAATTCGTGTCATAAACAGCAATGAATATCCACTTACCGTATATGCAAAAGTAGTAAACTTTGCTCCCGAAGGAGAAGGGGGAAGAGGGCGTTTCATGCCCGTCTTGAACCCAGATGAAAACAAAGCGACGATTGCAGAATGGATAGAGGTTGCAGAGGGTCCGTATGTTATTTCACCTGAGCAAACAGAAGAAGTTTCATTCTTTGTAGAAATCCCTAAAGATGCAGCTCCCGGAGGACATTTCGCTGCAATTCTTATTGGAACAGAGGCACCGAAAAATCAGGATGATTCGCTTGCGGTAGTCACCTCACAATCGGTCGCATCACTTTTCTTTGTCCGGATTGAGGGAGATGTAATAGAAGATGCAATCATTCGCGAATTCAGCATTCTTGACCGTTCTATTGAATATCCACAAGCTGAATTCTCACTCCGATTCGAAAATAAAGGAAATGTACATCTTCAACCGCGCGGAAACATTGTTATAACAAACATGTGGGGCAAACAACGCGGTTTAATCCCCATAAATAATGAATCACATTTTGGAAATGTACTACCTACCAGTATTCGTGATTTTAATTTTTCATGGAAAGGTGAGCGTTCTCTTGCCGATATAGGACTCTATAAGGCAATAGTAACGCTTGGTTATGGAGAGGACGGAATTAAAAGTGCAAGTGCTACAGCGTATTTTTGGGTACTTCCAATTAAAGGAGCTCTCATTACTTTTGTAGTTATTGCACTCATTATTTATGCTATATCATGGATGATACGACGTTATGTGCGCAATATGCTTATTTTAGCTGGTGTCGATCCTGATGACACGAATGAATTCAAACGTGTATCAGAAATGAAAAAAACTACCGTTAAAACATATAGTAGATTCACTGCTCCACTTGAAAAAGGCGCTCTCGACTTGCGGCGAGAACTCAAAAAGAATACAGAATTTATTGATATCGTGAAAGGAACACTCACATTTGTATGGAGTTATAAGATATTTTTTACCTCGCTACTCCTTGTAATTGGAGTATTTATAATTACGGTTCGCTATATCAGTGAAGTGAATGTGCATAACAGAACGTATGAAGTTACTATCGATAAAGGAGAGAATGCAAAAATAATTAAAAGTACTGATTTGCAAAATCCATAGATTCAAAGCCCTTCAAAGTACTCTCAAAATGCGTGGTATACTATATTATTATCCATACTCATTTTCTCTTTTATGAAAAATCATGGAATTATTGCATCAATTATTATTTTTGCTCTTATTATTGCAGGAATGTTTATTTTTGCATTTTTGAAAAAAAGTGAACTAAATGAAACCACACTTCCAAACGTCCCTGTAATTGCTACTTCTACACCGTATGATTCTATTTCCCGAGTGGATGCTATACATTACTATATTGATGGAGTCCACACACTCGCAGGTGAAATACTCATGCCTACCCCTTGTGATCTTTTAAACTGGGAACCAATTGTTCGTGAATCAATGCCTGAATCAGTAACCGTTGAATTTTCTGTCATAAATAATGCAGAAATTTGCGCACAAGTAGTTACTCCAGCACGATTTCTCGTTCCATTTGCAGCTAGTAATGCTGCAGTAATTAATGCAACGCTGAATGGAAAAGAAGTTGAACTTAATCTTATCCCTGCAGAGGCAGGTGAAAAACCGGAAGACTTTGAACTATACATCAAAGGCTAAGTAGTATGCCGACTACAAAGCGAACATTAATTCAATTATTATTAGTAGGTATAGTATTTGTAGTAGTCATTATTTTTGTCTACTTCTATTACTGGTCTCCCACTGGCGTGAAGGCACGGCGCTCATCAGATATCTTCGCATTAAACGCGCCTGAAAAAGCGATGTATCAAACACTTGATGGAGAAACTATTGATCTCTTGAATGATAAAGGTACACCGCTCTTGGTGACTGTGTGGGCATCGTGGAGCCCATATACTAACGCTGATTTCAGTGCACTTGAAATAATTAAACAAAAATTTGGAGATAAAATCAGAATAGTTGCA
>JAYSTK010000111.1:0-1312 GCA_043719825.1 Candidatus Kaiserbacteria bacterium | reverse complement strand
AGCAAAAGAGACTCGTGGCAAACTGAATCTTCTTGATCTATCTGTTGGTACAAAACAGGCTTGCAAAAGAGCTTGTACTGTAACAGTCCACAGGACTGCTTACAGTACTTCGAACATGCTTTTGCACTCAAAGGCGCCTCTTTTGTACAACATCTAGTCAGGAAGATTCAGGGCCACATGCCACGCCCGAACGAATACTCTAATCACTTGTTATGTAGTGAAAAAGTGTATCCCTTTCCATAGGAGTAATCTCTGAGTAGTCTGGGTCACCATTGACATGCCAAGACTTGAGACGTTTTACATGATGCTCAACCATTTCAGCTTCTGTTGTGCCGACCTTCAAGTCCAGCATTTCAACAGCTATAGGGTCTTCGCCTTTAGGAGGCCGTACTATTACCGATCTGGTATTTTCATAACCTATGCGACTGGTCACTATAGCCCGCTTACCATCACGCCCTACTTTGGAAATAAGCATGACCCCATAGTTACCTGCTCCTGTGGCTTCCTTTGCTTCTTCTAGCGTCGGCTGTTCAAGAAATCCTTCCTGGGGGTGCCAGGTATCAGCCTGGTACATTCGCATAATACCAACTCCCGGGTAGTCAGGATGAATTCCTGCCTCAACTCTTTCGCGCGTTCCATATTCGATAAAACGCGGTGCCCACTCAACAAGCGTGACATCATTCCGCTCTAGTACATAAGTGGCAGGCACGCTGATACCGTGAACGGGCATTCGTGCGCCAAAACGATGGTCTACTTTTGCAGTCAGAATATGACCCAATCCTAGTTCAAGCGGGTAGTCTATCTCTGGATTATCAACATAAACCTTCATGCCCGTCCCAAATCCCTCAACTATAAGTTCTTCGGACCCTATTTGTGCCATCACGGGGTCGTACCATCTCCAGCCTTTATCATATTTTAGGCCCGGTATTCCGGGATAGTTGGTAGTAATCCGTAATGGACCATACGGAAGTATCTCGGCAATTCGTGCAGCAACACCAGCAATATGTTGTTCTCTTATCGTTTCATCAACTAATTCACCTTGGTTGTGGCTCGCAATTTCTGAAAGGTCAATCACATTTATAATCTCCGTTAGTTGTAAACAATAATATGCTCCCAGCTAGCTCTATGCAAGCATGAGCAATTCACAACCGTCCGAACGTGCACTGCAGCTTGTGGCCTTCGCCAAAACAGATGACTTCACTCAGGTCTTGGTCGAGTCATTTGCGAGGACCAGTCCAAAATCTTCATATAGAAAAACTATTTTGGACCGATCCCTTTAGGGTCGTTCCGCAGCAACGACCAAGAGCTGGTT
>JAYSTK010000012.1:0-2194 GCA_043719825.1 Candidatus Kaiserbacteria bacterium | reverse complement strand
ATTAAATAAATCGAAAAAATGCGGATTCAATGCAATAATTCAGATTATTAATTTAAAAATGCCATGATCATCGAATTCAGTGTCAGTAACTTTCGTTCCATTCGTGATGAGGCACGACTTTCTTTCGTAGCTACGACTGACAAAGAGTTGGCTGCATCTAACCTTATTGAAACAGGTTTGCTTGCAGCGCCCCGCATCACTAGGTCTGCCGTCATTTATGGGGCTAACGCGAGTGGAAAAAGCAATCTGATTTTGGCTTTTTTAGACCTAAAAAGTTTAGTCGCTAGTTCTTTTACAGGGATGAAGCCTGGGCAACCTTTTGGCTTCCAACCGTTTAAGCTTGAACTGGCCAGTGTGATTAAACCCACTGTACTTGAAGTTACTTTTGTACTTAATGGCATCCGCCATCAATATGGTTGCGCATTTAATGCGGAACGAATCACAGAAGAGTGGTTGCATGTTTATGTCAATCCTAAGCCACAAGCTTGGTTTTATCGAAAATTTGATGTTGATGCGAATGAAGATAAATACACGTACAGCAATCACTTAAAAGGCGATAAAGAGGTTTGGCAAAAAGCTACACGCCCTAATGCACTTTTTCTTTCCACGGCAGCTCAACACAATAGCGAACAGCTACTACCTATTTATCGCTGGTTTTCTGAAAAAATGGTTGTACTGCCTATGGGTAGTTCTTTTACGCCCGATCAAACAGTTAATTGTTTGCAAAATGAATCCCTTCGTAATAAGGTAGTTGCACTTATAACAGCTGCTGACGTCGGCATTAATGATGTCAGTCTTGTAAAGCGACTTGGTGTTCAGCAAAGTTTTAAACTTAATGAAGATGGGACTATTGAGTCTACGCGGGAAGATCGTGAGGTAATGATGCCGCTTTTTACGCATCGAAGCGGTGATCGTGCAGTAGCATTTGAACTAGGACAAGAATCACAAGGTACCCAGAGATTTTTTAATTTAATCGGACCAATCATCGATATTTTACAAAATGGTAAAACACTGATTGTCGACGAGCTCGATAGCAGTTTGCATCCACTGCTTCTACGCCGAATTATTGAGATGTTCCACAATCCTGATTTAAACACTCAAGGTGCTCAACTACTTTTTACAACCCACGATACATCCCTTTTAGATACGTCGGGTTTATTGCGTAGAGATCAAGTTTGGTTCGCGGAGAAAGCCGCAGACCATGCAACAACCCTTACGTCGCTAACGGAGTTCAGTCCAAGAAAGGGCGAAGCGTTAGAGCGTGGTTATTTGATGGGAAGGTATGGCGCTGTGCCTATGCTTGATAGTTTCTCTAGTGCGCTGAAAAAATCGGATGAGCATTCGTAAATGGGGAAAGACAATACGCCACGTGTTCGGCAAGCTAAAGATTTGGCAAGAAAAAATGGAAGACGTGCTCCCTATGATCGTATTTTGATTGTTTGTGAGGGCAGTAAGACTGAACCTAATTATTTCAATGAAATCAAGCAGTTTTATAGACTTCATACAGCGAATGTAGAGGTTCAACATAGCTCGCTTGGGACGTGCCCATTGCAAATTGTCAAATCAGCAGAGGAATTGTTTTTAAACGGCAATTCAGGAAAAGGCATACAAAAACAGGCTTTTGAACAGGTTTATGCAGTATTCGATCGCGACGACCACAAAGAATACTTCAATGCTCGTAACAAAGCGGACACCTTAGATGGGAAGTTGAAAAACGATCTCAACAAGAAGGCGAAATTCAAGGCAATTTCTTCAGTACCTTGTTTTGAGCTTTGGTTGTTATTGCATTTTGAGGATATACAAGCTCCTATGCACAGAGACGACGCTTTGACGCGTTTAAAAAAATATCTGCCCCATTACACGAAAGGCAAGATTGGTACTTACGATGCCACCAAAGAGCAACGTTTTTTGGCTATAGAACGCGCCGAAAAGTTACCAGAACACAACGGCTTGGATTGTTTTACAGGCATTCACGAATTGGTGACTTTATTAACAACGCTGAAATCCTAAGATTTAGATCAACTGATATTGGCACCCAGCGATGCAACTGTGGCAAAGCGAGAGGTAGTATTGGAGTGATAGGTGCGAGGGGCAGTCACTTTTCCCACATACACACCGAGTTGCCGGTGACTTCTGCCTGAAAGAAGGAGCGCCAGAAAAACTTGGGTACGGTGTTGATGCCTAAATCGACCGA
>JAYSTK010000110.1:0-9384 GCA_043719825.1 Candidatus Kaiserbacteria bacterium | reverse complement strand
GTACAGTTGAACTGGAACGAACTCTTTACGGAGTTAAGCCGATGGATGCAGATATATGGGGGTGACAGGCTTTGCTTACCCTACCTATTAGTAGTGGAATCTCTACTATTCGTCGATATCTATTATATCTAGCAAAACATCGAAGGAATACAGCTTATTTCTAGAACGTTGCGGCACTAAGTCTACAACTAATTCAGCCTGAACAAATTTATCTACTAAGTTGTACAAGGTTTTTGGGTTTGAGATATTTGCAGCTTTACCTATTGTTTTAGGAGTAAATACAGGTTGAGTGAATAGTGCTTCTAAAAACGATGATGCATAAATTGAATTAAACTCAGGGAGCCTATCATGAAGCGCTTTGTATAACGCTGACACTTTTTCTACTCGCTTCTTAGACAAATTTGCTTGCTCACGGACTGCTCTTAAGAAGAAAGATATCCATCCTATCCAATCACCTTCCTCACTCACCTTATTGAGTTGCTCATAGTAGTCACGTCTGTGAGTTTCCAGGAACTCAGAGATATATAGATTAGGCTGCGAGGTCAGTTTCTTTTCATATAAATATAGAGGTATGAGTAAGCGACCCACCCTACCATTTCCGTCCGCAAATGGGTGAATGGCTTCAAACTGGTAGTGGGCAATCGCGGCCTGGACCAAACGCTCGGCTTGTTCGTTGTTCTGAATGTAATTGACTAGATCAGAAAATAAGGCGGGTATTTTTGTATGTACGGGTGGTACATAACTTGCCTCATCAATGTTTGCTCCAGGAGGACCGATATGTACCTGGTGCCTCCTGAACTCTCCAGGAGTATTATTTTTTCCTCTTACTGAGTCTAGCAGTAACTTATGAAGTTCTTTTATTACATTCTCGGACAGGGGCTTATCTTTAAGCAAGTTCTTACCATACCGAATTGCATGTCTATAATTTCTAATCTCTCTATAGTCTCTTAACTTTTCACTTTCTTCGGAGTTTGCCTCTTCCGCATCGAATTCTAGAACCTCTTCTAAAGTGGCCTGAGTGCCTTCTATCTTTGAGCTCAGTACCGCTTCCTGGGTTTCAAACGTTCTTCTTATAAGAGTGGGGTCCGGCAGCTGTTTTACTGCTTCGTCGTATCTTGCTACTGCTTCTCTAGCATCTGCGATTAGCTTAATTAATTGACTCATATCGATGTCTGGTGGTAGCGGGGGCGGTGTAAATGGCTGTTTTGACACTATTTTCTCCTTATTAGTCTTAGGCTAGTATTAGCCTTAACGTTCATTACCATGAGTATAATAATATCATGAGTCATTATACTTTAAAAGCTGAAAGTATAATAAGTAGGTCATTCATTGTATGATAGTAAAATAAGCCAGCCTGTTATTCTACCCATTAGCGAAGTTTCTTAAACAAAAAGAGTTTTTTACCGGTTTGATCACTTAAGTGCGCCACGAGGCCTTAAATCCAGACACTCGTCACCAGGGCGGGCAGTTGGGGGCAGGGGCTGCTTGCGGCACGTTGCCCCACATGCTCTCCGCCGCGGCGGATGCGCGTGATCGTTACGAACGAACCTATGGCTACGTGCATCAGGTTCTCGTCCTGCCTTCGTACAAGATAAAAGACCCAGTCTTACGACTGAGTCTTTTATCTTGGTCGAGTACGTACAATCGAATTGGAACCTCATCTTATTAAGATTTAGCGAAGTGATCTAGTTGATAATTTTGAGCAACTCAGGGTAGTAGAACACTGAGGTGTTATTAGCCATCCTAACGCCAAGATCTCGTATAGTTGTTGATTTAACCAACTCCTTAACTAACGCCGATGCTGTTAGGCGATGAATAGATAGCGCTCTACAGAGCTGGGGTATGGTAAATACTGGTTCCTCAAAGATGTAATCGATCGCCTTTGTCATATTTGGACTTTGCGAATTTATATATTTTTGATGAAGGTTGTCATTTAGTTCTACGATCTTATTAACCAGAGCTATCGATATCTGGCATTGTTCTTTAAGCGATCTTAAAAAGAATTGAATCCATGGAGTCAAATCACCAGAGACGTCAACTTCATGTAGTTTCTGCCTATATAGCACGGCATTTTTTTCGAAATGCTCACTCGTGTAAAGCACTGGTGCAGAGAGCTGGCCTTGATAGTTCAATAATGTTGGAACTAACATTCTGCCGATACGTCCGTTACCATCCTCGAAAGGGTGTATCGCTTCAAACGTGTAATGAAATACAGCTGTTTTTATAAGCGGTGAGTCATCGGTATTATTAATGTAGTCCACTAGATTATCCATGTAGGCCTGAACCTGCGCAGGATGGGCAGCTACATAAGAAGCGTCCTCAATTGGGGTGTCCTCACTCTTTCCAATCCATGCATCAACTTTTCTATACTGACCTAAGCTTCCCTTGTGAGGCGTTTTCGCTAATAGCTCTTGGTGTAACTGTCGTATCTTATGGTTGGATATCTTATTACCAGGAAAATTGAGCGCCAGCATCATAGCCGCTCTATAGTTTGCTACGACAACTGTATCTTGATTTGGAGCCTTGCCTGTCGCATCAAGCACAAATACATCTTTAGAATCAGTAATTGTGCCTTCCATCTTTGAGCTTAGCGTAGCTTCTCTCGTCAGTAGTGGCTTAATCAAATGCTCTGCATTTGCAATCTTACCGTGAGCAACTTGAAGCATGCCTAAAGCATAGGAAGCATCCGCCAACTCTATGTAGTAATGTTGGGGAGATACTATTAAATGCCTCGGATCTTGAGGGACTGCATACCTAATCATACTTAGATATATAACATACTGCTTAGTATTATACAACCAGAAGTTCGGTTGCACATTCTTTATACAACCTATCCGGTAATGTTTATAGAACCAGCCTTAGGATTTCAGTGACATATTATTTAGAGGGGAGATGCAGGGCCCAGATCTAAGTGATAGATAACTTGCCTAATTAATTAACCGCTAACCGTGTCTTTTTACAGCAACAATCGCCTTGGCTGTACAAATCAAGCAATTTAAACTCAGGCTATAGAATTTTTATTACTCGAACTGAAGTGTAGACGGTACTGTTTTTGTTAACACCTCTCGGGATCCATCGGCTTGTGACTGTACGGATTCGTCTTGACTACAGACATCGTTTTGGACAGCTACTGAGTAATAATAGTCGCCTAGTTTTGTACTGCTTTTAACTGCATTGGCTATTAAGCTGTTACCTAATTTGGCCGTTTCGGCTTGGCTGTAGCGAGTTATTCTAAATTGTGATGTTTTGTCTATTGCACAATCCGTGTCAGTCAGAAACTTAACAGAGAAATCTACTGACGAACCTGATGTATCCATTGATCCAGCATTATAAACGTAATATAGATCATCAAGTTTTTCGCTTGTCCTGAACTTAACCCCCCACTCTTTTATCTAGAAGTGTTTGGCTGTTTTACTTTGTTCTGTGGTAGCCTGCTGAGTTTCTGGGTTGTTGGTTTGGCCGTCCCAGACCAACCAGCCAATATCCCCTACCAGCCCTACCATTAGAACTGCAAAGTACTTCCACTACACTAAATCCTTGTTCATGCTTTTTCATATGACTACCGCGTTAGTTATATTAAGCATAACCGAGTTACGAACATATGAAAAGACCTCTGATTAATTTAAAAGGTCGGATCTTTTAAGGAGTCAATATTTACAAATTCTGCAGGGCAGGGGCTGCCTGCGGCACGTTGCCTCACATGTTCGAAGTAAACTTCTGCGCGTGATCGTTACGAACGAACCTATGGCTACGCGCATCAGGCTCTCGTCCTGCCTCCGTACAAGATAAAAGACCCAATCTTGCGACTGAGTCTTTTATCTTGGTAGCTCTAGTACATTCGAATTGGAATGACATCCTTACGGAATTATCTCGTTGGTTAGAACTATCTAGGGGTGTATCAGTAGTAAGTTACTCTACCGCAGCGGACTAGAACTAAACCATTTATTACCAGGTTTCAAGGTTACCCGGGGTAGGAGTAAATACTACTCGTCCCTCTTTCATGTCGCGCTCACTCCAGCTGAACATCCAGTCTTCAAGTATCCGTTGAGGGCTAGGGGGTTTAATGCCGCAGAAGAACATGACTTGCTTACCAGCTTCTTCCCACTTCGCTTGTAACCACGGTGGGTATACCTGTAGAACCTCAGTCTCAGTCGTACCAGTGCCAAAGATATGTTCAGTGGTAGTTGTAATATCCCAACCATTGAGCCCACCTTCGTCGACAGTAACTTGACCTGGGAGTTCTGCCTCTATAGCATGAAGAATCTCAACTGCCTTATCTAAAAAAGGATGAGCGTGTAATCTACTACCGTCTTCTTGTGTCTGGGGTTCATGGGTAACTTGGAGTAAGTAGTTAATTTCACCATGTTCGCTAACAGTGCCAGGGTGCAACTGACGCTTGTAAGAGCGTCCTGCCATAACTTCGTCAACTACTGGGATAGCTTTGCTTTCTAAGAAATCAATAATTTCCCATGCTTTTCCAATGCCAGACTGCTCACCAGGTTCAAATCTTTGACTTCTATAGCTCATAATGTGCTAATACTACTACCTAATAAAAAATTTGCAAGCATAATCAAATAAAAAGACCTCTTATTAATAGAGGCCAAAACGCTTATGGTAGCGTGCGTACAATCGCAATGGAACCTTATCTGTGAGGAAATAGTCCGCTGGAAGTCGCTAATCAGATCAAGCAATCAGTTAGCTTCCTCTAGCAGCTAGGAGTGGAACTGTGCTTCACACTCAGCAACTAGAGCTTCGAGTTTCTGGAAGTGCTCTTTAGCTTCTGCAATAAAGCTGTCGAACTTCACCTCTTTGGAGCCATGGTCAAATGTTTCAATCACACTAAAGTCATGCGTTATATCGTATTTAACCCGGCGCTCGCCATTATCGTCCTTAACGGTCACATAACCGTGTGTTGGTATGGGACCATCGAATCTTATAGGTTCACTTTCAACTGATGTTGGTCCTTTATGGCCAACCACATGTAAACCTTTTGGCCCAAAAGACTGGGTAAACGTGAATTGTTTTTCGCGTACGGTCTTTTCTTTAACAGAAACGTTCCTCAGATCTACAAACTTTGCCATGACCATATCTTTTTTGGCAGCATGCTGATTCCACCACTCCCTGAAGCCAGGTTTATCTGCATACTCTTTTTGCATAACAAAAGTTACGTTTCGTGCCGCATTGACGAAAGCATTCATGTGGTAAACGTACTCTGTTCTCTGGTTGTTGAACAATTCCTCCGTAAAATGAAGAAAATACTTAGCTTCCTTGAGTTTATATCGCGTTTCGGTCATGGATATAGTATAGAGCTATACCATTAGTTTTACGCCAGTTGTAAGGCTCTACTGACTCTCGGCTGATTGATCTGCGCCAGGTACAAGGGATGGCAAACCGTTTCTGCCTTCGAGATACTTTAGTGTATGGGCAAAATGAACTCGACGACCAACACGTTCTCTAATTTGCTTGGAAAGCTTTTTCGCCCGATATAGTGCAACTATTGCGCCACGAACAGTCATTGGATCATATTCGTTAATAATAACTTCTTCCAAGATTGTAATATCTACTGCCTTGCCTGAACGTGCCAATACGTTCATGGCTATGACGCGCAGGTATTTCGTAGAATTTTTATCTTTAGTAATGTTGCGTACATAGTTTAGTATGTCTTCATTTAGGACGGCACTATCATTAGTTAGGAGCGCCAGTAGCCATGAAGCAATGTATTCTGAGTTGTTCCTCTCTGGGTTACATAAATAAGCTGCAATTGATGCGGTAACCTCTTTCTTGTGAACCCAGTGACCCACATAACGCGGAAGAAGCAGTTCAAGTGGTCCGAGTTTTTGTAGATTTTCAAGGACATGCTCAAGTGCTTGATCGTTACCAGCCCTTAATAGTCGATACAGGGTAAAGTTGGCCCGTCTCTTGTTGATCTTTGCATCCTCACTAATTGCATCCTGGAACAACTCTAGTAATTTTCTAGAAAGCTCAGCATCGAGACCATCGTTTATGTAAATCTCATACGAGAGCTGCCCAAGGATATCGTCCTCCGCTAAGTCTATTATGGCTTCTGCTCCTGACATCGATGCCGTCTTACTGGACGATAAGGGGAGACCGAGCTTATAACAGAGGTCATTTAAATGCCCTAAAGCCTTAATTGTCTCCGCACGACTCGTGCTAACAATGCGGATATCATCCATATACCTAAAATAGCTCACATCATTATCGTCGGTAATCTGAGCATCAATTTGGTGTAAGTAGAAATTTGCAAGAATTCGAGATGCGTTTGGGCCTTGTGGAAGACCCCGTTTACGAGACCTTGACCAAGTTCTTAGCATAATTGCTAATGAGTTTGTCAAACTTTCAGGCACTCCCACTTCACGAAGCATAAATATAAGTTGCCCATGATCTATAAAATCAAAGAAGCCAGTGATATCTGTAGTAATTACCCAGCCATTCGTAGGATCAATTTGGTTTCTTGCATCATTCTTCCATTGAAGCCATTTATTTACGCCGTGCTGTGGATCTGCGACGCGCGCGGCGTAGATATTAGGTCCGAGCAATGGTTCAGTATGCTCGGCTATCTCCTGTACAACAGCTTGATAGGCTATCCGATCAGGCAAGGACAAGTCAGTTGCCGAGCGACTAAACAAAGGTGTTTTCGGCACTTTAACGATCACTGGTGGGTCAAAATCAGCAGCGTTGTTCAGTTTTGCTGAGGAAATATCTTTGAGTCTTGTCTTGTCTGCTAGCTCATCGCGATAGTTAAGAACGTCAGGAGTCCACATGTCTTTCAGCAAATCTCTTTCTTCCAAGCGAGATATCGCTACGTCTAGGTTTAAGTGGTCGGCGAAAGCTAACGCGGGGTTTGTGGCAGCTCTCACACGATATGTGTCTAGTACCGAACGTTCCACAACCCAGTTTCTTCCAATTTTTACTGCTGGAAAATCTCCGCTAATGCAACGCCTTCGAACCGTGGCTACAGACAAATTCAATTGCTTTGACACTTTGAACACACTTACATAATCGTTTGCAGACAGATGATTGATATCGCTCATGTACCTGTAGTTTAAATACAAACCAAGTAGTAGTCAATGATGTTCATATGATTTAACTTACTTCACAACAGATGCAGAAAAATTGGGGGACTAAAGTGGCCAATACGCCCGTGCGTGCTTCTAGGCCCGGTAGGAATGGCTAAACTTGCTCAAAAAAGCCCCCTTACTCCAGGGCTTCGAGGGCATACCAAGCTGCTGCGCCAGTTGTGCCATGGATGAGTTCATCGAAGCTCTGGTCGTGGTCAAGCAAATAGCCCCTGCGCAACATGTAGTTATCGGCTCGTTTTGTGCCAATATGCCTGTTTATGTACCAAAGTTCTGGGAAGTAACGTAATCGTGCCATATAGAAACGCATCCTCGGAGTGTTCTCGCCATCCCTATCGCACCTTTGAATGACATGTGTAAGAAATGCCATGTCTGCACGTTTTTGGGTCAAGAGGTGCTCCCAATAAAGTTCAGAAATGTGTTTTAGTAGCGGGGGTAGGGTAGTGTATTTCTGGGGCCGTATTCTGCTGTAGCGGGTAGGGCTTAGGCACTTTGGTGTATGATGGTGCTAGTATGTCGTGGCAATTACTAGTCGCAATTAGCGTTGTTACGCTTTCTATTTCGGTAATTTTGCGCCGAGTTATGTTATATAACGACAAAAGCGACCCAATTGCCTATGCGATTGTATTTCAGTCCATAGTTGGGCTTATTACTGGTACCTATGCGGGGATAAATGGCTTTGATATGCCTGACTTTAGCAAATATGGCATTGTCATAGTTGCGACGTGCGTACTCTATGCCCTTGGCAATGTATTTGCTGCAAAGGCTTTGCAGTTGGTTGAGGCATCGGCTTTCTCTGTCCTTTACGCCAGTAGTGTTATTTGGACAATAGTGTTTGGTTCGTGGCTACTGGGCGACGGCCTGACTGTGGTACATGGCCTTGGTGTTTTGTTAGTTCTGGTTGGGATTTCCATATTGTACCCCGTGAAAAGCAACTTAAAGCTAGGCCCTGGTGTAATTTGGGGTTTGATTTCGGCGGGTTTGTTTGGTGTTGCCGTAATTGGCTGGACATATGTTGCCAGACACGCAGATGTGCCTACATGGACGGCATTGAGCTTTATTATTCCAGCCCTAATGATATTGGCAATCAAGCCTAAATCAGTTACTCAGATGAAACCGTTTCTGGGTAAGAAAATGCTTATGACCCTACTTGTCTTAGGGGTAGTTTATGGCACTGCAGCGCTTACTTCGCTGTTTGCCTATCGGGACGGCAACGTAAACTTGGTTGTGGCCCTGCAGCAGGTTTCTATTATACTAACAACTATTCTAGGCATAATTTTCTTACACGAGCGCGACAACATTGCCAGAAAAGTCTACTCGGCACTTGTTTGTGTTATTGGTGTGATATTAATTCTTATGTAAGCAGGTTACCTCAAGAGCCGTCCTTAAGCAGGTGAGAATTTGCGTTTTTGGGTTCTAGAGGTCCGTCCTATAACAGGGTGGGTTATTGTTATCTGGTGATCAGGGCCAAGTTAACTATACAAAAGTTGTGTTGATTGTTGCGCGCAGGGCTGACTGTAACTCTGGGTCGTTACGCTTGTGTCCCGCGTTAACAATTTGTAATGACATGTTCTTTCCATATACTTTGCTCAGTTCGTAGGCAGTTATTGGAGGAGTACAGTTATCAAATCTGCCCTGGATCACCCGCAATGGTATATCTTTAATGACATTGATGTTACGTAAAATATAATTTTCTGGGAGATAGCATTGGTTAAGGAAGTACAGAGTCTCTAGTTTAGCAAGCGGGATATTCGTTTCGTCACCAAGTACGGCTTGCTCTAGTTTTGCCTTATCGTAAGAAATAGACAAAAGCGACGCTTCCCATAATGTCCACTCGTCAGCATATTTTCGGGCTTCGTCTTCGTTCTTAGAGTCAAGCTTTTCTGCATAGTATCGGGTAATTGAGGTGCCATCTTTTTGGTGTTCTTTTGGTACCAACTCAATAAATCGTTCCCACGCTTCTGGATAGTTATATCGAGGATGCCCAGCAGAAACAAAGTCAGTTTCGGATTGTCGGCCAAGGTATATACCCCAAGCGATCATTGCTTTAACCCTTTTTGGGTACGCAATAGCATAGGCAAGTGTCATGGTGGAGCCCCAAGAGCCCCCTACCAAATACATTTTTTCTATACCCAGGTGCTCTCGTAGCTTTTCTGTATCTGCTATAAGTTTTTGGGTTGTATTGTCTTTTGTCTCCGTTGCCGCTTTGGTGGCTTGAAGATTTAGAAGGTCTGACCTTTTAAGGTGTTGTGGCTTACTGAGTGCGGCGGGAAATAAACTTTACCTT
>JAYSTK010000109.1:0-26583 GCA_043719825.1 Candidatus Kaiserbacteria bacterium | reverse complement strand
AATTTATTACTCCCACTTGGTGTGCCAAGTGGACCACCGCCAGAAAGGGCATTAACACGATTAGCTGTAGCAGTAAGTGCTATTGGGTCAACTGGGGTATCTGCTACTATATCAATTTTAGTAGTACCACGCACCGTTGGGGAAGCTGTCGCAGCAGCCGCAACAACTGCTGCTTCAAATTGACCTTTAGTAAATGGCTCGTTTGCATTTACCGCATCAGGAACAATTGGACGATTAGAAAATGTTTTAACACCAGCTACATTTTGTGCACCTGTTATTTTAACATTTTGATTATCTTTAGTAGTAGCATCAGTTTTGGTTTCAAACGCAGTGTCAGATTGAAGTTTAGTGTACGGTTGATTATTGGCTACTGATGGGGCAATACGTAAAACAGTACCAGTTGTGTCAACTACGTTTGAAAATATTTCTGTACCCGAATGAGTATTATTACCCGTAAACACCCAATTAGCGGTTACTGTTTCATTATTATCTTTAGCTGTAAGTTTATTAAACAAAACTGGATTATCTGAAATAACCGCTGTATCGTTTACATTATGTGACCGAGCCACTCCCCCACCCACGTTGTACGGTGACACGGGATTAACGGCTCGTAAAATATCCAACACAACATTATTGCCAGAAACACTATTTACTTTAGCTAACACTTGTTCTTCTCGGTTAGTACGAGGACTAAGTGTCATCGCAACATAATCCGACACACTACCAATCATTGCTTGGGTAATAGTTGCACCTGAAATTGTTTTAAAGTTAGATACTGTAACTTGAATTTCAGATGTACCAATACCTGTTACTATAGTTGCCTCTGGAGCTTGGATAAATTGAGTTACCATATAATTAATTACTATTATACACTATCACTAGCGAGTATTAAAATACTATTAATATCTGTTTCTGTTAATCCAGCATCCATACCGTATGAAACTAGTGACCAACTAGCATCTGCTACTGCCATTTCATACGTTACCCGAAGCATGTAAAAATCTATCTGTGGAAAGTTATCTGCAAATAAAAATCTACGTTCAGGTGTGACAGGCAAAAGTGAATTACCGCCAAGTGTCCGTTGTCCTAGTGGACTTGTACCAAGTCCAGCATCATCACGTTGGTAATACAAATACGCAGTATTACCACCATTAAAAGTAAATGTATGGGTACCATCATTCCCCTTAAAACCGTATTCAAGAGTTCGTTTAAGTAGCCCATTAGCGCTAATATACCCATCTTGTGCTATGACACCCACCACTTTAGTCCGATACCTTGCGCCTAAGTGGTTATACGCAAAAGTAGCTTTAGATTCAATCGCTACACCATTATCATTATCACCTTGAAACAAGAAATACGAACTATCTTTTTGGGCTGAGTGAACAAGTAAATTTCCATCTTCAGTCACCGACATCATACTCATTACTTCTTGTGTAAATGACACAGGCGCTTGCCAGAGTTTACGTTGCAAATCAAACCAAAAAATTTTGGCACTCGCCGGAGCAATCACAAATAAGTTACGTTCAAAATAATATAATGAACTATTAGTAAAATCAGTATTTTCAAAATCTAATTTAATCACATCTGAAATAGGTGTGGTCTGAAGTTCAGAAATGTTTTCAACAAAACTAAGTGTATCTAATGTTTTTTCGTTAGTCACATTTACTAACGCATTTTTGATATTTAGCTTTGCCATTGGAGAAGCAAGACCTTGCCGTGGTGCAGTTTCCAAACGCACGATTTCTGAAAATTCTTTTGTTTGGTCAGAGGACACAATGACACTTCGTTTGAATATACTGTCAGTGTCACCGTAAATAACCATACCATCTTTAGTTGGTTCAAAACCACCACAGGTATCGTCAATAATAATTGTTCTTGCTCCTCCGACATCAAGCGAGGTAGTAAAATTTACAAACGAGAAACTAAAACTGCCTTTAGTGACGGCACTACTAATTCTAATCACGCGAGAATTACGTGAACCTAAATACAATTGGTTGCGGTACATCCCAACATAATCAATAGTGTAATCCGCAGCTAAGTTTATTGAACTATTTGATTGACTTAAAATACTAGAGTAAAGTCTATCTCCTACTGCAACAGTGCCAGTTACGAGCGCACACCCCGCAAATGAGTCGAGTCTTCCTGTATGGCGACGTAGTGTATGTGTTCCAGCTGGAGCACCTGTCATATCAATTGCTGTCCCGTTAGGAGTGGCTGATACTTTAAACGTATTTTCTGTTGCTTGCACTACAAAATACATGGTACTAGCGACAATCCCCGTCGGGAGTGTTCCTGTTGTAGTAAATTGAATTGGGGTATTAGTACCAAGGTTGTGACCATTAGAAGTCACAGTATCTGTTGCTACATCAAACGTACAAGTAGAAACTACTGCGGTAGTAGCGTCACTTGGTGCAAAACCAGTATAAGTAAATGAACCAGGAACAGACCCTTGGAAAGTAATAGAGCTTGACGATGCAAAACCAAGGTCAATAAGTGACTGTGTTCCTTCAACTTTCACCAAATTAGTAGTACCAATTGTTTGTGTTAATACGCGTCCGTATGTACCGTCCCAATAGTTAATGTATTGATTCCCTACGCCAAAAATTAAATACGTCTTAGCTAAATCAATATCATTTACTTCAGCAAACGACACAAAATCGTTGCCTCCACTAATAGTCGATATAGAACCAAGGTTATCCCATGACCATGTAACAGTATTACTAGAAACAGTTTTAACTAACCTTTGAATTATTTTAGTATTAGTTCCATTTATCACACGTAGTGAATGAAACGCTCCTTTAGGGGTTTTGTACGTATACGTGCCTTTAATACCGCCATTACTAGTACTTCCAGCCAATCCACACAGTAAAATACCTTTACGTTGTCTAATCGCTGAGTTCCAATCAACATACACATTTTGTGATGGTTGCTGTAGTGTTTTAGGGTCTGAGTTTATTTCATCAGAAACAGTCGAGTACCCTAAAAATTCTGAGTACGTATCAAATTGCCTAGCTGACATATCGAGTTATTTGTGGTTGTCGCTCCGATGGAAAACGACGTTTATATTTCATGTATGCACCTTCTTCTCGCACTACTCCTTGTAGCCCCATTAGTTCCCGTTGTGCGTTACGGTATACATCTCCTTGGTTATTCCCCGCACGTTTCATGTCCATTACTTTTTGGAGTTCAAGTACTGCTAAGTCAAAGGTATCTTTATTTAGAATTAGTTTTTCACTAAGACCAGACGAAGTTGGTTTATCCATAAACGCTCCGGTGATTGCGTCCATAAACATGTATTTAGAATAGTATGAAAATAATACACCAGCTCCTTTATTTGCTTTAACATTGTCTACTCTAAATCCTTTTGCTGTGACACCAATGCCCATTGTGTGAGTGATGAGTATTTGCAAATAATCAATAGCAGTATCATCTACTGTTCCAGTTGTAGTCATCGTACGACGTGCAAAAATCAGGTCGTTAAAACCTTCCGTAAATGCACCGTTGTATGAATTAGTCGCCACAGTTCCTTCCATATAGTTACCTGCGTCATTCCCTATACGTAGTTTAATGTTGGTAATTTTACCAATCATATCTTTAGGAATAAATATAGACGCAGTAAAAGCACCATCAGATGTAATATCTGATACATCTTTAATCTGAACACCTGTCATGGTGCTCGTTACCGTTGTAGTACCTAATGCCTGGGTAATATCAAATGCTAGTGAAGCATTATTGGTTAGAAACCATACATCTGAAATATCTGCACTATTTCCATCACCCGCTACAACTACAGTTCCGTTCTGTGTGAGTGAAACAAAGTTCTGCAACACTTGTCCGGCAATTGGAGCAATACCACTGTTAATTCTGAGTAACGGAACACCCATGCGGTATTCACGATTATACTGAGTGATTAAATTATTAGCTAAATAATTATCGTTCATCATGTCTGTTGATACCCGATTAAAAGTATTGTGAACACCCCCAATTTGTTTCCCTTGTACAGGCATAATACCAAGTGGAATATCTACATCGTCTGGTTCGGCATACATGAAATCTCCCTCAACTAATACGGGCGTAAGTGGTACAACACGTTTAGCTTCAGGAATATCTACATTTCTGCGGACTGCTCGAAGCGCATCCCAAATAAGCACATTTTTATCTAAAAATGCGGTAGCGTTAGTACCTGAAAAAGCACTTAGAGCAGAATTTAGAAGTTCAAAAGTTGTATACATAATTTATATTATACCATATTATTCTTTAGTCGCAGGTATATATTGCTTGTATTTCTTAATGGTTTTAGCAACTTCTGCGTCGTATGCTTTTTGAAGTATTTTACTTTGTTCGTCTGTAGGGAGTGCTTGAAACTTTTTGTCATTTCGATACTTTTGAGCAATAGGAAGTATTTGTTCATTAACATCAGCTACAGCTAACCAGTATTGTTCAGAATTAGCCTGTTTTAGTGCTTTCCATTCTTTGCCCCCAGGCGGTATACGCATGTCTCGCGTACTAAATCCAAACCCTTCGCCTACAAGCACTATAAATGCACTAGAATAATCATTTTTATCCCAGCCTTCTTTAATAAAATTGCTAATAGTAATAGGCATTAATAAATTAGTGACTACACTTATAGAAGTGACTGGCTCACCTCCAAAATGTTCTCCTTTAAATAAATCTCGCACCATAGCTGGGACAGGTGCTAAACGATTACTAAAAACAGTATCAACTAATTGACTCCATCTATCACCGCTCATAAGAGAAGTTTCTATCCACCCACCTTTTCGTTCATCAAATCTTTTTCCTGATAAAATTTTTGCAATAGTCCCCCAAAAAGTTAAGTTACCTCCTGATAAATCTATATCGTATTTGCCAGCAACTACTACTTTACCAAAACGTCTATCACGCGGGTCTAATGATGTATAACCAGCAGCCGACAATCCACCAAGAATAGCAGTCCAAGCAAGAATAGGTTTCATTGATTCCGCAAATAATTTACGAGAAGCTTGTCTAACCATTGGTTTTTTTGCTGTGACTGCTTTTGCTCCTAATTTTACTGGTAGCCATACTGTATCAATCAAAGATGTAAACAATCGAACAGAGAAGTACCATTTACCTAATGCTTGGGCTGTACCAGTAGAAATTTCTCCGCGACCAGTCATTGAAGAAACAACTTCCCCTAGCATATCTGCTATTTCAGGCATACGAGTGTTGATTCCCGCATTTTCAAATGATTCAATTAGTCGTGAACCCATTTTAAAACGCATCCGAGTAGCAGCTGCGTTATAAGCAACTTCAGTTGCTTTGTAGCCGCGGCCTAGACCCTCCCCTATTCCCAAAGCCCCTCTTAATTTTTCTGGTAATGCTGTCGGGAAAGCTTCTTCAATTGCACCAATTCCGTATTTACTTTTTGCAGCATCAAAATAACCAGCCCTCCATAAAGGACTAGAACGAATATCGGCAAACAAATCATCAATAACAATTTGTTCACGTCTAATTACTCCTTTAGCTAATGCCTCTTTTGAGATTTTTCCAGTCTTTAATGTTTTAGCAATATCAAAAAATTGTTTTGCAAATCCTGTCGCCCAATCAACAAATGGTTGTTTATTTCCCATTGCTAAATCTACAAAACTAGACATTAATGGTTTAATACCTTGTCTGCCAAAAAAACTAGCATCAAAAGAAGCTGTAGATGCTTTAGAAGCCCCAATTCCCTCTTGAAGAACGTCTGGCACTTGACGAGCCACTTCCCTTTTGTCTGATTGTATTATTCTTTTTGTTGAAGCCCCTATTTTTTCAGTTAAAGTTAATCCTTTGTCACTTAATCTTCTTTGGGCTGCATTAGTTTTTGAAAGAATAACGTCATTCATATAACTCTCTGCTGTAATCTCAGCTTTAGCAGCCTTAAAAGCATTATCACTAATCTTAAGTTGCATTAACTCATCAAACGATTTTCCAATTAATTCTTTATCAGACAACCTTTTAAAGTGCATCGCAATTTCTCCTAGCTTTACAAGATGCGCACCTTCTTCGCGGGTAAGAGTAGTCCCCATACGAGTTTCAACAATATCGTCAATAAATTCTTGGTCAAACCTTGGACTAAGTAAATCTCTTGATTTATGTATTTTTTCTACCAGCTCTTTTTTTCTTGTGGCAAAACCACCTTGAGATAAGGTCCTGTCTAAAAAATCAAGTCTTGTTTTTCTACGCAACGAAGTAAGTCTTTTTTCGTATCCATTAACTAGTAGTTTAGCATTATCTTCATCAAGATATTTTTGAAAAAACTCAACACGTTTTTCGTGTGACATCTTATCAAGTTTTTGTACAGTAAACTCATCACTTAAAATAGCCTTTTTAAGACTTGAGGCCAACTTCGGTTCTATACAAACTTTTTTAGACATATTTATGTTAAGTTAAACATATTTGCTTACTAATAATATCATCTACTAATTCTCTAACATTAACATCTGCATCAGCTTTTGCTAATGCTTCACGAATTTCTACTTTAGTAGAATTTATAATTTCTTTAGTTACCCCTTTTGTACTTGCTAATGTTTTTTCAGCTTCAACTAAAAATCTAAACGGACTATTTTTCATAGTTTCTTGAGTAACACGCATAATCTGTCCTGCTTCTCCAACTGTTTCTGCTACAGTGCTAAATGCTTGCCGCAGTTTATCAAAATACTCAGCAGTCTGCCCAGTTTCTCGTAATGTATCTTCTATTACTTTTAATAAATACTCTGGAAATAGGTCTTTGTATTCATCACTCAAACGGCTTCCGTCAATGACAGATTCAAGAGCGTCGTCAATTCCTTTTTCAACTAGGTATTTTGTTGAAAGCTCCGCCTGTTCTTTAAGTGTTGTGCCTTTTCTAGTTAACTGCTCAGCTAACTCAGATTTATCAAAATCTAATGTCTTTTCAAACAATTCACTTTCACGCACAGCAGAACCAAGTATAGATGTTTCTTCAACATCTATGGTCCCTAATCTAACTCTTTTTTGAGTATTGCCTGTTTCTGTCTTATTACCTGTTTGAGTTTTACTGTTTTCTTTTTTAGAAGTTTTTTTAACGGTTTCATCCACTTCCGCCAAGACCTTTTTAGCCTCATCAGCTTCTTTAAGTAACGATTTTGCTTGTACTAAATCAGCACCAGCTTTACGCCAAGTAGATTGTAATTCATCTTTAGTAACTTTAAGTGCGGTTATTTCTTTATCCATAGCTTCACGCACCCGCTTTTGAATACGCGCACGCTCAATAGTTGTGAGTGCTTTGCCTCCTTTAATTTTAAGCTTTTCGGATACCATCATGTACTCCCCAAACTTTTGTACAAAACGCCCAGCCGTTAAACCAGCTTTAGCGGTAGACGCGCGTAGTAATGTAGTACGATTTTGCACTGCTTTGTTAATTTTCTTTTCAGTTGCACCAATGGCACGAGTAGCTTTATCTGCTTCATCTTTCATTTTAGTCAAAGACCCCTTACCAACTGATTTAGCAGATTCGACCACTTCTCGTGCTTTAACTAGCTTGGCTTCATTATCCAAACGGATTGCTTCATCACGCGCTTCACGTTCAATTACTTCTTGTTCAGCTTTTTTCTGTGCCTGCTTTTGAGCAGCTTGTTCCATTTGTACACGCAGTTTATCTGCTTCTTCAATTGCAATTACTTTTTCACGCTTAACAATGTCACGTACTGCTTTAATAGAAGGTGTTAAATCTTTACCAATTTGTTCTACAGGCACACGCGCAAACGTACCATCTTCAAGACGCACCAAATCTTTGATAGGCACACGGAATGACTCAGCTCCTTCTTCAACTAAATCCTTAGACAAAGTTAATTGGTCGCTTAATCCATTTTTGCGCCCAGAACCACCAATACGGAACACTTCAACCGTATCATCTGCTGTAGCATTACGGGGTAATGACCCAGCTTTAATTTCACTAGCTAGTATATCAGGTTGTAATAATCGGTCTGCTTCACGTTCACCTCGTAATACAGCATTGAGTGATTTCCGTACATCAACTATTTCATCAACATCGCCAGCTAAAGTTTTAAGCGTAGGCGTACCAGTACGGAATAATGCTTTCTGAGCTTCGGTAATACCTTCTACTGAAGTCGGCACTTCTGTTTTAGCTAAATCTTTAAACACTTCTGAATTACGAAATTCATTACGAATTTTAAGCCAAGAAAAATCATCAGGAGTTTCTAATACAACATCAATAGCTTTTTCCAATTCTTCAGAACCTTTAATGGTTGGATATTGTTTTAATAGTACGTCCCGAATAGCAGTCCGTTCATCTGTTTTAGCAGCAGTCTTAAGTGCTTCAGCCATACCTCTTCGTGTTGCAGATTTAACTCCTTGTTTTAATAGCTGTGAACCCCCCATTGTTAAAACATCAGCCCCTAAAAACGTAGCGTCTAACACTGTACCAATTTTTTCCCATTTATCCCACGTTAAATACGCTTGCTGTTGTTCGGGGTCTAATCCAATTGCTTTTCCTTCAACTACTGAATCATTAGCTTTTTTAAATGCTTCGTCAGCGTTCATTCCATTTCTCACAAATACTTCATACAATTCAGCTGCTGTTTCATGGTCAGACTTTAGTAAATCCCCAGTAAAGAAACCAAGTAACCCACGTTCAGGTAATTTATCAAGAAAGTACCCACGGTCTTTTCCCATATCTTCAGGACGAGTTCCTTTACCAATTAAAAATTTAGTAACGAGGTTATTTCCGCCCCAAATACCTGTAAGTTTTTTTTCTACTTCAGGCTCACTTTTTTTCTTTACTAAATCATTAAGTCCTGTCTGGATATTAAAGTCTGTTTTAATACTAAATTGAACAGGTGATGGAGTAACTTGATTTACTTTTTTATATTGCTGGTAATATGTAGGTATTTGTGCTCGTTTTATTTCTTGTTCAAACAGTCTAGCACCTAATACGCTTTTAGGTACTTCAATAGGTGAAGCAGGTTTAACTAGCTCCGGCATCTTTGGTTCTATTTTTAAACCAAAAGTTACCGGCTCTGTGTTTTCTTCTGTTTCATCTTTTTTTTTAAGTCTATCTGAAAGTACTCCCATATACTTAAAAATTATCGTGCAAATGCTGAACTTGAGTTTGCAGATTTTTGTGAGTTATCTTCTTTTTCAGATTTAGCTTTTGCTTTTTCATTTATATGTTCAATTATAATCCCATTTGTACCAAACAGTGCTTTGTAAATATTTTCATTAGATTTAGCTCCTTGCTCAATTGCAATCTGTACAGCAGTCTGTCCTTCTTTACTATTAATTGCACGAGTAATATCCATTCCTTTAGGAGTAAACCAAGAGCTATAATTTCCTTTGTATGCAAATTCTGATTTAACAAATTTAGTACGTGTTTTATCTTCATTTAACCAATCAGTAAAAGATGTCCCGCCAGTTTCAAGAAAATCCGCCATATCTTTTTCACCTTGAAGCGCATTGCGCTGAGCAATCACTGCTGCTCGCATACCACCAGATGAGGGTACGATAGTTATATTAAAATCATCCCCCTCCTTAATCCATTCACTCGCATAAGTATCAATATCATCAAGTTCTTGTTGAGTAAAACCTTTTGTAGAATTACTAAGCGCTTTCTGTGACGTAGCAATACTCAAACGCTTTTCAGTCAGTGACAACGCCCTATCTTCTTTATTAAACGCTCGTGTATCGTGAACATCTGTAGCATCCGCCACCGCACGTTTAAGTAGCCCGTAATCAATTCCTTGCTCAGTAGCTGTCTGACGAATTGCAGCATCACTAGCACCGACAAGTTCTTCAGCCAGAATCAAACTATTTCTATCCATTTGTGTTTGGTCAAACACCATTTTTTCTTGAGCGGTTTTAGCAATAGTCTGTAGTCGTGTCTGTACCGCTGTAACTGTATCAAGTTCTAATTTATTATACTCTTTAAGAATCTCAGATTTTTTGGTATATGCTTCAAATTCATAATTTTCAAAATTATCCCACATTTCATTTTGTAGTTTATATCCTTCAAGCTGAATTTCCTGCAACTTCAAAATACCATCTTGTACGACTTCCTGAATAAGCCCTTGATGTTCTTCAGGTGAATACAAAGAACGTCCAGACAAAACACTGGCCATACCTTCGGCCGCCATACGTTTACGTTGCTCAACTTTAAGTTGTTCTGTTTGATTTTTGACACTCTGTCCAATCAATGCAACTTGCTGTTTAGTTCGTTCCTCTTTCTTCTCTACCATTTCATTAAGTCTTACAGCATCTTGTTCCAATTGATTTGAAGTAGCTACTTGATTACGCAACGTAGCAATCACCATTGGGTCTTGTACATTTTCTTCAGTCAAACCATAATCAGCTAGCAATGGTTCAGTTTCCAGTATGCTTCTTAATTCAACTGCACCTTTAATTGGCACATCTCCAAGACTAGGAGTAGAACTCGTACCTGCTTTAGTCTTTCCCTGCATCAACCGCTGGTCAGCAATAGAAGCAGTGGCTTCAGCTTCCTTCTTTTTTGCTTCCGCTTCTCTCGCACGAGCTTCAGCTTGTACTTTTGCTTGCAATGCCTGGTTCAAAGGGTCAGGAGTACTCGTAGTACCAGGACTAGAAGTCTTAGCACTAGCCACTGAACGACGCGCCTGCTCGGAACTAAGTGTTCCTGAAAGAGAAGTTAATCCAGCACTAAGAGTGTCTGAAGAACTAGATTTTTCAAACTTTCTTTTCTCTGAAGGAGACAAGCTAGAAAGTGAAGAACTAATACCCTGCAAAGAAGTTTTAAGTTTTGCTAAATCAGAGTCTACTATCTGAAAATTAGTTGTCATATATAAAAATAATTATACCACACAAAAAACAAACTATACTCAATTAAAACGCATTAGGAATCAAACTATGCGGATTGTAATTTTGTTTTTGTGCAGGTGTAGAATAACCATACCCATCATCCCTCACTTCTTGTAACGGCCGGTAAATACCGTCAATAACCATTGGTGCATCGAAAAACATTGAAAGACTCAACGCGTCAACCACATTAGGACTACGCAATTTACGCGCTTTCATTTCTTCCTTACTCATAATCTGCAATTTCCCCGACGTAGTTTTCTTTGCATAAATGCTTTTTAACTCTTTACGAATAGCGTCAGGAGAATCAGTTTCAAACCGCCCACCATTTTCAAACCAAATACGCATTGCATCATACAACATGGCACGAGTGTTAATATACCGACCCCGATACGAATCAGGTGCCGGCTCACCCACCAACAACGCTCGAATCACTCGTCGTTTATTTTCCGATGATTGTGCCAACACTTTTTGTCCCACTTCATGCCCAGCACCAAAAGAATCAACAAACACACGCGACGAAGTAAGTTGTGGCACATTATCAAGCACAGTAGAAATAGCACTCGCGATAGAATCAGACGTAGACGTAGCCTGTTCAAAAATAGTTTTAGCCCACTTAAATCCCCGAAGCACACCTGGAGCACTGTCACTACCTCCCCCCGCAGGGTCAACTCCAAGCGCCGGACGCTGTCTATAATCAGGATTATCCAATTCACTCACAGGACGCAACACTTTATCAATCAAATCATCAGGGAAAAATCGAAACCACCCAGCATACTCAGATGAATCAGGTGGAGCAATACCAAGAATATCAATACAGTAATCACGGTCTTTCTTCGGCTCAATCCCTTTAGCAAGCAACTCATCACGTCGGCGCTTTACTTCTTTCTGGTCTACAATCGGCGATTCTTCAGTAGAGAATCGCATCTTCACATAACTTGTATCATTAGTCGCATGTATACGCTCAATCAACGATTCATTCCCTGAAAAGTTAGAAATAAGAATCATTATTTTATTCTCGTTAGTCATCGTAGACCAGCCAGTATTAATAATTTCATCATCAACACCAGATGATTCATCAACAAGCGCCATCATAGAATCTGCGTGCACCCCACGCAAGGCTTCAATCGAATCAGCCGTCTTAGCACGAGCAAATGCAGTGTACGGCGCCTCCCTATGCCTCACAAACGCCGTTTGCCATTCAAACGTTTCCTTAAACGGCTCGCGCATATCCGCAATTATTTTAGCGATTTCAGACCACAGGGCCGAAAAAAGTTGAGCGCTACTTGGCGCTGTCGCCATAATTTTAGCCAATGGGAACGAATACAAAAAGTGACACAAAAGCCACGACACCACAGCAGTTTTACCCAATCCTTTACCAGTAATAATTGCAATACGCCGAGGTAATGAATCATTCAGCGCCCGAGCATACGCAATAATGATAATAGTTTGTTGCCATGTAATATGCTTTCCTTTTTCAAACGCTTCAAAATCATCAAGTCTGAGTTCATGTGCAATTTGTTCAAACCGTTCTAAGGTACAAGTAAGCAATTCATTCACTTTAACAAATGTATGAGCTTTAGGTGGTTGTGGAATTAAACCTGTTGCTTGTTCTAACCAAAAAAAAGGGTCAGTTTGAAACGTCTGGAATAACGCAACGAGTTTATTTTCAGAAATTATTCCTTTTTTGTTTTCCATACATTGAATGGCGATACTATAGGAACACTTAAATCTACTATCGTTTCTTTACGTTTAAGAGCTTCTTCAGCGATAACGTGAAGCACTTTGGTTTCCTGCTCAACCTTAATTGATTCAGTTGGGCGACCAATGTGATGTGCCATTAAAAGCTCAAAAGCACGTATATCTGGTTCTTGTTGGATAAACATGATAGTTGGGGGTATATCACCACTTTCAGCGTTGTAGGAGCGCGGTGTGGTGGCTTCTATGACATTGTTTCCATTCTTCTGCATATACAAAAGAGCTTCTGATAGTTTTTCTTCGGGTACTGGGGAGTAAGTGAGCTTTCCATTTTTTTCATTGATGTCGGTTAATTGCATAACAGTGACCCCACCAATAGCTTTAGCATACGCCGCAGCTAGTAATTTAGGCATACCGAGTGAAACAAATTGTTCAATTTTTTCTTTGTCGAGTTTTTTTGTATTAGTGGTGTCTTTCATTTTTTTTTAAAAATCGAACTTTGTTCAGATAAAAATTATTATAACACGCAAATTGTTTTTGTGGAGGAGGGATACGAAAAGTATATAACTATATTACTAGAAACAGGTTTTAAAAATGGTTTGTAGTAAAAAAATTAAAGTATATAACTATATTAGTAGAAATACGTTTTAAAAATTGCTCGCGGTGGGGAGGGGGCGCCTCCACCTTATCCACGTTTCCAATTTTTCCACTACCCCCACCCCCCCACTCTCTATAATCAAACAACACAACATAAACACAACAAAGTAAAGAGCAAAAAACAAAATAGCGCGCATTGTATACGTTTTTTATTGATAAGTGAGCGTTGTATCTATTATACTCAGTTATATATGGCTCAAAACAAGGCTTTTATCATTTACATAAATTGTTTATAGAAAAGCAAGTACTGATTGAGGTCACTATCGGAGTTACTTTTTGGCACGTTTTTAAACAACACACTTTTTATATTGTGTCAAAAACGTTGAAAAAAAAGGCATCACAAGTGACACGCACTCATCACGCGTCTATCACGCTACTATCATTTTTCATTATACCTTGATAAATAAGGCTACAATAGCTATATTTACTATAATCACAAGGAATATATATATAACATCTTTTAAAGAATAAAATCGTAAAGTAAAGTTTATGAAAAATACAAGTTCATGAGTGATTAAAGGGCAAAGGCGCGTGATTTTCTTGTGATTTTTATCAAAATACAACATCATTCTTATTTGTCAACAATATACCTATATACCAATTACACCACAACCTTTGACAACCTACAAATAAAACAGTATAACCCATTGTCCCCACCTTTAACTCTTTACAATAATAGTATATAGCTATATACTATATATTAGTACAAGAAAATAACAGCATAAGCCACAAAAAAAATGCACATAATAAAAGTAAAACAAAACAACCGTGTACAACTACTTAAAACAATCTACATCAATACACCAGAGCCACTTATAATTGCTCTCAACGCGTTAATTATCACAATCGCACTATTACTAGCAGTCAATCTTGTCGGAGGGCTTAACTAATATATATGAAAGCAAAATTATGGAGAGGTAGAAGTGGGTGGATTATAGACATACTTCATCCTTTAACAGGTAAAACAATAGCTAGGTATTGTTTATAAATAAATTATAAAAAATAAATATGCAAAAAACACTAGCACAGCTCAAACGTGATATTGATACAGGAGCACATATAGAATATGTGGAATGTAAGGAGCGACAATATAATTCTGAATTACAAAAGCACAGTGGTGAGAGGACATACAAAATTGTTATTTATAAATAAACTATAAACATGAAAACATACACAAAGACAGAAACAATAACAAAGTCTAGACTAGAGATAAGATATGATGACACATTAGAATCGCCACGCGAATGGGATAACTTAGGTTACTTTATTAGTAATGAGAAAAATTATATAAGCCCTGATGGTAAAAAAAATCCAGAAATACAATCAATTGTTGAAGAGACAAACAACAATGCCGACAATCAAGCACACCACATAGAACTTATCACAGCCGCGATAAACGCTACAGGAGAAAAAGTACTCTATATCACACCTGTTTTTCGGTACGAACACACTAACGTAGTATATCGACGTGGTACAGTGAGTGGTTTCGACAATAGCAATTGTGGATTTTATATACTGACTGATAAAACACAAGCGACTGTGGGTACACCACCAGAATTATTTGAAGAAGTGATTGACGGTGAACTTAATGTATATACAAAATATGCAAATGGTGAAATATATTGCTTTATTCTTTACGATGAAAATGGTGACTTTTCGGATAGTTGTTCTGGCTTTTACGACATGGACGAAATTAAAGAACGATTACCAAAAGAGTTTAAGGACGAGTGTCTAACAGACTATCTTAAAGAATAGTAGTATCACGCTACGCGCGCTCACGTTAGTGGGCACGCGGTTGCGGTATAGTACCGTTACGCGCACACGGTGCCGTATGTGCGTTTTTGCACATGTTTTTTGACAATTACATAAATATATACACCCCGCGTATTTTTGCGCCTTGTTATGGTGTATGTATTTATAAAATAAGATAACAATCATGCAATATGTATAGTAATGGCATCATCAGTATTATGACAAACACAAAACTGGTAACAGTTAAAGACTTGCCAGACTTTATCAGTTTTGAAAACGATCCACGTGGGTACGTGCTTAAAATTGAAACGAAAAAACTATCAGAAGAAGCAAAGCAGTGTTGTCGTTATAATGGTCTCGAAATGGACTGGAGAGGTGATTATACTATCCTCACAACACAAGAGATTAAAAAGCTGAATAAGCTAAAAAATAAATAGTATGGCAAAATTATACGCAGAGGTTACAAAACATGACGGGGGACGGGTGACGAAATGTGGAGACAACACTAGAATTATGGTGGGTGCTTACCATAAAAATAAGTTTCTCGGTTCATTTGAAATGTATCAAGTGGATGAAAACGACACGGTGAATGTCTTATGGCGACCGCACGGCAAGGGGTCGGGGGGAGAGGTGATACTAGTCAATGACTCACAGCTTACATAGCACAGCGCAACAGCGCACTAGCGTCTAAAGACAATAGTGCAAGCGCACAGCAAACAAAGCACAATACACTCAAGTATTGTGTTTTTTTGTGTCTCATTGTAGCTATATTAAAAATTAACAAACATAGGTATGACATGGATTACACTTATAGCAATTCTATTTATAGTGGGATTATTAAGCCGATAAAAAATTATTGCACTATGTGCAGATAAAAAAATACTACCAAAAACAAAATAAAAAAACGTGGCTGATTACATAAATAGTCACCACCGTTATGCCGATGACATTCCGACAGAGAGGGTAAGACCGACTAAAATACAGAGAGGGTAAGAAAAGTATTTTGACTGCTGTAAAATAGAAACCATAAACGTGTCTGGTTACAGACGTAACTAGCACCGTTGTACCGACCATTGTTTTCACCAAATTATTAGATGCACTTATTTTTTAATTTATCTGCACATAGTGCGATACCTTTATCATATGCCCACAATATATTCAAAAAACGCCGATGGACAAGAGCGATGCGATTCCGTGTGTCAAACTAATGTTGCTAAGACTATTAAAATACTACAACGTAAAGGGCAGTTTGGTATTACAGTTATCCCTGTAGCATAATTTTTATGTGTAGTTTTTATAAAAAACTTAGCCCTCGTCCACATTGCTGTGTCGAGGGCGAGTTTTAAATAAGATAGACCGCAAGAGTGGTAACGGTCACGGAATGATTGATGGTATTTCGGAGGAAATAACATCATTCCGCCTATATATAATACCAGTTTATTGTGTTTTCCACAACTATGTTTTCCACAAACAAAACTGTCATGTATACTACATTAAGTCACCCTTTAAAAAGGTTACACTATATTTATAGATATGGAAAATGATAATAATGAGAAAAATTTAGGGAAGGATACTAACCCGATTCTTTCTCCTTTTGCGATTGAAAAAACTACGCAGAAAATAAAAAAGGCTAATGTTTTGAGAGAGAGAGGGTCACGGCGTTCTGACCAAGCTATTGCGTACCCTTACAATGCTAGTGATGCAAAAGGTAATCCTAAAAGTACTCTTGATAATGTTGTTATTTTTGTGGAGAACAGTCCGAGGTTTCAAAAGGATACAGGACAAGAAAAACCACCATTATATTACGATGCTTTTTATAATTATGTAGTGATTGAGGGTGATAGACAGACGGACACTAATATGTCTGGGGTGCGGATTTATATTGAACAAGATAGTGGTATTGAAAAAGTGGGGAAAGATTTAGTCTGGGACGCGGTTGATTATGTCGCGGAGAAAAATAAGTTAGACCATGCGGTGCAGAAGCTTGAAGAGTTTGCAGAGGCTTGGGATGGAATGGATAGGATGTCTGATTGGTTGCATCAGGCGATTCCAGGTACACCTAATGATGAATACCACAAAGCGGTTGGTTTTTCGTGGTTACTTGCTATGGCTAAGCGCCAGATAACACCAGGTATTTCGTTTAAATATATTTTGACATTGATTGGAAAACAGTCACTTGGCAAGACACCATTTTTCCAGACACTTGTCAAGTGCATAGATAATGATGCAGTTAAAAATGTAGGTGATATTTCTAAAATAGATACAGTGTTAGCGTTGTCTACAGGAACACTAGTTGGATTGTTTGATGAAGGAGTAAAGTTAGGAAAAGAAAAAAACGAAGGAGTAAAAGAATTTGTTGCTCGTACCGCTGATACTATCCGTGCACCGTATGGTCGCGCTCATAAAACATTTAAGCGTCGGTGGGTGTGTGGTATGACTGAGAACAATTTTGACGCACTTACTGATTCGACGGGGAATGATAGGTATTGGGTGGTGGAAGTGTCTAAAATGATTAATTTTGAGTGGATTGAAGCTAACCGTGAGCAGTTGCTAGGTGAAGCGTATGCTCGGGCTAAGCGTGGGGAAGATTATATATTTCCTGATAGAAAGTATACAAACGAAATACAAAATCGTCACAGACAGGTGCATCCGTGGGAGGAGACTATTCTTAATTGGTTACTAGACCAGAAAGCGTATGTTGCTGACCCTGTTTCTTATGATTTTACTAGTCTTGATATATGGAAGGAGGCACTTAAAAATAGTGAGGAAAGTTTTGGTCGGTTAGATTTTAACCAGCGCCGTGACATGAGTAATTCTATGAAAGCTCTTGGTTTTGTAAATAGTACTAAACGAGTGGATGGTAAGACTGCTCGAATATGGAAGATACAACCAGGTAGCGAAGATGTCCACGCAGACCGTATCAATGATTTCAAACAAATGAAAAACGATTTTAAGTTGGATGATTTAGATATTAATCTTGATGATATATGAATCGGAAAATAAATGAATTGCCTAACGGACTTCGCAACCGCATGATTAGGCTTACTGTAGAATTTGCTGTGCTGTCTGATAAAAATATAAGCGCGCGGGTTAAGTCACTTGATGCACATTGTTTGTCTTATCAAATGTGGCAGACACGTAGCTTTCATTTGATGTTGGCGGTTAATAAAAAATTATTGGCGGAGGGTAGACCTGAAAAATATGTCTTTACAAAATGATGTAATACACGGTGTACCTGTAAAGCAATCACACTTTCATGTATATAATCCCAACTGGCGTAGCAAATGGCAAGGAGAAACTGATTGGAGTGAGAGCAATTTGCTTGATAGGTTTATTGATACTGTCCGTACTAAACCCCATACACGCAAGGAACTTGGCTACCTAGCACTAAAAAATGGTTACCCACGCGTGATAGTAACGCAGTGTTTAGATTTACTACCTGTCTTGGAATACATTGGATTTATGGATGATACTTATTTTTATTTATTAGCGCCGGAGATTAAGCCAGAGAATGTATGGTAGCAGAAAGAAAAGAACTTCGTATTACTTTTTTGCAGTTGGCAGAAATGTTTGGCGAAGATAATAGTGTTAGAAAAATAGTTCAAACACGTATTAGGCAGTTAGTACGTGACCGAAATCATTTGTTACGTCCGTCGTTGTTGGTGGATAAAAATAGACGGTGGGTGCGGGATGAAGTTAATAAATTATTAGCAGAACCGATAGAAAAGCAGATTAAATACTACACTAATTTTCTTAATGCTAGTGACCCGCTTAAAAAAGAGGAAATGGAATCACGCGGGGTGAATGAAATTGATATTGCACGAGCTAAGGAAGTACCTATCGTGGAATTACTAGAATCGTTTGGAGTAGAGTTTGTTAGAGACTTTGCAGTTTGTCCGTGGCATGGTGAAAAAACGGCTAGCCTACACTACATTAAAAATAGAAACTGTGTATATTGCCAAGGTTGCCATAAACATGCTGATACAATAGCAGTAGTGCAACACTTTAAAAATGTTGTTTTTATTGAGGCGGTTAAAAGTTTGGTATGAAAATTACACACTATGATTTATTTGCAGGTATTGGAGGATTTAGTTTGGCATTAGACACTATATTTTATGAACAAAAAAACAAACACATTTTCTGCGAATGGGAAGCCTTCCCAACCGCAGTGCTTAAAAAGCACTGGCCAAATGGAACGTACTATGGCGACATCGCAGACCTTGTTGCCGACACCCACGGCCAGAGACGGGCGAGGTTCGGGAAACAAGACCAGGGACGACATGGATTGCTTAGTGGAGAGATTCCAAGTAAAAAGAAAGAAATGGTTATCGTTACTGGAGGCTTCCCCTGTCAACCATTCAGTCAAGCCGGACGAAGACAAGGAACAGCAGATGACCGCTACAAGTGGCCTGAAATGTTTGCAGTCATACGAAACGTCAGACCAGATTGGGTCATTGCTGAAAACGTGCGTGGTCTCGTTACTTGGAACGACGGCATGGTTCTCGAAACAGTGTGTGCTGACTTGGAAAGCGAAGGTTACGAAGTCCAGCCGATTATTATTCCAGCTGTCGCCGTCGGCGCGCCCCATAGACGAGACAGAGTGTGGATTGTTGCAAATTTGCGAAGCAAGAAACCAAGAGGGCTACCAAGTAGCGAACGGGAAGAAGTATCCAAGACTGGGGAGCCAGATACAAGCGCTACTGCCGACCCCAGACAGCAATTGCGGGAGCAGGGGAGTGGCGAAGGAATGGAAGACAATACGACCATCGGGTCAACATGCACAAAAACCAATCAACGAAAGCATCAATATACATGGGCAAATGACTGGCGTGAAGTTGCGTTTGCAACCTGCTATGACAGAGTGGATGATGGGCTTCCCCGAAAATTGGACGGAGCTACCTTACGCGGAAAAGTCACCAATACAATCTCAGCCAGCCAGCACCGAAAACTAAGATTAAAAGCATGTGGTAACGCAATAGTTCCCAAGGTGGCAATGGAGATATTCAAAGCAATCAAAACAGCACTATGATAACCAAAGAAGACTTATCAAAAGCCCAACTAACTGTTATAGAAGCCATTAAAGATGGTAAGCGATTCGTGGCAAGCGGGACGGGCACGGGCAAAACCATTGCCTCTCTGTATGCGTTGCCCGATGTTAAAACTATTTTAGTTATTACTCCCAAAATCCTGCGAGACCTAGGTACATGGCAAGAAGATTTATCTAAAACTACACGAGATATTAAGGTTACTCATATCAGTAAGGAAGATATAAAGAAACAATACGAAACATTACCCCAGTATGATGCAGTGGTCTTGGACGAGGCATGTAAGTGGCTTACGAGTGGTGTCCGACCAGAACAGCGTACTAGCTGTGGCGTGTCATATATTGACGTTAGCGAAACGTATCGGTGCGTGTATGAATATCTGAAGCGAACACAGCCAAAATACGTACTACTAATTGACGCTACGCCACTGGCTAACAAACCATTAGCTGTGTGGGCAGCGATGGATATTTTAGGATTGCTTACTAGTCCTCGGGTAGAGAGCCATACATGGTTTGTAAACAAATTCTACACACCACTCAAAAAAGGGTACGCTACATTTTGGAAAGAGAAAACTATTCCGTCACGGCACAGTAGTAAAGCAGATACCGAGCAAGCTCAAAAAGACATACTATATTTGTGGAATAAAATTGCGGTGTTTGTTGATGATGATGCTAAGATACTGCCGATTGAAGAAGATATACGTGTACTAATTACACCAGAAGTAAAATCTATTTTAGATAAAATTGCAGGTGAGTACGCGGGAAACCCATCACTCATGGGGAGGTTGTTTGGAGCACAAAATAGTCACCGTTCGTTTGTCGAATTTAGTGATGACAAGCACTCAATGAGCATAGAACGTGAGCAGGTTGCAAGTAATAAATTAGATGCAGTAGTACAGTTACTTAATGCAAAGAAACCACCACACGGAGCAATAATTTTTAGCACGTTTACGGAACAACAAAAAGCCATTATAGAGACACTACAAAAGACAGGTAGGATTGTTGGACATATTAATGGAGCAACCAAATCTACTGACCGTAAAGCAATCCTTGACGCATTTAATGAAAATCAGATAGATGTACTGGTAGTCCAATCAGGGATATGTGAAGGGTATAACACTCCTAGTTGTGACACGCTGATACGGTTGTCGCCACCCATTAGGGCGGCATCACTTGAACAACAATATGGACGCGTTAACCGTAAAAGCAATTACAAACAAAATTATATTTATAATATAGTTTTAACGGGAGGGAAGCGGGCGACGATAGATGAAGAAGCTTGGAAGAGGGTAAAAGCAGGTGAAGACTTAAATGATTTAGCATATGAACAAGAATAATATGAACAAGATTGAACAATCTATAACGACAAAATACGTCATGCCGTGGAGCAGACGGTATCGTAAATTATACCCTAATCATTTAATTGAAGTTAAAGTAGTTCGTGATGGTTCTTTAAGTTTGTCACAGTTTGAACCAGGGCAATTACACACACTACGCCACGGAACGACACACAAAATTGTTGATACAGGAACAATGAATCCCGCTGATATTGTGTCCGTGCATGGACGCGGATTTATTGCTGTATGGTATGAAAAAAATAGTATGTTAGTCATTATTGATGTGAAAGATTATGACGAGCTGAACGAAAGTTCGCTATTTACACCTGTGGATAACCGACGCGCAAAAGATATAGCTTTACATTATTATGTATTTAGCTGAACGAAGTTCGCTCTTTTACAAAATATGTTTGTATAATGTTTGACAGCCAAACTATATAAGTATATACTCTATTAACAGTTAGTGTATTCAGTACGGGTTTGTATGTTCCTGTATTGAATACACTAACGGTAGTGTTGCGCGGCAATATACATCATTTGCTTCAAAACAAAATAGTTAGTATGCATTAATAAATAACCTTAATGGTTTAACAAAATAAATTACACAATATGTTAGGAAAAAATGAACGCAGAGGTAGTACCTATGTAAACATCTATCAGAAGAACAGAAAAGACGCAGAAGGTAAAGTTGTATACACAGATGAAGTAGCCGTTTGGATTGATACCGATAGTGGGGATGATGTTCGTTATTCAGAAAATAAACAAACTGGAGTAATTAGTCCTAAAAAAGGTCTTTGGTATGACTATATCTCTGGAATTGTTACTGGTATTAAAGTAGATGAGAAAAACAAGTACGGCGCGCGTCTTGAAATTGACATTACTGATGGTGAAGACACTTACCTACTTTGTGCTGGACTTGATGGTGCGTATGGTCGCTCACTAGCTGAACGTGCGCCACATATTAAGCTTGGTGACAAAGTAAAGTTTCGACCGTACTCATTCACCGATGAAACAGGCAAGGAACGCAAAGGGACATCAGTAAAGATTAACGACGCTGTTGAAAACATAAAAAGTTATTTCTTTGATGGAACTAACAATCTACATGGAGCACCAGCGTTTCCTGCTAATTTTAAAGAACTTCCAACTGCGCGTAAGCAACAGTTTGGTAACGAACAAGTTATTTTCCTTTCTGAATTTATCAACAAACATTTTGCTAACGCCACACCTGATGTTGCTGTTAGTGAGATTGATTTAGATAATATCTAATTCTACAAATATATGATTTCAGAAATAGATAAAAGTATCTCGTTTCAAAACAGTCGTAATGTTGCAGCCGAGTTACTCAAAACACTCAAACGTGATGTACCGTTTGAAACAGAAAAAGATATTCTTGAAGCTCACAATAGACTAACCCAAGCGTTGTACCAGCAGTATCTAACTTTTAGAGGTGAAGTACCATCTCCGGCTGTAGTAGCACCTATAGCAACACCAGCTATTATTGCTCCAATAACAGATAAGCCAGTAGCAAGTACACCTACTCTTAAAGCCATACTCACATCAGAACCAGCGGTACTAGCAATGGTACAAAAAGCGGTTGATGCAGTTACGACTAAAGAAGCGTGTACTGAGTTAAAAGAAAAAGTATTGAAAGCAACCAAGATCAGTTTGCAAGACCAAGCGATGTTGCTTGCTAAAATTGATGTAAAGATTGCTGTGTTGTAATCTTCCCCCAGCCTTTATTGGCTGGGTAGAGAAATGGCGGACAGTGAGCCGTAAAGCCGCTTTGGGCTAAGTCAAACCTTACTTTCTCTGCCCAGCCCGTAAAAATAAGATATGATTAAAAACGAACAAGGAGAACCAATACTACGCTTTAGCCTTTTTTCTGAATGGTGGCTTAATCCCAACAGTGCGATGGCTAAATACTTTCCTGAAATAGAACCACGTGTCACCAACAAGTATATGGAATTTGGGTCTAAAGTAGATGATGCACTAGGTGAAACACCATTACCTGACTGGGTAGCAGATATTCCCACTTATCCACTCAAGCAACACCAGATAGTAACTAATATAGATGGTATATGGGTACGGGGTTCTCTTGATAGTTACTGTCCAGACACGTTTCAGTTTCTTGACAATAAATGTGCGCTTGTAAAACCATTAGTAAAAGGAGGTTGGTCAGCTCACTCGTGGACACAAGAAAAAGTTAACCAGCATGAACAATTAGCATTTTATTCTACCCTAGTGCAATACCATCACGGTTGGGTAAATGATATATGCCATATCAGTGTAGTTCCATACTATGCCGGTAAATGGGACACAATGCGACGAGTGCAGGGGTTAGACTTACATGACCCTAAGTATTTGATACCACGAATTATCAGTCAGCAAGAACGGAACGGTATGATGGATAAAATTATTACAACATCTAAAGACATTATTAAAAACTACAATATGTGGTGCAAACTGCATGAATAAGATATATGGAAACTAAAACAATCACCCCAGAACTAGCCATTACTGAATTTGGCGCGCACCTAGTAAAAGCTGAAATTGTACCAGAAATCAATATCACGGATTTACACGCTCTAGCAGACAAAGCTAAAGCACTAGTAGATATTGATATTACCGACGATGCCAAGATGAAAGAAGTAGCGATTGTGCGAAAAGAACTAGTATCAGCGCGACGTAAAATTGAATCAGACGGTAAATTAGCTCGTGATGAACATACCAAAATTAATAAAGCTATTTTACAAGTTCAAAATGTTTTAGTCGGTATATTAGAAGAAGATGAAGACCGACTAAAAGAATTTGAACGCCAGCGAAAAGAAAAAGATATGCGTGAGGAGCGTCTAAAAACACTCCCGCAACGGTTACTCTTACTCTTACTTAAAGATATTGGTGATACCGTAGTAGTAACTGAAGATGCAATCCTTGATATGGATGACGCTACGTTTCTTAACTATGTAACGGAACGTCAAACGGCAAAAATGGAAGCAGATGCGTTTGCAGAACAAGCACGCTTAGCTGAGGAAGCACGTAAGGAGCAAGAGGCCCAACGGATTAAAGAGGCTGAAGACCGTGTACGGTTGGAAACAGAACAAAAAGCCAAAGTTGAACAAGAAGCAAAAGATAATGAAGCTACTGCTAAAGCCAAAGCGGAAATTGATGCTAAAGAAGCTGAAATTGCCCGGATGAAGCAAGAACAAGCAGACAGGGATGCGGAAGTAGAACATACACGATTGGCAGAAGTTGCTCGTGTCGAAGCAGAAACCCAAGCAAAAGAAAAACTAGAATCAGAAGCTAAGTTTCAGCAGTGGTTAGTAGATAATAAGTTTGATGCAGGTACGGATGTGTTGGATGGTGGGGGGGTAGATGTGTACATGTATCGTTTAGTAGCAGTTTACTCAAAAGAAATATAAAAATAATAAATCAAAAAGATTAAAAATACTTAATAAATTAAATATGACAACACCAAAAACGGCAGAAGTTAAAAAAGTAATTCCAACCGAAGTCTCACGACAACCATTCTCAAAAGGATACGTCACCATTGAAGCGCTTGAAGAATACAAAAAACAAATACAAACTGAAAGAAAAGTCGCAAATAGATTAATAGATTTCCTACACGAAGAAATCAAAAAAAATAAATTAACTTACAAAGGTAAAATTGTGTCGCCTATTCTATGGGAACGCTCACTAGCTGTTTTTGGACACGCGCTGTTAGCGTACACAGTCATTGCATCAATTGTAGTTGGAGTCTTAATGCTCTTAGGCGCGTAATATGCAATTCACTTCAATGCGGGCATTTTATCTTAAAAATGCCACACCAGATAGTTGTAACTACTCCGCGTTTGCTCGAAAGATGAATAAACTGAAACGTGACATAGGTGACAAAAGTGGTATCTCACAAGTTAATCCTACATTTATTTTGATTGATTCAAAATATACTCATTTGTATTTTCCGCTTTTGTCAAAGCGTTGCAGAAAATAAATATGAAAAACCCTACAAGAAAATTTGTACCACTACAATCAAAAATACACCAGAGACTCAAAGAACTGGCGGTGATTGAACAAAAGAATTTTAGCGAAATGGTCGAAAAAAATTATCAACTTCTATCTGTCTAATAAATAAACATTTATTGAAGTGTAATTAATTACAGTTTATGAAAAGTAATCTACAAACACTTTTTCAAAGTGTTGCACAACAAATCCATAAATCTTGGATAGCTGAAGAACAAGATGCAACCAAAAGAACTCTGGCTCACAAACCAATATGCTTAGATGGAAAAAATTATAAAATTACCATTATTTTAGAAAAAATATAACCTATGGAAACATTAGGATGAATTTATTGTATTAACAACTAAAAGCAAATAAATAAAAACATTATTATGTCCTACGAATGGAGATACAACACCCAAGAAGCCATAGGCTACTTAAAACTTAGCGACAAAAGAGTAGAAGAAACAGTAGTCCTAGTAACTCAAAGAGTGCACATGGACAAAGACAAAGACGGAAAAATTGTCGGGATAGAAATACTCTTATGAAAAACTCAATGCAGAATTTGCCTTCACCCTCAATCTTCGAGCAGATACAACCAACTCAAAATGCGATAAATACTTTACACAAATTAAACAACTTACCAGAATAACCCTATAATTTATGGTGACTAAAATAATTGATTGTCGGCGCTGTGATGGAAATGGTTATTTTGTGAAAGACAAAGGAATAATTGAAGAACTTTTTTCCATCTTTGTTTTTGGAGGAGATACAGAAGAATGTAAAAGTTGTCAAGGTAAAGGTTTTTTTATTAAAGATTATTAGTATAGAAGAGAACGGAGAATAATTAAAAAACAATGAAAAAAATAATCATAGACGGGGTGGAATACAGACCAATCAAAACTAACGCAGTAGCAGTAGCATGGAGTGAGCAATGTAAACTCTATGCAGAAGGTGAAAAACTCTATGCAGAAAGTAACAAACTCCAAGCAGAGGGTTCTAAACTCCGTGCTGAGGGTTCTAAACTCTATGCTGAGGGTAACAAACTCTGTGCAGAGGGTAATAAACTCCAAGCAGAGGGTAACAAACTCCGTGCCGAGGGTGACAAACTCTATGCTGAGGGTTCCAAACTCCAAGCTGAGGGTAGGCTACTCTTCATCAACGCAGTTATTTCTGCGTACGGTAACATAAAAGTAGAGTGGAAGAATTACACAGAGAAAGGATACGAGTGTCACTTAGAGAACGGAGAAGTTTATAAGCCTGAGTAAAATATGA
>JAYSTK010000108.1:0-3423 GCA_043719825.1 Candidatus Kaiserbacteria bacterium | reverse complement strand
ATACAGTTCAACTTTATCCCCATATAGATTGGCAGGAGTTTCGTAGAGATTTTTAGGATTGAGTACGTATACGATGTCATTTCGGGAGTAACAAGGAGGCAAATCTTGGCTTCGAGCAATAATATTTTTAAGTGGGGTTTCATTAAAAAAACGGATACCCTGCCCATCTTTCTTAAGAATCCAGTGTGGATTTTTGTTTCCCAGTGTCTGGTGCGCTGCAACTACTGAAGTTGCTTCAGTGTCTTGGTAGAGTTTGATTGCTTCGTCTAATTGATTTGCAGTGCGTAGAGGGTTGGTAGCCATAAGGAGAACTATCGCATCAATTTTTACTCCACTTTTTTCGAATTCTTCAATTGCATGGATAAGTACTGGTTCGATTTTTGTAGTGTCTTCCGCAAGTTCGACAGGACGAAGAAATGGAACTCCTGCACCATGTTTGCGCGCGAGGTCTGCTATCTCCTCATCGTTGGTGGAAACAATCGTATGAGTAATAAGAAGAGAACCTAAAGCCGACTCAATTGCCCATGCAATAAGGGGCTTCCCGTGGAAATCACGAATATTTTTATTGGGCACTCGTTTTGATCCACTTCGTGCGGGGATAACAGCAAGGATATTCATGATGGTATATAATGGCTTTTCCTACTTATAAATGCAAATGTATGAATATTGAATATTGGCAAATGAGTGCAGACTTGAAGCAAGAGCTTGATGCACACTATAAAACTGCATACTCACTTTCACTTGCAAACCATGAACCATTGGATATCGCACGGGCGCTCACTTTCGATGGCCTTGCTAATTCTATAACGCCGGCAGATCTGGCGAAGTTGCTTAGTGTACTGAATACAAAGTTTTTATCTGGAGGGATTAAAGGTGTTGGTCTTGAAATTGGTTCTGGACCTGGAACATTCGTTGCTGCGTTTGCAAATATGCCAAGCGTAAGTCATGTGTACGGTATCGAGGCGTGTGAAGCAATTGTGAAAGAACTGATGTCAAAGGTTGTTTCATACATTGCAGGGGAGAATACACATAAACTCACTGGTGCGATAGCAGATTTTAATCACTTAGGGCTCCCTGATGCATCGGTTGATTTTGTATTTGATTTTTTTTCACTTCATCATTCGACAACTCCTGCTGTAACACTTAGAGAATTATCTCGTGTTTTAAAAACAGGAGGGGTTATCGTATGTTTGGATAAAGCACGAGCAGATAGTCTCAGTGATGCAGATCTTGATGCCTTACTCGATATAGAGTACCCAAGAGACGCAAAAATTGGAATGGGTGTTTCTCCAGAAGTACGGCATACACGCCGAATGAATGGTGAAAATGAGTACCGACTCAAGGACTGGAATGCTTATTTTACCGCCGCAGGTTTTGGAGATTTTAAACACTACAATGTTGCCAAAATTGGAGGAATCGCTCCCGTGAAAGTGATAAAGCAAATACTTGCGTTCTTACCGATACCGGTACAAATACATCTGTCCAAGTACGTTTCAAAAAGAATTACTAATAATTTAGAACCAAGTAACCGAATCTTTACAAATATTTTTCCGAAATATCCACGTGAGTTCTCACTCATGACCTCGAGAAGACTCTGATTTTGGTAAAGTCTGTTAAGGTGTATATAATAACTAGCTATGGAAATAAAAAAACAACATTCGCGAGTGCATTTCTCTGGCATGCTACCTTCGGTTCGAGTAGCACTTCTCACCATCACACGAGAAGTCCCCTTTGAAACGGCCGAATCATGTGAGGCCTGTGAGCAAAAAATGACCGTATTTTGTAAACTTATTTCAGAAAAAGATCAGCGTGTTGTACGTGTAGGCGTTTGTCAAAATTGTGGTTATATTGGTTACCTAGATAGACCTACAAAAAACTGGATTGTTGATTTTTATTCCAAAGATTGGGATAAAGAATTTCCACGTACTGTTGAAGATATAAAAACAAATTTTGAATTGCCAAATGGAAGAATTAAAGGAAGTCGACACACAGCATTCATGCTACACAAGCAGTTACCGATTAATTTCAGTCGACCGTTTCTTGAGATTGGTTCTGGCTATGGACAGGTCATGAAACACTTTTCTGACGCTGGCTTTAAAGAAGTTTATGGTGTTGAGAACTCTCATTTGAGAGCGGAACGAGTACACAGCGCATTTGGTTTTAAGATCTATGAAGGTGACTTTGGTTCGAGCAAGCTCACTACTACGTTGAGTCAACATGCTCCATTCAGTCTCGTATTTTCACATCATGTGCTTGAGCACACGTACCATCCTAAAGAGGTGATAGCAGAGGTAAGTAAACTACAAAACGATGGTGATGTGTTTATCCTCTGTCTACCGAATTGTTCGTATGAACATATCTTATACCAGGCACTTTACTTACCGCACCTCCATGGTTTTACCCCCGAGTCACTCGAAATTATTTTAAACAAGTGTGGTTATGAGGTACTTATTGACGAACGTAGTCATGAAACAAGTATTATTTTTGCCGCAGTTAAGAAGCGGAATCCCCAACCAAGGATCGCTCGTAAAAAAGATTATTTTGTTGAAACTGAGAAGCGATTCTCTAAGGCACTTGGTGCAAGTCAGATAGCGCTTGGTGCTCGTTACAAACTGGATTGGGAGCAGAAGGCTGATGACACTGATTTCTCGTCCGTACGTAAAAATAAGACTCCAGAACAGTTGGACAATCTTATCTGGCTGTTTCGTTCGGTATACTGGAACCTTAAAACAAGGTTGTTTAAACGTTTCCGTTCGGGTTATCAGATGAGGTTTCTAAAATCTGAAGATACTGCTGTTCCTGAAATAGTTTTCAGTAATCATATTCAAATGATGATCAAATAAAATCGTATGAGTCTTACATACTTTAATAAAAATACGTTTGAGAACATAGCTGAAAAAACCGTAACCACCGATACCGGTGTGAGATGTGGTTTTAGTGGTGATATTTTTACAGAAAATGCATATAGAGAACTAACAGAAAATTTCCCCAATCTTACCCAGTGTAGATTAGTTGACAAGAAAGATTCAGGAGGAGGACATAAAAGATTTTATGTGGGTCCAGAGTATGTTATTACACGAAATTATGGTTCTGTTTACCACTTAAGAAATTTGCCCCCCGTTTGGCAAAACTTATTGAAAGAAGTGTCTTCTCCCGAATTTATAGAGTCACTTTCGAAAGCAACTCGTGTGGAATTTAACACCTTATGTAATTTTGGTATTGGATATGGAAACGAAGGATGTATTCAGGAGCCACATCTCGACGGTGCCATCCGTGACGGAGATCAGTCTTGGATAAAAGGAAATATAGCATTTTTACTATATTTCAATGAGAATCCGGATCCAATTTCGGCGACTGAGATATATGGCGTAGATAGAAAAACAATTCTTTTCAAAGGGACCACAATGAGGAATTCGTTACTTT
>JAYSTK010000107.1:0-1347 GCA_043719825.1 Candidatus Kaiserbacteria bacterium | reverse complement strand
CTGAAATTAAAAAAAGTAACGTAACGCTTGAAGCGGGCGCTATTGATGCCAAAATTGCACTTATTGAGGAACAAGTAAAAGGACAGGGTGGAACGCTTACTGAAGCCTTAACAGCCGAAGGAATGACCCTAGAGCAACTAACTGAACAAATTGAAACACAATTGTTACTTGAAAAAGTACTCGAAGAGAAGCTCAAGATTACCGACGAAGAAGTAACTGCATTTATAACAACAAACAGCATCCCTGTACCAACAGAAGCTGAAAAAGAAGCATTTGATATAAAAGTACGTGAGCAACTTAAGCAACAAAAGTTCGGGGAAGAATCACAAAAGTGGATTGCTGAGATAACCACCGCTGCAAAGATCAAGTACTACGTGACGTATTAATACTCAAAGCAGCACGTAAACTATATAGCCCTGAATCTCAAAACTCCCCTGTGGCTAACTAAAGCCACATAACGCAAAAGAGCACGTACTATGTATAGGTATCAACTAATACAACGTATCATGCTCTTTTTGCAATCACATCATATCGTAGATTTATACTGCTGGGTAGATAGCGTACTTCCCACAGTCACACACGTCGGTAGACCCTGTATCTTTTCAAACAGTGAGATGGTAACTGTACTCCTCTGGAGTACGATCACCCTCCATCAAAAAACACTTCGTGATGCATACAATACTCTGTGTTTGTATCATCATAGTGACTTCAAACACATGCCCTCATATCCAACATTTGTTCGTCGTGCACACGAGGTACTTCCTGAAATGATGTACATACTCAGTGAGATACTCTGCGACAGCGAACCTGTCCGTATCATGGATGCTACGATGATTCCCGTATGCAAGAAGCATCGTGCAGATCGGCATAAAGTGGCTAAGGATATAGCACAATTTGGGAAGAACTGGCAAGGATGGCACTATGGATTTAAGTTGCATGCGAGTGTTTCTCTTGATGGAAAACTCTGTGGACTTGCACTCACCGGAGCTAATGTCTATGACGCACAGGCAATGGGACACATACTCAACAGGCACTGTGTTATTGCTGTTGGTGATACGCTCTATGGAGCAAAAGTCATGGGAAGTATTATTAAAAAACAATACGGTACCGTTATCATTTCTCCTCCATGGCCAAGTCAAAAGAAGAAGATTGCAACAGCATGGCAACTTGACCTCTTGAATCAACGATCGAAGATTGAGTGTGTGTTTGACTATCTCAAAGAGCATCTGCACCTTGTGTCTTCGTTTCCCCGATCAGTGATGGGATATGTGTTGCATTATGTGCGGGTATTACTCAGTTACCAGATTATGGCTCTGTGCAAGGGTTAGGGAGTTTTGAGATTCAGGG
>JAYSTK010000105.1:0-3500 GCA_043719825.1 Candidatus Kaiserbacteria bacterium | reverse complement strand
AGTTTAAATTCTCAACAATTCAAGCGCAGGCAATTCTCGATATGCGTCTCCAGAAGCTCGCAGGACTCGAACGCAAAAAAATTGAAGAGGAACTACGCGAAGTGCAAGAGTTCATCAAAAAAATTGAAGCAATTCTTGGGAGCAAGAAGACAATGCTTACCATTGTGAAGACAGAACTGAGCGAAATTGCTGAAAAATATGGAGATGATCGTCGTACTAAAATTGTAAAAGGAGGTGTAAAAATGATGAGTCAAGAGGATCTCATTGCTGATGATGAAAGTGTACTCGTATTAACGCAAGGCGGATACGTAAAGCGTACTAATCCTGGTGAATACAAGGTACAGAAGCGTGGCGGCGTTGGAGTTGTGGATTTAAATACAAAAGAAGAAGATGTGGTGACGACTCTGCTCACGACGTCTGCACATAGCGATCTCCTCTTCTTTACCGATAAAGGAAAGGTATATCAATCAAAAATGTACGATATTCCTGAGGGGCGACGCGCAACAAAAGGTAAATCAATTATGAATTTCCTCGCGCTCACTGCTGAAGAAAAAGTTACCTCAGTTCTTGCGGTTCGGAAAGATGATTGGGCAGGAGATTGGTCACTCATGATGGTGACGCGAGATGGAGTTGCAAAGAAGTCAGACGCCTCAAGCTTTAAAGATGTGCGGAGAAGTGGACTCATTGGCATTAGTCTCCATGGCGATGATGCGCTTATCATTGCTCGGTTTGTCGGGAAGGGAGATGAAGTTTCGCTTATTTCAGCTAAAGGTCAGGCAATTCGATTTAAGGAAAGCGATGTGCGCGAAATGGGTCGCACCGCTGCGGGAGTTCGCGCGATGAAACTCGGTAAAGGAGACCGCATTGTTTCCGCAGATGTGATAAAAAAGGAGCAAAAAGATAGCGAAATACTCGTGGTTATGGAAAACGGATTTGGCAAAACAACACTGGTAAAAGAATATAAAGTGCAAAAGCGAAGTGGATCTGGTATTAAGACTGCAAAAATCACTGCTAAAACAGGTGACGTTGTCGGAGCTGCAATTATTTCAAAAGAGGAAAAAATAGATGGAGAGCTTGTGGTGATGAGTAAAAAGGGACAGGTAATAAAGCTTCCACTCAAAGACGTTCCGTTACTTGGCCGCCAAACGCAGGGGGTAAAGGTTATGAAGATGAGACCGGGGGATTCGATAGCATCCATCGTGTATTTCTAATAAAAACGCTACGAAGGTATCATATGTGGCGTTGCTTTCGTCATTCATGTAGTCATCGTACAGTAAGTACGCTTCCCACCTTCACTCCTTAGCGCCTTGCATCTAATACCTTCGTGACATTTTTGAGATTAGGAAACTTTCTTTCGCCACCACTTCTGATTGGCACGCATAAAAATCAGCGAATTTTTCGCTATGCTCAACTGCGGTTTCCGCAATGCCTCTCAAAAGTGCTGGCTTCAACAAGTTTTGCAGACTTAAATTGAATATTCGGAGAAAGAGGCGGAAACGCAAAGCGTTTCCGCCTCTTTCTCCACCTTTTCTGTTAAAAATCCAAACACAGTCATGTATAATGTTGGTATGCTTTCTTCTACAGAACGTTCTTTTATGAGTCCGGAAGCAGTGATTACCCATTTTCATATACGAGAAGGGGATGTATTTGCTGATTTTGGTGCGGGCGTCGGCCACTATGTTACAACACTTTCACAAGCTGTGGGGAGTGCAGGAAGAGTGTACGCATGTGAAATTCAAAAAGCACTTATCGAGCGAATGAGTGTACGAGTACAACAAGAACGCCTTAGTAATGTGCATCCGATTTGGTGTGATTTAGAAGTGCAAGAGGGTACTAAACTCCGCGAAGGACTTCTTGACGCAGGTATGCTCATGAATACCTTATTCCAACTCGAAGACAAAGCAACTGCACTTAATGAGATTGCGCGTGTGATACGAAAAGGTGGGAAGTTTTTTGTCATTGATTGGATGAGCTCATTTGGAGGAATAGGTCCACATCCAAGTCACGTGGTCACGGAAGACGATGCAAAATCACTTGTCGAAACGCATGGATTTACGTTCGATCGATCATTCCCCGTAGCTGATCACCACTATGGACTGGCGTTTCGGCGTGCATAATTTATATATGAATCTTCGCCCCTTTGAAATCATACTTATCGCAATATTTTCTATAGCAGCGCTCGGCGGTCTCTTTACACTTTCAATATACAAAGGAGGTGATACTGCAGAGGAAACTCAATATGGAGCGAGTGTCTCTATATGGGGCACTGTGGATGCAGGAGCGATGACCGCTATTCTCTCAGATATCGCAACCGTTGATAAAGGTTTTAACGTGGTGAGTTATAAAAAAATAGATGAGCGCAGCTTTGAAAATGAACTTTTGAATGCAATTGCTGAAGGAAATTCACCCGATCTCATCCTCATGCCGCACACAATGCTTGCGTCGTATCGGTCAAAACTTACCTCAATTCCGTACGAAACATTACCTGAACGCACTTTTAAAGATACATATATTGATGGTGCGGGGATTTTCATGATGAGTGATGGTATCTATGGAATACCGATTGCTGTCGATCCTCTCGTTATGTATTTTAACCGCACACTCTTATCAAATGCAGGTTTAGCAACACCTCCTAAAACATGGGAATCGCTACTTCTTGACGGTATTCCCGCGCTCACACGCACGGATGAGCGGTACACCCTCTCTCAAAGTGCAATTGGAATGGGAGAATTCATAAACATAAAACATGCAAAAGACATTTTGAGTCTTCTTTTCCTCCAAGCCGGTACGTCACTCGTTGAGGAAATAAATGATGAGTATCGCATTACAATCAATACCACCCCTGGTGGGGGAATGCCGCCAGCACAATCTGCGGTTGCATTTTACACGCAGTTTGCCGCCCCAGGAAGTAGTGCATACACGTGGAATCGTTCACGCCCACTCGATCGCGGAGCATTTACCGGAGGAACACTTGCCCTCTACCTGGGATTTGGGAGTGAACGGAAAGACCTCGAAGATGCAAATCCTAATCTGGATTTTGATATTGCTCCCGTTCCGCAATCGCAAGGGGCGACTGCGCAGAGAAATTTTGGCACGTTTTATGCGCTCGCAATCCCAAAAGCATCTCGTAATCAATCAGGAGCATACCGTGTCGCAATGCGACTTGGTGTGGCTGAAACGAGCAATGAAATAGTAAATAAGCTTGATCTCACTCCTGTGCACCGATCGCTCTATAGTGGTCCCACAACAGATAGTTACACTACAATTCTGAGGCAAGCAGGGCTCATTGCACGCGGGTGGCTTGATCCGTCTCCACGAGACAGTGAAAACGTTTTCAAAAATATGGTTGAAGATGTGACAAGTGGTCGTCGTGAGATTGAGGCAGTAATCAATGAAGCTGCGTATTCGTTAGAAGCATTATTTAGATAAATTGTATGGTAATTATATTTCAAAAGATGATTCTAGGAGTGTATATATTTCTTATGTTCATTTCTTCGTTA
>JAYSTK010000104.1:0-1379 GCA_043719825.1 Candidatus Kaiserbacteria bacterium | reverse complement strand
GAAGGCTGTGCTGAATGCGGTAAAGGTACTATTGTCAATATAGATCTATTGAACTTAATAATTAAAACATGTGACGTCTGTGATCACCGAGCTATCATCAAGAAGAAGTAAATATGTCAGCAATTGAAGATAAGAAATTTAAATCATGGTTATTAAAGCATTTACGGCGTGTGTCTAAATACTGGCCCGAGAAGACCAAAGTATACCACAGAGTCAAAGTGGATAAAGGTCAATACCGATGTGAATCCTGTGCTGAAGTATTTAAACAGCACGAACTTCAAATAGATCACATTAACCCAGTTATCGATATAAATGATGGATTCATTGATTGGAACACCTACGTTGCCAGATTGTTCTGTGATTCCGAGAATTTACAAGCGCTTTGTAAGCCATGTCATCAGATGAAAAGCAGCTTTGAGAATGAAGTAAGAAGAGAAGTCAAGAAAATAAATAGGAAAAACAGTTGACAAAAGTGTATAAATATTATACATTAAGTAAATAAGGAGTTAAAATGACTAACGACAACGAAATAAGCTATGAACATGAACTGATTGATTTTCCAGATGCAGAAGAACTACGTTCTATTACTACATCGAAGGAAGAAATCTTTAAAGGCAAGAAGAGAAGTTTTCTTATGAGCATTGGTGGAGACTTAGTTACTAAGGCTAAGAACCAAGGTTTAACTCAGCTTTCACTTACTATCTCTAATAATTTTTACGGATTAGATTCTTCAGATCAAAAACGTATGGTCGATGAAGTCACAGACTTTCTTAAAAAACAAGGTCTCAATGTAGATGTTCAAGAATACCAAGGACAAGATCCCAATAACGCTAACAATACAGTAACCAATAAAACTATTAAAATCGACTGGAGTAACGCTAATGCTTAATTTTCTCATCATTTTTATACTTTCATCATTCGCTAGTGTTAATGCACCAGTGACGAATAAAGAACTTCGTAACTCTGCAGTTATGATTGTAAACAGTCAGGCGTCAAGCGGTGGTACTGGTTCAATCTTAAGTAGTTCAAACAAAGGTTCTTACATTTTAACAAACAAACACGTATGTGAAGTCGTTCAGCGTGGTGGTTATGTAATTAAAGAAAAACTCAAATCTAAAGTAGTCAGCTATCGAGAATATGATAAGCATGATCTTTGTTTAATTAAGGTTAAAAATAACTTAGGTGTTAATATCAAACTTGCAGCTACTGAACCTGAAATGGCGGATGTGTCTGCGGTGTCAGGATTCCCTCAGTTATACCCTAACACAATTACTCGTGGGCATTTCTCTGACAAACTAATTGTTAAAGTTATGATCGGCGAAGAAGAATGCACAGAAGAAGAATTTCTTACTAATATGATGTGTATGTTCTTTGGGATT
>JAYSTK010000103.1:0-1385 GCA_043719825.1 Candidatus Kaiserbacteria bacterium | reverse complement strand
GAACATCAAATGTTTTTAGTTTTTATGCTAGCAGGGGTGTCGGCTGGTGTTGTCACAACTTATTCGGCCGATACTATCAGTGCCATCACATTTGTCTTTGCACTACTCATACCAGCCATCATTCGCTTATTTATGCACCAAAGCGCTATGTCAGAAGCAATGAGCTTAGCAGCAATCGTGTATCTCATCTTTATTGTGGTACACATACGCCGCGCTAACCAAAATTTACTAGAAAATATTGTATTACGGCTAGAAGTGGGCGAACACAAAAGAACGGTAAGTACCAGCTCTAACCGCTACAACGCATTATTGAGTCACTCGCCCATGGCCATTTTCCATTTCGACGCTAACCTTGTCATCATGCATTGCAATGAGCGCTACGCCAGCATTTTAGGTGTGCCTGCAGATAGTTTGATTGGCCTTGAACTGATAAATTTCATTCAAGGTCAATCTATTCTCCCCACATTAAAAAAAGCACTAAAAGGTGAAGTTTGCTACTACGACGGCTATTACAGCACCAATTATATGGGTAGCAAAAAATGGGTTAATTTAATTTGCATTCCCTCTATGGATAGCTATGGGAAAATTGATGGTGGTGTCGCTATTCTTCATGACACCACCGAGCATAAGCAAGCCCAAGATAGATTGCTCATCAGTGATGAATGGCACCGCGCAATACTCTCAGGCTCTATGGATGGATTTTGGTTAACTGATTTGCAAGGGCAACTGCTAGAGGTCAACCAAGCTTATTGTGAAATGAGTGGCTACAGCCAGCAGGAACTACTCACAATGTATGTTTCTGACCTAGTAGCTAAAGAATCCCCTGAAGCTGTCATTGAGCACATTCAAAATATCGTCTCAAATGGCGAAGATCGCTTCGAGTCGGAGCATAGACGTAAAGACGGCAGTATTTTCCACGTCGAAATAAGCGCTCAGTACAGACAGACCGATGGTGGTAGGTTGGTGGTTTTTTTACAGGAGATTACGGAGCGAAAACTGAAAGAAAATGACCTTAGGGTTGCCGCCACAGCCTTTAATGCACATAATAGTATCATCATTTCAGATGCAAATAACTTGATTATTCGTACTAACAATGCCTTCACCAAAACCTCTGGCTACACACAAAAAGAAGTTTTAGGAAAAAACTTAATCATGTTTTGCGCCAAGCAAAATGAGTCTCATCTTTATTCCACCATGTTAACTAATATCATGCATAGCGGCTTTTGGGAGGGGGAAATCTGGAATCAGCGCAAAAATGGAGAGGTTTATCCAGCACACCTTAATATCACGGTGGTGAAAGATAAAAATAATAATGTTGAAAATTTTGTTACCCATTTGATTGACATTTCTACGCAAAAGGCCGCCGCCGCAGAGATTGAAAATTT
>JAYSTK010000102.1:0-3533 GCA_043719825.1 Candidatus Kaiserbacteria bacterium | reverse complement strand
GCTCATCAATCATAATAACTATATACGGAAGTGGTTCAGGAAGAGATTCTCGCTCTGTTTCTGGTGAGCCTTTTTCTTCAAATTTCTGCTTCGCAGGTTGGTATATCGAGTCGTGGTATGAAGCAATATTTTGCACTTTACTGAGTTGGAGGAGGTCGAGCCGCCGTTCCATTTCTTTTATAGACCATTTCAGTGCAATGATTACCTTTTTTGCATCGGTAATGACGGGAGTGAGAAGATGTGGAATACCATTGTAAAGCGTGAGCTCGACACGTTTTGGGTCGACGAGTATAAATCGAAGCTGATCCGGAGAATTGCGGAAAAGAAGTGAAATAACAAGATTATGAATAGCAACTGACTTACCTGAGCCGGTTGTACCCGCAATGAGCCCGTGTGGCATACGTGCAATGTCCGCAAATTGCGCTTCACCCGTAATATTTTTTCCAAGAGCGGTGAGGAGTGGTTTCGGTGAATCAGTATATTCGGGGGCTGAAAAGAGTGACGCAAGTCCGATCATTTGCTTTACCTTGTTGGGGATTTCAATTCCTACGAGAGATTTCCCAGGAATAGGTGCCTCTATACGAATAGGGGATGCCGCAAGTGCATACTCGAGGTTTGTTTGTAGGCTCACAATTTTTTCAAGTTTTACGCCCTCAGCAGGTTTAATTGCATAGCGTGTCACGGACGAGCCGATCGTCACCTCATCCATTTCAACATCAATATTGAATTTTTTAAGAGTCCGTTTAATGGTGTTTGAGTTTGCTTTCACATCACCGACGTCAGGCTTACCCTTATCTTTATTAAGGAGAGAAAGCGGGGGTGGGGCATATGTTCCTCTAAAACTCGATACAAGAAATTCGTCTGGTGACGCTTTCGATAGTCCTATACGCTCACTAAATTTTTTCTTAGGAGTCACCTCTTCTGGCTCAGACTCGTCATCCACACCTTCATCAAGAGGCAACGGTGTATTTTGAGCCATGATCGGCGTAACCTCTTCCTCCTCTTCTGCAATTTTACGTTTAAAGAGGTGAAGGAAATTAGTATTAAAAGTAAGAAAAAGTCCTACGAGAATCATTGCTCCGAGAATAATTCCGGAAACCATTTTTCCAAAAAGCCATACGAGTGGATAGGAGGAAGCAGTACCGAGAAGGCCTCCTCCATGTGGAATAAAGAGTTCAAACACACCGAGCATCGCCACAAAGAACAATGTCGACCCTATAAACTTCGATGTACTTACATGACTATCGTCACGCGGTTTAAGAAATGCATACACAAAGAGTCCGCAGAGGATCGGTGCGAGGACAAACCCAAAGCCAAAGAGGTATTCGAGCACTCCTTGGGTAAATTCGCCAGCCACCCCGGAAAGTCCTAGAGAAGAAAATATAAAGAACAGTGCAAGTACCACAAAAAGTATTGCCCCAATCCCTTGCTTAGTATGGGGAGAAAGATCGTCAAAAAACGAACGACTGTTGTGATCTATAGGGGGATGTTTTCTACGTCGTGCCATGCTTAGAATTTGTTATGAGCGAAGCGAATTAAAAATTCTTAGCCGTGGTTTCAAGCTATTCATAATGCCTTGAAACAACGCACCAAATCGAACCGCTGCTTAAGTTACTGTTATACACAGCATGATACCACGCACGCTTACATCCAATCTGTTGAAATTACTTCGAGATATTAAAGAAAGAGTCCGCCTGACGAAGCTAGCGGACTCTTTCTTTATAGGACAAAATGTCGTATACTGTGTATAAGAAAAAAGAGAGCCATAACTTAAGGACAAAAATATAATGGACAGCAAAGAGACAAATTTAGTCACAAACAAGTCTAATATACTCCTCTATGATGATGAGTATTTTCGTTATATTTTTAAAAAGACAGAAAAAATAGCTGCTGCAGTCTTTTATACAACGCGAGCTTTAGATTCTATAAGTCAAAAAGATACAGTCATAACAGACATTGAGGCGAACACAAGGAATTTACTTGAGGTCGCCCATAAGACACTAGAGACAACTCGAGGTTCACGTCACACACGTCTTGAAGATCTTCGCATTGCTCTAATCTCTCTTCAGAGCAGACTGACGATAGGTGCCGCAGCTCGGTGTCTCCCTGAAGACCTTGTAGAAGTGTTTCGCCATGAAATGTCCTCAGTGCACAGAAGTCTTAGAGAGTATTTGCTTCAAGATACGCATAACCCGCTTAAAGAGGAATTGGGAGTGAGTGAGGGTACTAAAAGCATTAAAAAGATATCGAGTAGAAAACTCGAAAATGACATAAGCGTTCGTGCGAATACACCAAATTCAAATGGTGCTACTAAAGGACGTCGTGAACGCATAGTAAGTATCATAAAAGACAAAGGAGATGCGACCATAAAAGACATATCTGCAAGCGTGACTGATTGTAGTGAAAAGACAATACAACGAGAATTAATGTCTCTTATAGCTGAAGGTGTCTTACAGAAAAATGGCGAAAGACGATGGAGTAGATATACCTTGGCTTAACGTCTATGTTGACGCTTCTGTATGTCTTATAAACACAAGCGACATTTACTCTAGGACTTTGTAAGTGACTTATTATTCTTAAAGTCATTTATCTAGACCCTCAGATCACTAAATGTTCGATCGTATAACGGTAAGAAATAGGTAATCAATACGTCATTATTTGGTAGAGAGGGCTCTGTTTTGGTTGACTTTGTGTTACCCAAAGCTTATCCTTTCGTATTCTTCATTTGGAGGTGAAAAGGTTAAGAATCACCATATTATCTTGATGATATGTGGCAACTATCCACACCACTAAAGAAGTGAGTTCGTCATCAGTATTGGTATACTGTTGACATGCGCTCTGACGCGCTCTTTTTTAAATCGCACGATTTAAAAAGAGATGGCGGCATCGATGTTTTTTGAAAATTACACACGAGTACAGATGTACTCACAATTTACACATATATATGTATATGTGCTTTCAGCATTTCCTTGTCCCTTAGCTATCTGTTCCGATTGCATTCAGTTTATGTTTTGTAGCTAACTCGCGTGTGTGGGTGTCGAAAGCCACACTGTTAAGCGAGGTAGTGAAATCGGCGAATCTCTTCGACGAGGGATTCGCCAATGAGAATTAATTCTTATTAGTAGATTTAGTGGTAACTAAACAAGTTATACAGTTTATGAATACAGTTGCACACACTATGGCATCAAAGCTCTTTGTAGCTTTTGTTGCCGTTGCGATGCTCTTCACGCTTGCTACACCTGCAAAGGCAGCAACAGCGGAGGAACTCCAACAAATGATCAATGATTTACTCGCACAAGTTGCATCACTTCAGGGCCAGACAGGTAATGAAGCCGGTGTACGAAGCATGTGCCCATACACATGGACACGCAGCCTTAAGGCTGGCACAACAGGTGCGGACGTTATGAAACTCCAGCAGTTCCTTAACTCTGAGACAGATACTCGCGTATCAGCTTCAGGTGTAGGTTCAGCAGGAATGGAAACAGAGTTCTACGGACCAGCGACTGGTGCCGCAGTATCGAAGTTCCAGGTCA
>JAYSTK010000101.1:0-1396 GCA_043719825.1 Candidatus Kaiserbacteria bacterium | reverse complement strand
AGGTATTTCAAAATGTTGTGGACGGGCCATCAGCTAGCGGCGGTCTCGTGATGTGTTTTATTGGGTAACATGATTCCGTCTTCGTATGCAAGTCCTTCAAGTAAATTCTTTATTTCTGCAACGCCATTAATCTTACGCCACTTCTTTTCACATTCTTTTAGTAATTTAAACGTCATCATTTCGGCAGCTAATTTTGATCCCGCACCTTTGGTTACTTTCGTTCGTAATTTCACCGTCGCAAAAGACGATTCGATCGGATTCGTTGTTCGAAGATGGATCCAGTGACTTGCTGGAAAGTCGAAGTAATTTGTTAATACTTTCCAGTCTTTAACCAGACATTCAACGGCCTTAGGGTATTTTTCAGCGTAACTTTTTTCAAAAAAATCTAAGTCTTTCTTCGACGCAGTTTTATTTTCAGATTTCATCATTTCGTGCAATAGTTCTTTCGCCTTCGGCTGCGAACGCTTTGGAAGTTTATCTAAAACATTTGCGATCTTATGTACCCAACACCGCTGTTCTTTCGTGTCCTTAAAGCCGTCACAGGCCCGTAGTGCCGCCCAAAAACCTAAAGCCCCATCGCCGCAAGCAAGCTTTGGCGCTTTCAGTCCGCGTGCCACCAGCGACCGCATAACGCCAAGCCATGATTCTTTCGATTCACGGTATCCGCCTTCAACCGCTAAGAGCTCTTTGTTGCCGTCTTCCGTCACGCCGATCATCACCAGCAGACAAACTTTTTCGTCTTCACCAAGTCTAATTTCAACATTCACGCCGTCAGCCCACACGTACACATATTCTTTCGTGATTTTTCGCTTCGACCAGACTTTGAATTCATCTTCCCAGACCGCTTTTAATTTCACAATCGATGCTGGCGACAAACCCAAAGTCCCTTCACCAAGTAAGTCACTTAATACATTCTTAAAATTATTCGTCGATAGCCCTTTTAAATAAAGTGCGGGCAGCAGACTTTCTATTTTTGGGGATTTTCGTAAATACGGAGGTAATATCATCGAAGTAAATTTTTCGCCGTCACGCTGATCGTTGATGCGTGGTGCCGACACTTCGACGTGGCCCGAACCCATCGTGACCGAGCGTGGTCTTCCGACGCCGTTTTTTACGACGAGCCTACGGCCGTTTTCATTAACTTCGTTTTTATTTTTTTCGATGTAGTCTTCGACTTCCAGATTCAACGCTTGAACCAGTAATCTACGCGCGCCTTCGCGCGCAATTTCATCTAAGCTTAATTCAAAATCTTTGCGGTCCACAACTTTCGGTGTTACTAACTTTAGCATAGCGCCTTTTCTCGTTTCTCGTCGTTTTGACGGGTTGGTTTAGACACCAACGAGGTTAGGCCGCTATGCTTTTTTTGTCACCAATCCACAACTTTCTAAAATATCTC
>JAYSTK010000011.1:0-2204 GCA_043719825.1 Candidatus Kaiserbacteria bacterium | reverse complement strand
GATTTTTGGGAGGGTGCAAAAGAGTATAATACGTTTGTAACATTCAACGGGCGAGGATTTGATATTCCTTTTCTCAATCTGCGTTCGGCAATTCATGGTATAAGGCCCACGCACGACCTCATGGATGGCAGATATTTGTACCAACAGAAGCATGCGCGTCATGTCGATCTTCAAGATCAGATGACCTTTTATGGAGCGATGCACCGACGGCCGTCCCTGCATCTTTTTTGTAGAGCGTTTGGAATCAAGAGTCCAAAAGCAGAGGGGATTGCGGGAGATGATGTCGCCGAACTTTTTCGGATGAAAAAGTTCGGCGACATCGCACGATATAATGCGCGCGATGTCATTGCGACGACTGATCTGTATACCAAATGGATAAAGTATCTAGCCCCACAAAGTTTCAAAGAAATTCAATAGCGTACTTATATAGGTAGGGCATGAATTTAATAAGTGAGCATCCTCACACGCATTTGAAAGTCAGATGCATTCAATGCTATTTATTTATGTTGTAATATAGTACCCTTTAATAGGAAAATGGTTTTTTGATTTCTATGGAGGATCGAAATGAACATACTCATGTTGAGTTATGTACTTGCGCTTTGCCTTCTCGGGGCAAATGTGAGTGCTGAAGTTAGCTTAAAAGGCACTCATGATTCTCAGCGAAACGAAAATCGTGAGGCCGATGAAGCTGGACTCATTCGCATTGAAAGTAATGAAATGCTTGAAATATTGAAGCGATCAGGCATTCTCGTTAAAGTCCCACGTGCATCAGGAGTCGAAACCGACTCTCGATTAGATGAGAAATGGGCGTGGGTGAGGCCCTGGGTAGCTGAATTTCTCACTGATCTTGGACATGAATTTTTCACTATCCACAAAACTTCTCTGAGGGTGAGCTCAGCAGTACGAACTGTAGAGTATCAAGGATTCTTGCAGCTGATTAATAGAAATGCGGCAGCAACCTTCGGAGATCGAATGTCCACTCATCCGACAGGTGCAACCATAGACATTACAAAACGCTTTTTAAGCCAAAAAGAAATCAAATGGCTAAGAATACGTTTGTTAGAACTTGAGGAAAAGGGTCTTGTCGAGGTTACTGAAGAGTTTTTCCAATCGGTGTTCCACATCATGGTACTTCCGAGATACGGTACCGTGAATGTCGCTACACATGATTAAGCGGAAAGCGAAAAATGAATGAATTGAAGTGGCCGAACGCGAAGCGTTCGGCCACATTTGCTATACTATTTCATAATGTCTGAAACGCAATTAAGTGGTATGAAACAATTTCCAAAAGGATTTATGTGGGGAGCGGCCACGGCATCGTACCAAGTTGAAGGAGGTATTATTAATACTGATTGGTCAAAGGCTGCCGAGGAGGGGAGAGTACCCTATTGTGGAATAGCGTGCGATCACTACAATCGATTTGAGTCTGATTTTGATATTGCAAAATCTCTCGGTCACAATGCGCATCGATTTTCTGTTGAATGGGCACGCATTGAGCCAGAAGCAGAAAAATTTAATGATGAGGCAATCACCCATTACCGTAACGTTCTCAAAGCGCTTCACGCTCGTGGAATGAAACCGTACATTACACTTTGGCACTTTACGCTCCCTCTTTGGTTCTCTGAACGAGGAGGTTTTGAGCAAAAGGAATCACCTGAAATATTTGCTCGTTACTGTGCGTATGTGGTTTCCAAATTGGGTGACCTGTGTTCAGACTTTTCAACAATGAATGAGCCAAACGTGTACGGATCAAATGGATGGCTCCGAGGGAGCTGGCCACCGTTTAAGCGTTTTGTGCTTACTGACGCGATTGCCATTACTAATTCAGGACGTACTTTTGAATCAAAAGCAAAAAAGGGACTTGCGCCTCTTTTTACCTATTTACGCGTAATGAAAAATCTAGCATACGCACATAATCGTGCGTATGAGGAAATTAAAAAGGTTTCTGCAAATACTGATGTGAGTGTCGTTAAACATGTCATTCTTTTTCATTCCAACTCAAATCCTATAAATAAATTCAAAGCACGAGTTGCAAACTATTTTTGGACATACCGATTTATGAATCGGGTGTATAGGAAGTGTGATTCTATTGGGCTTAATTACTATTTTCACAAAAAATTCGGAGACAGAACTACGTATATAAAAACTGACATGGACTGGGATATTTACCCTGAGGGAATTGAAGAGGCACTGATGATGCTTGC
>JAYSTK010000002.1:0-2374 GCA_043719825.1 Candidatus Kaiserbacteria bacterium | reverse complement strand
ATGGAAAAAGATGAGAAAGAATCAAAATTGGGTGTATATGATGTTTATCACACTGACGAAGGAACTCGCCTTATAGTTTTGTATGGTCTTAATTCCGAAGACTCATACTATCCACCCGCCCTTCAAATTTTTATACACGAATATTACCCATTAATTTCAGTCCTTTACTGGGTTATTTTGGGAGTGTCAATTGTGTACATGGTAGGGGTGCACGTAGGAATTCCGCTTCTTAAACGTTTTAAATTATATTAGATTTTGTATGTATTCTAACGAAATAGCTCAAAATAAGATACTCCAATGGTCACTCGGGGCTCTAGTTTTTGTATATTTTCTTGTTTTTTCTACTTGGATTTCTGACACGAGCATTACAAAGGGTGCACTCGAAAATCTCAACTATATATGCCCTCCCTATTTTCAATCATGCGAATCATTTTATTTTTTAAATGCTCTCCCACACGGGTATTCACATAACGCGGTGTATATGGGATTCTTTGCGCTATTCGGATGGTGTGTGTATCTCATATTTAAGAAGGAGTGGCGAAAAACTCAGTTTTTTCTTTTACCCATTTTTTTATGGCATAGTGCACACATTTTTTTTGCGACCGATACTCGTTCAGCAAATTTTGAATACTATCTTATTTGTTTTGGAGTTATTCTCCTCTTTCTTCCGCACAAAGAATTCTTTCTTAAGACTACATTGGTATTTTTATACGTTCTTTCTACTGCTGCGAAAATCCATCCAAGTTGGATTGAGGGGAGTTATTTTACTGCGCTCCGGTTGGGTATTCCTGGCTTTCCATACTGGTCAATTCCACTTGTGACGAACTTAGTTATTATCGTAGAAATGATTGGAAGTTGGTTTTTGCTTTCGAAAAATATAAGGGTGCAGCGGATTTTTTTCTGGTTTTTTGTATTGTTCCATCTGTACTCTGGCATGTTGGTGGAATATCGATACCCCGCAACCGTACTCCCTTTTTTACTCATTCTCTTTGGTCCGCTCTATACATACACCCCCGTACCTCTCGACAAAAAATCTCTCATGGGGTGGGTATTTGTAGCGATACTCCTCTTTTTGCAGCTTAGTCCCAAGCTCATTCCCGGAGATGAAAAACTCACTATGGAGGGTAACAAATATGGACTCTATATGTTTGAGGCTAACCACCAATGTTACTCAGAGGCAGAGATATATTTTTCTGATGGAAGGATGCAGGAACGAAATGCACGCTCAACTTTTGCATGGAGTCGCTGTCAACCCTATGAGTATTGGTTTTCATTTAAAAAAATGTGCGAACGAGACGATTCAATAAAGCGAATCAAATGGACATTTAATCACTCAATTAATGGAGGTCCATTCTTTAAAATTGTGAATGAGCAAAATGCATGTGAGCTTATTTACAATCCCTTTGGACACAATGAGTGGATTAAAACTGAAAATGAAGCAGAGATTACAGGATACCCTGTAAAAAATATTTACTAGTTCAAAGTTTTATGTGAATTGAGGATACAAAAAGTACCTCTCGTGAGGTACTTTTTGTGGGTTTTACTAATTTATTTACGCTTCCCAACCGGTAGGAATGATTTCTATGGTCTTTACTGCAGAGAGTGCGCCACACGTGAGTACAAAAGTAGTTCGCCCGTTGATAGAAACGTTAGTGCTCCCCGTTTCTGAGCCAGCGGTGAGCACAGCATTCCCACTCAAACCCCCTCCATTAAGTGTACAGAGGCTTGCATCACCATTATTGGTATCCCATGAGAGAGTTGTGCTATTGCCTTCTATTACAACCGTTTGAGCTGAAGTCAAAGTAGGTAGTTGCTGGGCAGTTATTACATCTATCCATGAAACGACGGGAGCACTAGAGCCGTACTGGCAGCCAATTTGATACCGATGTGATTCGCTCGGTGTACTGACAGCATTAAAATTCGAACTCCCTGTAGTTACATTACCTGGAATAATGAAGCCTGGGCCACTAATCACACTGCAGGTATCAGCCGTCGCCGCCCATGCAATAGTAAGAGAAGTGCTCGCAGGAACCATGACTGTCCCAAATGCATTTGTGCATGTAGTTGGTTCTGCTTGAAGACAGACAGAGAATGCTGATATGTTTGGAGGTATCCCAGGATCTACCGTTACACTCGTTTCGCTGCAATTCGGTGTTTCGTTGACTCCTTCATTAATTGCATTAAGCGAATCTACGCAATGTCTAAAATAGAGTGTCCCCCCTTGAGTTGGAGTAAAGTTATACACATCAGCAGACGTTTGGCCGACACCGAGAGGTTCTCTCCCGATACCAATAAAGCTTGTCCATGCACCTCCTGTACCATTCCATTGGTAGTAAAATTCATCAGTAAAACCCCACGGAAATGTGGTGTTGAC
>JAYSTK010000001.1:0-2391 GCA_043719825.1 Candidatus Kaiserbacteria bacterium | reverse complement strand
CATATCACGTACAATCGCCAAATAGGCGAATCGATTTTGCTGAGTAATCCAAAGATACGTCACGTCTGTACCAGTGAAGTGATACGGTGTCTCCAATTGAAACTGCCGGTTGATAATATTGTCTGGAATGATCATACCAATGGTTGGTTTAGGTTGTTGTGGTTTGGCGAAGCGCTTCATTCGTATCTTCGTCGGTATAGCATATTCTCGTTTGAGACGGGCCACCTTCTTGTGGTTGATAGGCTTATGATACTGGCGGATGTATGCCATAGTGAGCGTTTGAATGCCTAGTTTGAACTTCTTTGCCGCAGCGATGATGCGCAGCTGGTCAACCACTTTACGATCATTGGTTTGACGAATGGTTAGTCGTTTCGGGTGTTGATAGTATGTGTCCCGAGACAAACCGAGTATCACGCAGCGAAGCGAAATGCTTCCTTTGGTCATATTAATTATGACTTGGTATTTTTCCTCCGTCGTGAGCTGCGTGATATTTTTCTGAGTGACGGAGGAAGTCCAAAATGGCGACGAACGTATTCGAGCGCTTCATTTTCAGCTTCCAGGTATGCGATCTTCTGTTCCTTGGTCATAACAGCGTACGTTTTAGTCTTCTGACGCCAAGCGGCCAACGCGGCACCGTGATTACCACGATGTTCTGTGTTCAAGTGCTGTATACCGTATTTGTCTACCAACTTCCGCCACGCCCGTGTCTTCTCCTTGGCGTAGTCTGTACCTAGACACTCCTGTGATATACCAGCCTCGGCGAAGATGGTATTAGGAGATTTTCCTTTGGCGTATTCTCGCAGTACGTACTGCTTAAAGTCGGCGGTGAATTGGATTGTCCGGGCTGATACCTTTTTCACCTGCGGACAATTCCGCAACTGCTCTTGTTGACCCTCACTGAGAGTGAAGCGTTTTGTTTTCATATGATGTTCTTAACCATTATACGAAGAAAACCGTACAGGTGTTTTACTTGTACGGTTTTCGGGGGTTAGATCAGATGTCCGTGTTTTTGTGTATATGCAAAATATCTTTTTGTTAGATGAGAGACGGCTTTATACTTCTGATATACTACAACAGTAGTTTAATTAATTACCATAATTTATATGAGTTTGATTGGAACAGCGAACATGAAAATGTTTGAGGCGGGTGAAATTGCAGATTTTAAAGCACGCGTAGAAGGTATTGTAGGAAAGCCACTGGAGTGGAATATTGATTTGGAATCTTTCAATACTGCTTCTGGAGGTACATTTTTTGAAACTGATTATTATACGGAAATGTTTCATCGTTTTTGTTTTGACCGTCTTGAAGCAGTATTAACAAAGTTTTGCATCGACCCTGGTATTAAAGCAGTTATTAACGAAAAACTAAAAGGCATTAGTATTTCTCAGAGTGCTCAAGAAGAGGTAATGCAAGGTGTGTATACGGTTGTTGATGGTATTCTTGTTATGCATTCACCCGTCATTGCTGATGGTGGTAATCTCGCAGAAAGTATTGAAGGTTACTTAAGTCAGGCAATTAACGGGATGGGGTAATTTCGTACTTTGTGAAGTTGAAGGCATTGCTCAAACGCTACACTTAGGGTGTGGCGTTTGTGCGCATCACAGAGAGCCTGCCGTCAAGACTGTAGGTAGTCACATTGGTGCTATAATCCCGAGCACAATAATCTGTTATGACTGATCCATTAACCATTCTGTTTGGTAGTCAAGCTCGAGTGAAATTGCTCCGGTTTTTCCTATTTAACCCATCAAAAGAATTTACTTTTGATGAGATCAGTCGACGTGCACGGTTGGTGCGCCGAACTGCACGTACTGAGATGAATGCACTTGAACGTGCAGAAGTCATTAAGAAAAAATCTTTTCTCTATCAAGCTGAAGGAAGTGAAAAAAAAGTTAAGGCTATTGGATACTCTTTGAATCGGAATTTTGTCAATCTGCAATCACTCCAAACGTTCCTTTTTGAAACAGCACCGATAAACGGTAAGACTGTAATGAATCATTTGCGAAAAGCGGGAGCAATGGACTTTGTAGTTATCGCAGGTATTTTTGTTCGGGATTTCGATCAACGTTTGGACATATTGCTTGCCATGAAAAAGTATTCAGCGTTGAAAGTAGAGACAGCCATCCGATCATTGGAGTCTGAGCTTGGGGTTGAAATCCGCTATTCTGCGTTTGAATCTGATGACTTGAAATATCGTATCGGCATGTATGACAAACTTACCCGTGATGTATTTGACTATCCGCACCTTATTTTAACTGACAAGATTGGGATTAAAGACGAGCTTCCGCGGAGGTAAGTATTTTCCAACCCAAGAATGAGCATGAACTAAGAGTATCACTTCCTGAAGCTTTCGAATAATTTTTGCTTCGCTTTCTGCATTTTTTCCGCCCACTC